>JAISCU010000087.1 GCA_031265345.1 Bifidobacteriaceae bacterium
GAAGGGGCGCGAGGCAAGCTGACGGCCGGACCCGCCCCGAGGCCGGCAGCGCGCTCGTACCCGCCAAGCCATCGGGAGGACCACAGGGTGTCAGTCGGCAGAGATAGCATTGAGGGGACCTGGCGCCAAGACCCGATGAGGCGAGATGAAACGTGAACTGACTGTGGCGGCGGCTGTGGCGGCGGCCCTGATCCTGGCGGCCTGCTCGGGCTCGCCGACGGGCGGGGACCGTGACACGGCCCACATCGCTGACGACGGTTGCGTGCCGCTGGTGGTCGCCACTTCGTCAGAGAAGGTGAACCTGATGGATGAGGTCGGTGAAGCTTTCAAGGACTCCGACCAGGCCGGGACGCTCGAGGGATGCGTCAGCGTCTATCCGATCAACGTGTCCTCGGGCCGGGCCGCGGACATCTTGTCCGCCCGCCCGGACGAATGGCCCGAGGGCGACGAGTCACTCTGGCCGGTCGTCTGGTCGCCCGCCTCGACGGTGTGGACGGATCGGGTGGCGAGCCTGGCGGGGAACGGGTTCGTGGACGGCGCCGAATCGTTCACCCACACCCCAGTGGTGTTCGGAATGCCGGAGTCGATGGCACAGGCGTTGGGCTGGCCAGACGCTGAGATCGGGATCAAGGACTTCGAATCCATGATCACCGGCGACGGCTGGGCCTCGGTCGGCAAGCCGCTGTGGGGCAGTTTCAAGATCTCCAAGACCAACCCGAACACGTCCACCACCGGGTTGTCGATGATCGTCATGCAGGCCTACGCGGCCGCCGGCAAAGCCGCCGACCTGACGGTCGATGACGTGGCGGCGGCCCGCGACTTCTCCGAGGTCTTCGAATCGGCGGCCATCCACTACGGCGACACCACCGGCAAAGTTCTGATGAACCTGGCTGAGTCGCTGACCGGCGGCGGATCGTCCTACGTCTCGGCGGTCGCGCTCGAGGAGACGTCGCTGTTCAACTACAACATCGGCAATCCCGATTCGCACACCGTCCAACCGGGCGAGGAACTGACCCCGCCGCAGGAGAAGCTGGTGGCCGTCTACCCGTCCGAGGGCTCCGTCTGGTCCGACAACCCGGCGGTCGCGATCAACGGCAAATGGGTCAGCCAGGACCAAAAGAAGGCCGGCGCGGCCTTCTTGGAGTTCCTACAGACCAAGACGGTCCAACAGATCCTGCCGAAGTACGGTTTCCGGCCGCTCGATTCTTCCGTGGACGTGAGCGCGGACCTGAATGCCGCAGTCGGGATCGACCCCGACCAACCAGCGCTGACGCTGGAGAAGCCGACCCCCGAAGTGGTCACCGCCGCACTCGACCAATGGACGCAGATCAGGAAGCCCTCGGCGGTCCTGGAATTGATCGACATCTCCGGCTCGATGGACGAGGACGCCGGCGACGGCCGGACCAGGCTCGCCTTGGCCATCGACGCGGCCAAGTCGACGGTCGACAACTTCCGGCCCACCGACCAGATCGGGGTGTGGGCGTTCACCACCGGGATCACCGGGACCATCGACGGCCAGGAAGTGCCGAACATAGTCCCGGTGCGGGACTTCGGCCCGTTGGAGACCGGCAAGGAGACGCTGCGGAGCTCCATCGACGACCTGGCCCACGCCAGCCGGGCGGGCACGCCGCTCTACGACACGATCAGCTACGCCTACGACTACCTGAAGGCCCGCGCCGAGCCTGGGCGCATCAACGCCATCGTGGTCCTCTCGGATGGCGAGGACACCGACTCGTCGGCCTCGATCGAATCGCTGATCCAGAAGATCAACCGCGACCTGCAAGAGGGCGGCGAGGAGGCGCCGGTGCGGATCTTCGCGATCGCCTACGGCGACGCGGCCGACCTGGACTCGCTGGGGCAACTGGCGCGGGCCTCGAACGGGCAGGTCTTCGACGCCTCCGACGCCACCAAGATCGCGGACGTGTTGCGCTCGGTGATGAACAACTTCTGAGATGAATGGCTCTAGACCGGATGGAGGACTTGTGACGCGAAGACGAGCAATCGGCAAACCTGCCGTGGCGCTGGTTGCCGCGCTGGCGGCATCGTGCGTCTGGGGAGCCCAGGCCTGGGCGGCGGACGACTACACCACGCTCGACAAGGCAGTGCAATGCCTGGAATCAAGTCGCGTCTGCGCGCTGGACGGCACTGTTCTCGAGGCGAGCGACCAGGCGGTGGCGGACGCCCTGCCGAACGGGCTGAGCCTGGTGGTCCTCTCGCCGGACTCGGTGGTGACGTACTCGGCGGGTCAACTGGCGGAACGGATCGCCAGCGACGCGGGCCGCGCGGTGCTCGTGATGGTGGACAACCCCGCGGGCCGCAAAGACCGTTTCGGTCTGGCGGGGAGCCCGGAGCCCGGGAGCGAGTTGGCGGGCGAGGACCAGGACGCCTTCCTGGCGGTCCTCAACCGGGCCGACACCAACGACGGATCGACGGCGATCATCGACTCCGCCGCCGAGTTGCAATCCATCTTCGAGGGTGCCGAGCCGGGTCAGGCGGAATCGGGAGGGGCCGCGCCTGAGCCGGAGCGCCGCTCGCCCGTCAAGACCTTCTTCATCGTTGTGGGCCTGGTGATATTCGCCGTGGTCGGGGGACTGGTGTTGATGGTGGTGCTGATCCTGCGGCACTCCAGCCCGAAGCGCAAGGCCCGCAGCCGGGTCGACAAGAAGCTGTTCGACAACTCGGAGCACGCCGACTCGGTGGAGAAGGCGCTCCTGAAACTGCGCGAGCTAGGGGACGTCTACGCCGCCAAGCCGTCGCGGTACCGGATTCGCGGCGTGCCCATCCACGCGCTGTTGAACTCGGTGATCGCGGACGTCCAAGAACTGTTCCGCAGGCTGCACGCCCACGGCTCGGCGCAGCAGGTGCGCTTGGCCGAGGCGAAGTACGCGGACGTGCTGAAGAAGCTGGTCCTGGCCGTGAACCGGGACTACTATCAGGACATCGTCGACAACCCCAGGCTGTGGCCCCAAGCCGAGGCGCGGATCGCCGCCATCGGCGCCGCGCTGGAGGCGGTCCACCAACAGGTGCTCGAGAACATCAAGCAGGTCAACGCCTCGAAGGACCTGGAGTTCCAGGTGGCCCTGGATTCGCTCCTGGAGTCCGAGCGGGGCGCGAAGCTCTCGGACGCCTATGGAGGCGGCCCCGGCGCTCCCGGCGGCAATCGCGACTAATCGAAGCAGTAACCAACTAGGAAGGCAGTGAACGGACATGACTAATCCCAGCGTTGAGACGGCCGAGGCAGAGGTCATCTCCGCCATCCCCGGCGTGGACATGAACGCCCTGTTGGGGGCGGCCGAATCGGCGGCGCCAGCGACCACCTTGGAGAAGGCCATCGCGCAGGTCTCGCCGACGGACAAGGCCGTGGCCAGCCCGGCCGAGGCGCGCTTCCAGTTCCGCACCCTGCTCTCCCCGGACCAGGCGGCGGCCCTGAAGAAGGGCGCGCCAGCGGTGGCGGAGAAGATGATCGGGGACCTCAACGCCATCATCGCCTTCGGCGGCCCGGTGCTGCAGAAGATGAACGCCGCCTCGGTGCAGTTGTTGGAGGCGCAGAAGGACATCCAACTGCCGGACGCGGAAGCCATCGTGAACGATCTGCTGCGGGAGATGGACGGCTTCGAGAAGCGTTTCCGCAACCGCGGCATGGAAGAGAAGATGGAGGGCGTCAAGAAGTGGTTCCGGGGCGCCAAGTACTCGCTCAAGACCATGGCCAGGGAGTCGAAGCCGCTGATCGAGAAGCTCGATCTGGCGGAGGTCCGTCTGCAGGACATGGAGACGAAGCTCGGGGACAACATCAGCCGCGGCCAATTGCTGCACAAGCAGACCCTCGAGCACATGGACGAGGTGGTGGCCGTCCTGGCCGCCCTGGAGGAGGTCACCGACTACGTCCGCGCCGAGTTCACCCGGGCCGACGAGTTGCTCCAGTCTTCCGAGGCTGGTGGCGAGGTGGCCACCGTGGACTGGAAGGGCGAGTCCATCACGGTCAACGAGCTGCGTGAGATCCACTCCAACCTGGCCACCGCCCTGTCCGAGGTCGAGAAGACATGGCACGACTGGCGCCAGCAGTTCTTCATGGGCTATGCGCACGCACCCAGCACCCGCAACCTGGTCATCACGCAATTCGCGATGCGCCGGAGGTTGCAGACCTTCAGGACCATGGGCATCCCCTCGGGTCGCCAGTCGTTGGCGCTGTGGCAGCAGGCCGCCCTGGCCCGCGAGGGCGCCGAGATGGGCGAGGCCGTCCAGGAGGGCGTCAACAAGCTGATCCGCCAATCGTTCGAACAGACGGCCGATGCCGTGGGTAAAGTCGCGGAGGCCGCCCAGGCCCCGGTGATCACGGAGGAGACAGTCTGGTCGGTGATCGACTCGGTCAAGAACCAGTGCCAAGCGATCGTCGCGGCGGACGCGGCCGGGCGGCAGCTGCGCGCCCGCAACCTGAAGGCCCTGGAGCAGGGCGAGACGGCGATCAAGGACGAGTTCGAGGAGTCCCGGCGCAAGATCGCGCAGCAGGCCTTGACCGGCGCGCCCGCCCAGGATGCGAAGAAGGCGGACAAGGGCGCCGACGAGGGGCCCGACCTGCTCTCATCCATGGGCGTCAGCTAGGACTCGACCAACCTGGTGTCAATCCAGGCCCAGGTCTGAATGCGAGCCGGTGCGTTCGAGGCGCAGCAATTGGCGCGCGCGGTCGATTCGGTAGATCAGCACCCAGTCTGGTCTGACGTGGAGGTCGCGTTGGCCTCTGCGGTCGCCGGTCAACCCGTGGTCCTCGTATTTCGCGGGGAGCGGCTGACGCTTCTGGAGCATGGTGATGGCTCGATCAAGCTCCTGAGTGTCCCAACCTCGCCGCAGGGCGGTCTTGAGGTCGCGTCGAAAGCGCGAAGTCGCGACGAGCTCAAGCAACGTCGGCCTCGCCCGTCACTTCCGCCAGGAGGTCGCCGAAAGTGGCATAGCGACGGACTGAGCCAGAGGCGATTTGGCGATCAAGCTCCGTGATCGATTCCTGCTCTTCCGCTGAGATCGGGAAGGAGCGGCGAACCGCGAAGGGAAACCCGCCCCATTCGTTGAACGCCCGCACGAACACTCTTATCGCCTCTGATGGAGTGAGTCCCAAGTCGGTGGCGGTCGCGACGAATGCGGCTTTGTCGTCGGGATCGACCTTCGCATTCAGCGATGCGGTAACGCTGGTCATCGCGCTTCTCCTTTCGTGTTCTAACGTCTGCCGATAGAATACTACGATTGTCAGTTTGGCAGGTTCTCGAGGTGCTTGAGCAGGGTGCGCACGCCGAAGCCGGTGCCGCCCTTGGGCGTGTAGCCGAACGGCTCGCCGGTGTTGAAGGCCGGGCCGGCGCAGTCGATGTGGGCCCACGGCACACCGCCAGTGAATTGGCGCAGGAACAGCCCGGCGCTGAGCATCCCGCCCGCGCCGTCTGACAAATTGGCGTTGGTGAAATCCGCGACCTCGGATTTGAACACGTCCATCAGGTAGGCGGGCAGCGGCATGGGCCAGGCGCCCTCGCCCGCCTGGTCGGCCGCGTCGATGAGCGCGTCGCGCACCTCCTCGGTGCCCATCACGCCCGCGATCCTGTTTCCCAGCGCCGTTATCTGGGCCCCGGTCAGCGTGGCGATGTCGATGATCTGGTCTGCCCCGTCGGCGCGGGCGGCGGCGATCCCGTCCGCCAGGACCAGGCGTCCCTCGGCGTCGGTGTTGGTCACCTCGACCGCGTGGCCGTCCTTCATGATCACCACGTCGCCGGGCCGCGACGCCGCCCCGGACGGCATGTTCTCCGCCAAGCACAACCAGGCGGTCACTTTGACCGGCAATTTGATGTCCGATGCCGCGCGCACGGCGCCCAGCACCGCCGCGGCCCCTGCCATGTCGGACTTCATGGTCGCCATGCCCGTGCGAGTCTTCAGGGACAGGCCGCCGGAGTCGAAGGTGATGCCCTTGCCGACCAGCGCGACATGGCGCTTGGCCCGCATTGGCGAATAGCTCAACTTGACGAGCCTCGGCGCATGGACCGAGCCCTGGCCCACGGCGATGATCCCGCCATAGCCGTCCTTGGCGAGTTCCGCCTCGTCAAAGACTTTGACTCGGATGCCCTTGCCCTTGACCGCCGCGGCGGCCTGGTCGGCGAAGGTTTCCGGATAGAGGCGATTGGGCGGCTCGTTGGTCAATCGGCGGGCCAGCTTCACCGCGCCCGCGACGGCCTCGGCCCTGGCCAGCAGTTGGCGGACGGGTTTGGCCGCGTCCTCGGGAAGTCCGGGCACGGCCAGAACTAGCTCGGCGGCATCGGCGGCTCCCAACAAAGCGCCCTCCGCCACCGCCGCGAGGCAGCCCTGGTCGGCGCTGGCGCGCGGCTGGGACGGATCGGAGACGAGGGCGAGCCCGACACGGGGGACGGCATCGTGCGTGGTGAGCGTCCGGACGGCGGCGCCGACGGCCCGGCGCAACGACTCCGGGGGGCCGGACGGGTCCACGCCGACCACGGCCAGGACCGGGGCCGCGAAATCGCCCTCGACGGCGACGCGGGCCAAGCGGACCACCTCGCCCTCCTTGCCGGTGAAACCGACCGAGGCCAACAACTGCGGGCTGGCCAGGCCGGGGACGCCACCCTTCGGCGGGGCGGCGGTGAGGACTACAGGGACATCGAGCGCCCGGATATCGGCGCTGGCGAGGGTCAAACTGGTCACCTGGACATGGTAAGGCAGGTAGTCTGGGGGACCGTGTATCGGCTGTTCTTCAAGGCGTTCTTCCGGCGCATGGACGCGGAACGGGCGCACCGGTTGGCGTTGCGGTGGATCGTCTGGATGGGCGAGGTCGCCCCGGCGCGGCGGCTGGTTCACCGAGTGGCCATGGCGCGCGGCCAAGGCGAGCCTTCGCGGCTGTTGGGCCGCACCCTTCCGGGGCCGTTGGGGCTGGCGGCGGGCTTCGACAAAGAGGGCAAAGCCGTCAAAGGCCTGGCCGCGCTCGGATTCAGCTTCATCGAGATCGGAACGGTGACGCGGTTCCCGCAGCCGGGCAATCCACGGCCGCGGGTGTGGCGGCTGCTAGACCAGAAGGCGTTGCGCAACGCCATGGGGTTCAACAACTCCGGTTCGACGGCGGTGGCCCGCAGGCTGCGCGGCCTGCGGTCCTCGAGCGGCGGCTGGGACCATGTGATCGGCGTCAACATCGGCAAGTCCAAAGTCACCGAACCGTCCGAGGCCGCGCAAGACTATTTCGTCTCCGCCCGGCGGCTCGCCAAGTACGCCGACTACCTGGTCGTGAACGTTTCCTCGCCGAACACGCCCGGCCTGCGCGATCTGCAAGCCGTGGAGGCCCTGCGGCCAATACTGCGGGCCGCCCGGAGGGGCGCGGCGCAATCGATGGCCGGGGCGGGGCGCTCGGGCGAGGTGCCGTTGCTGGTCAAGATCGCCCCGGACCTGGGCGACCAAGAGATCGACGCCATCGCCGACCTGGTCGAGGAACTGGACCTGGCGGGGGTGGTGGCCGTGAACACGACCGTGGCGCACGATCTGGGGGCGGGCGGCGTCTCGGGGCCGCCGTTGCTGGAACGGGGCCTGGAAGTGGTGCGGCGTCTGCGTTCCCGGCTGGGGCCGGGGCGGACCGTGATGGGCGTGGGCGGGATCGTCACCGCCGCGGACATCGAGGCCTATCTGGACGCTGGGGCGGATGCCGTCCAGGCCTTCACCGCCTTCATCTACGAGGGACCGTTGTGGGCCGCCCGCGTGCAGCGCCAAGCCGCGCGGCAGACCGGAACGCGAGCGGTTTGAACAGCTGGACCCATCACCGGCTCAAGCGGCGGGAACCACTCGAGCCCGGGCGCGCCCGGAGCGTCAGTCGACGGACTCGCCCCGTTGCACCTGCGGGTTCGGCATCCGGGTGCGGCGCATCTGGAGCGACCGGTTGATGCCGTACCAGACCGACCCGCGCGGCAGGTTGTCCTCGCCGAACTTGGCGATCAGGGCTCGCTTGAGCTTGCGGCCCCGGATGACGGCATCGAGAATGATCGCGATCAGGACCACGTACATGAGCAGCATCACGACAGACGCGATCAGCGGCGCCAACTGGACCAGGAAGAACAGCAGGATCAGCGACCCCAGCGCGATGAAGACCACATATTCCCCGAGCGCGCGCCGCGAGTCGATGTAATCGCGGGTCCAGCGCCGGACCGGCCCTTTGTCGCGCGCGGGCATGTAGCGTTCGTCGCCGTTCTTCATCGCCAGGTCGAAGCGCTCCCGTTGGCGCGCGCGTTCGGCCTTCTGCTGCTCCTTGGTCAGCGGCGTGGTCGGTTTCGCGCCGGCGCCGCCGAGGGGTCGCTTATGCGCGGCCTCGGCCTCCTTCCGGGTCGGCGTGGGGCGCCCCTTGCCGTCCGCTTTGTCGCCGGCCGCCTGGGCGCTCGCCTGGCTCCCCGCCTTGCTGGTGGCCCTGCCGCCAGCCTTGCCGCCAGCCTTGTCGCCAGTCGATCTGGCCGTGGCCGTCTTGGTGGGTCTGGTCGTCTTGGCCGCGGGCCGATTGAACTTGATTGGCACGCCTTTCAGTCTATGGCGTTACCGTGGAGGGATGAGCACCCTGCCCCAGTTGGCCGACCGGGTCGACGCCCAGTTCCCCCAGACCGTCGAAGTCCTCAAGTCGTTGGTCGCCATCCCCTCGTACGCGGCTCCGTCCGCGCCGCCTGACGTGCTACTTCGCTCGGCTGAGCGGGTGGCGGACCTGCTGTGCGGCATCGGCGGCCAAGATGTCGAGATCGTTCAGGCCGGTGGCGGCCCCGGCGTGATAGGGCAGATCTGGGTGTCCGATGCCGCCCCGACCGTCCTGCTGTACGCCCATCACGACGTTCAGCCCGTAGCGAACGACTGGTCAACCGACCCCTGGGAACCCGTCATCAAAGGCGACCGGCTGTACGGGCGGGGCGCGGCGGATGACGGCGCCGGGGTGGCCCTGCACGTCGCGGCGCTGCGAGCCCTGGGGTCGGACCTGGGCGTCAACGTGCGTTTCTTCATCGAGGGGGAGGAGGAGTCGGGTTCGCCCACGTTCGGCGCGTTGCTGCGCCGGTACCGCGACCGGCTGGCCGCCGATGTGGTGGTGATCGCCGATTCCGACAACGCCTCGGTCGACGTCCCGGCCCTGACGGTCTCGTTGCGCGGGGTCACGGACGTCACGGTGACGCTCCGGATCGCGGAGCACGCGGTGCATTCGGGCAGTTTCGGGGGAGTCGTGTTGGACGCGCCCACTTTGTTGGCGCGGTTGATCGCCACTTTGCACGATGCCGCCGGGTCGGTCTGCGTGGAGGGCTTGGCTCCGACCGGTCACACTCGGGCGTCGGTTTCACCCGAGTCGATCCGGCAGGGCGCCGGGCTGGTGCCTGGCTTGGTCTTGGCGGGGGAGGGGTCGGTGGCGGACAGGCTGTGGTGGAGCCCGGCGATCGATCTGATCGGCTTCGATTCGACCGGTGTGGACGAGTCCTCGAACACGATCCAGCCGGTGGCGCGGGCGCGGCTGTCGTTGCGGGTGCCTCCGGGGATGGACCCGGTGGTGGCGCAGGCGGCGTTGGCGCGGCATTTGGCGGAACGGGTCGAGTTCGGAGCCTCGTTGGTGATCGAGGACGGTGTGTCGGGCGCCGGGTTCAAGGCGGACATCTCCGGCCCGGCCTACGCCGTCGCCTGCCGGGCCTTGGGCGACGCCTTCGGTCAGCCGGTCGTGTTCCAGGGGCAGGGCGGATCGATCCCGTTGGCGGCCGAGCTGGCGGCGGTGTTCCCCGGGATCGAGGTGCTGATGACCGGTGTGGAGGACCCCGACTCGCGGGCGCACTCCGGGGACGAGTCGGTGTCGTTGCCGATGCTGCGCAAGGCGGTGCTGGGAGAGGCGTTGCTGCTGGATTATCTGCGGTCGTACGGCGCGGGGTTGGGCGCTGGTGGCGGTGCCCAGGTGGGTGCTGGGCTTGGCGCCGAGGACGGTGCTGGGGCAGCCGGGTGCGAGGCGCCGACAGGGACCGGGCAATGATCCTGGGACCCCTGAGCGCCTTGGTCGAAGGCTCGGGGCCGCCGGTGGTGCTGTTGCACGGGAACTCGGAGGACTCCTCGGTGTTCGATCGCATGCTGCCGTACTTGTGCGGCTTCACCACCATCGCACTGGATTCGCGTGGTCACGGCGCCACGCCGATGGGCTCCGCCCCCATGACGATCACCCAGCTGGCTGTCGATTGCTGCCACGCCTTGCACGATTACCGCCGTCGCTACCGCCATTCCGGCCGGTTCGGGCTGATCGGGTTCTCCGATGGCGCCAACATCGGCATGGAACTGGCGATCCACCGTCCTGAGCTGTTGGCGGCGCAGGTGCTGATCGGCGGGAACACCACCCAGGGAGCGCTCAAGCCTGTCACGAACGCGGTGATCACGGTCGGCTACTGGGCCATGAAGGTGGCCGGGCTGTTCTCGGCGGCGGCTCGGCGGCGCGCCGCGGTCTGGGGGTTGATGGTCGGCCAGCCGAACCACACCCGGCCGCAACTGGAGTCCGTCCGCGTGCCGACCTTGATCATGGTGGGCGCGCGTGACGTGGTGCCGCGTCGCGAGTCGCAGCGCACCGCCCGGTTGATCCCCGGCGCCCAGTGGACCGAGATCGCGGGCCAGGGGCACAACCTGCCAGCGCGGGCGCCGCGCGTGGTGGGAGAGCTGTCGGCTGAATTTCTGGCACGTCATCTGCGCGCCAGGTAAGGTTGCCCTCAGTGCTATTGACTTGATCGAATGGAGAACCTCATATGACGACTGCCGTCACCACCGACCAGACGACCGCCGACAAGGCCCACGGAGTGCGGCTCACGCCGACCGCCGCCACCAAGGTCAAGGAACTGCTGGACAGGGAGGGCAAGCCGGAGCTGCGTCTGCGCCTGGCGGTCGAGCCCGGAGGCTGCGCCGGGATGCAGTACGACCTCGGCTTTGACGATTCTGCCCTGGAGGGGGATTCCGTGGTCACGTTCGACGGCGTGCCGCTGGTGGTGGACCAACTGTCCGCCCCGATGGTCGAGGGCGCCGTGATCGACTTCGAGGATTCGATCTCCAGCCAGGGGTTCTCCATCGACAACCCGAACGCCCAGCAGGGCTGCGCCTGCGGCAACTCCTTCTGCTGACCTGGGCGGTTCGACGCGCCGCCGGGTGGGCGGCATCGTCCGTATCGGCGTGAATTGCGCCCTTGGGGCGTTCGTGGCACGACCTGCGCGACCACGAACGTCGCCAACCCGCATTTCGGCACCGCCGTGGACGCGGCACGTCGCGCTCGGCCGCCATCAGGGCCGGGGGATATCT
This sequence comes from Bifidobacteriaceae bacterium, assembly GCA_031265345.1. The sequence goes on from JAISCU010000087.1 coordinate 11,299, forward strand.
ATGGGGGTGTCGAGCCACTGCACCGGAAGGTCCGGAGTCATCCCGTCGGCGTAAGCCTCGGCGGTGCCCTCCCAACTCCTGAATTCAGCCAGCAACTGCCTGTAATGGCCCAGTTCCGATGCGGACCACACCAAGCGGTCCATGTCGGCCGCGAATTGCTGGCGCTCCCGACCGTCGAACAGCGCGACCCAGGAGAACAGTGATTCCAACGCTGCATCCATGTCGCCGGTGGCGAGCTTGGCCCGCATGATGTGCGATGCCAATGCCAGGCCCTCCTGCTGGGCCTCTGCTTCGTCCGCCCGCGTGAGCATGAGGTCATGGCCGTCACGCCGGGTGATCCGAACCGCACCGGTCTCGGTTTGCGCGACCACGCTCTTGGGTGAGCGGAGGAACTCGGTGAACGTCGCCACGGTCATGGTGAAAGAGTATCAGATAGACATCAGATTTTGGTCTGTGCTCAGGGCCTACACGGGCATGACGGCCCGAAGAGGATTGCGTCGAGATCTGGGCTTGCTGCCCGTTGGCTTCCGCCGCTGGCGACGGCCCCGCCCAGGTCCGCTTGTAGGAACAACTTGTACGATGCCGCCGTCCCGGCACCGGGGCCGCCCCACGGGTCCGCTGGGTGTCGGGTGAGCGGCATCGTACCGGTCCAAGCTTGGCGCCTCGACCGGGGCGAACCCCCAGGGGCGGTCAGGCCGAGTGCGGACACCCTGTGTTGGTGGTCCGGTCGCTGCGGCATGCAGCATGCGGCAGACGGAGACCTGTCGCTGCGCTGTAACAGCTAACGCCGCGGCCCCGACTCCGTGACGTCGGCCAAGCGGCGGTATCTCGCGTCTACCAGTGCTGCGACTGTTGGGACCGGCGAACCGCAAGTGTCAGGGGTGAACCCTAAACTGATGACCATGCCGTCAAAGCCCGCGTCTTCCCCGTCGAGAACTCTCGTTGCGGGGTCGCCGATCCGCCTGTTCTACCTCGATGACTCCGGCGCAGTGGCCACGGGTTTCATCGTCTACTCATGGATTGAGGTCACCGCCGACGACTGGCGGGCGGGACTCCGTTCCTGGTTGATGCTGCGGAAGAGCATCGCCCGCACATTTGGCGTCCCGCCGTCGCACGAGTTGCATGCGACCAAGTTCGTCGGCGGCCGGCAACTCATCTCGACCGATCCTGCAGTCAATCAGTCCAAGGCCGCCCGCAGGAGGCTGATGGAGCAAGCGCTCCAGACCATCGGTTCCACGAGTGTGCTCCGACTCGGCACCTGCTACCGCAAGACGCCCAAGACCGGCCCCGCCTATGCCAAGGAACGCGCCGAGGTGTATTCGGCCCTGATTCAGCATCTGGACTCGAGGTTGGCGACCGATGGCGAACTGGGCCTGGTCTTCATGGACGGCGACGGCAGCGAACCTGGCTACCGTGACGCTCATCGAGACCTGAAGTTGGCTACGAGGCGGATTATCGAGGACCCCCTTTTCCAAGGGTCGCACATCTCGCAGTGGGTCCAGATGGCCGACCTGGTGGCCTGGACGAACTACCAGGGTTTGCTCCGGCATCCCGGCAAACAGTTCGCCTGGAACTGGGCTAAGAATCTGCTCAGCGGCGCGGATGTGAACAGCAAGCCGATTCGGGTCTGAGGCTGAGAAAAAAGCTAGACCCGCTTATCCACGTGTGTGGGGCGGGTCCGCACCAATAACTATAGGACGGTTCCAAGCTAGGCCCCGGTTCAGCGAGCGCGACAGCGGCCCGAGCCAATACCCCAGCCGGATCAGTTTCGTCATCTCATCACCGGAAGATAGGTCAGCCATTCGATGCCTGGGTCGTCCCTGATCCGGCCCCGCGCGTTGACGAAGAACTTGCCTGTGGGGGCTCTCACGGGAAGTCCGAGATCGTTGGCGAGACGCTGAGCGAAAGAGCCTGAACGACACCCGGTGGAACAAGACAGCATTCGCACCGATTGGCCACCCCAACCCCGGCGTCCCACGAACAATGGTTGCCACGGCATCTGGACCGATTTCACGCCCGAGATCATCAAAGACAGAGTTCGGTGTAGCATGCGCGACGACGTCGAAATGGCCCTCAGGCGGCTTGGCGCGCCGCGCGCTGCGGACCGCCTGGTCCGTGAGTTGGTCGCCGATCACGTTACGTCCGCTAAGCTTTAGCCCTTGCCGGGCGAAGAGCTCCTTACCCTTCTTGCCGAGGTTCTTGATCCCGTCGCGGGCACCTTTCAACGCACTCGCCCCGGCCTCCATGGCTTTGTGCCCGGCGGTGCGGACGGCGGCTTTGACGGTCGCCTTGGCGCCTTGTTTGGCGGCCTGTTTGGCGGCCTGCTTCGCCAACACCGAAGCCGTAGTGGTCCCGCCGGCCGGGAACGCCGTCGAGCGCGCCGTAGTGGAAGTTGGCCACCTCCTGGGCGGTGTCGCGCGGGAGCAAGAGGAACAGCCCGACCAGGACCGCGAACAGCCCCAGCGGGTCGGTCAGCTGGACCGGGTTCCCGGCCGCGTACCCGTACGCGTCCCCGGTCGCCGAACCAGCCGGGTCGACCGACAAGAACAACCCGGTCGCGGGGTCCAGCCACCGGGCCCGCAAGTAGACCAGCCCCGTGGCCGGGTCCGCCCACTCCCCGGCGTACCCGAACCGGTTGGCCGTGGTCACGGGCACCAGCCGGGCGACCGGGACCGCCTGCCCGTAGGCGGTCCAGTCCGACCCGGCGGCCACGTCCCCGCCCTTGTCGGTGACGGCCCGGATGGACCCGGCCAGGTCCCCGTGCAAGAACAACGACGTGGACGATGCCGCCGCCCCGGACCCCGGCGGACCGGCGTTGACCGGGTGCTGGGCGAGCGGCGCGGACCCGAGCCCGTACACGAACCAATGGTCCCCGTCGGTCAGCATCGTGGGGACCGCGCGGGAGGTGTCCCACACGAACCCCGCCGAGTCCCCGGCGGGCCGCCCGTCGGCGCCCGACTCTGCCCTGGTCCGCAACAACCCGGCCGCGTCATAGGCGTAGGACACCGCCGACCCGTCCGCCCCGGCCACCTGGGCGAGATTCCCCGCCTGGTCCCATGAGTACTGCCGCGCGACGGCGCCGCCCACGGTCTCCGAGACCCGCGCCCCGACCAGGTCATGGGCGAACGTCGTCGTGGCCCCGTCGGCGGCGGTGGCGGAGACCAGCCGCCCGGTCGCCGTCTCGTGGGCCAGCGCGGTCCCGGTGTCCAACGTCGTGAGCAGCCCGCCCAGAGTCGACGACACCGGCGACGCCGCCCCGTCCCCGCCGACTTCCGGGAGGGTGACCCCCGCGAGCCTCGCCTGCGAGTCCCACGAATACGCGGACGACCACACCTGGTCTGAGCCCCGCCCGGCGGCCCCGCCGCCCCGGCTCGCCGGGCCGGACAGTCCACCGCCGACCGCCAGCGCCAGGCACACCAGGCCGCCCAGGACCAGCCGAGACCCGCGGCCGCCAGTCATGGGCTCACAACCGCGCGCCCCGCCCGGCCCCGGCGGGGCCCCCCGCGCCCGGCCCCGCC
>JAISCU010000202.1 GCA_031265345.1 Bifidobacteriaceae bacterium
GCCCGCCCGGCGGCATCGTACAGCCCCTTCCCCGGAACACGGGTTTGCGTCAGACGCAAACCCGTGTTCCCCCTCCGCACTGGGGCCGGGGCGCCGACCCGGCCCGGCGGCAGCGGACAGCCTATTCTTCGATCACGAAAAAGGGGACTGTCCCGGTGATCGGCGCAGGTCAGCGGTTCTTCTCAGAACGCGCGTACAGGATCGTGCCGAGGACCAGGCAGACTGCGGTGATGCCGGCGACGGCGATCAGGTTGACCGCCGGGTTGAACATCACCACCGCGTCATAATCTGGGCGGCCGGAGTAGACCACGGCGCGGCCCAGGTCGACGCAGTAGGTCATCGGCATCAGACGGCTGAGCACGCCCAAGAGCCCGGTCGAATGCGAGATCGGGATGATCACGCCGGAGAGGAACATCTGTGGCATGGTCAGTAGCATGACTGCCATGTTGGCGTTCTTGGGATTCTTGATAACGCCCATCAGGATCATGCACAGCGCCCCCGCCGACAGGCAGAGCAGCGGCGACAGCGCCAACAGGACCAGCAGCTGCCACGGCGTCAACGTCAGTCCCATGACCGCGCCGACCACCAGCACGCCCACGCAGGACACGACCGCTGTGAACGAGGACCCCAGGATCTTCCCGACCACGATCGCGTAGCGCGAGACCGGCGCGACCATCAGCTCGGCCGAATAGTCGTCGTCGCTGTCATCGACCAAACTGGTCATGCCCATCGTGGTCATCATGAAAAGCATGTTGACCAGCATCCCCACCAGCATGAACTCGCCGAAATCGAAATCCAGTCCGCCGGCCATGTTCTGGCTCAGCGTCCCGCCGATCATGCCCATCATGAGCAGCGGCATGGCCAGGCTCATGATCAGGCTGCCGGGATCCTTGACCTTGGAGGTGATGTCGCGGGCGGCCACGGCCACGACGGCGTTGACCTCCCTGGCCGTTCGCCGCAACCTGGGCAGCGCGGCCGCCTGAGGGCTCTTGATGTACGATGCCGCGCTCATGCTCCCAGCCCCCGCCTCGGGCCGCCGCGTCCCGGCCCGCCACGAAGCAGCAGGCCGCCTCCCCCCGCGCCGCCGCGCGAGCCGACGGTCGCTGGGACCGGGCTAGCGGCATCGTCCGCCTCTGCCTTTAGGAAGCTCACATAGGCGTCCTCGAGGCTGTCCGCCCCGAGCCGGCGCTTCATCTCCTCCGGGGGGCAGGCCAGCGCTATCTTGCCGTCGTTGATCAGGCAGACCGTGTCGGCGGATTCGGCCTCGTCGATGTAGTGCGTGGTAAGGAACACCGTGGTGCCCCATTCGCGCCGCACCTGGTCCAGGTAGTCCCAGAGGTCGTGGCGGGCGACCGCGTCGAGGCCCTGGGTGGGCTCATCGAGGAACAGCACATGCGGCGTGTGCATCAGGGAGCGGACCACCTCGAACTTGCGCCGCATGCCGCCGGACAATTTGTCCACCTTGGTGAACAACGAGCCCTCCACGCCGACCACGGACGCGAGCCGTTCGACGCGCTCGCGGTAGGCGGTGGGCATCATCTTGTAGGTCGGCCGGTACTGGTGCATCCCGTAGAGGCAGGCATGGATGCGGATGTTCTGCTCGGCCGTCAGGGTGCGGTCCAGGTTGGGCCGTTGGAAGATGACGCCGATGTGGTCGCGCACCTGCCGGTGCTGCGTGTCCACGTCGAACCCGGCGATCCTCACCCGGCCCGCCGTCTTCGACAACGTGGTGGTGAGGATCGATATGGTGGTGGTCTTGCCCGCTCCGTTCGGCCCCAGGAAAGCGAAGAACTCGCCCTCCCGGACCTCGAAGCTGACCGATTTGACCGAGGGTTCCTTCGCCCTCTTGTACTGCTTGACTAGGTCCTCGACCTCGATCACGCCCATGTTGGCCTCCTTTTCGCCGGTTGCTTGAAGGCACCAGCCTGGACCGCACGAATCAACGCGGCATCAATGGAGCGTCAACGCGGCGTAAACGCCGGAATATCGACCGTGAACGTGCTGCCTTGGCCGGGCCCACTGGCCACCGCGATCCGGCCGCCGTGCAGGTCCACGATCCGTTTCGCGAGCGCCAGGCCCAGCCCGTTCCCGCCGACCGCACGGGCCTTGTCGCCTCGGAAGAAGCGCTCGAACACGTGGGGCAAGTCCTCTTGGGCGATGCCGCCGCCCGAGTCCTCCACCTCCACCCGGCATTTCGAATAGCCGGGTCCGGCGGCTCCCGGCGTGACCCGGACCAGGATGCGCCGGCCTGGTGGTGTGAACTTGATCGCGTTATGGACCAAGTTGACCCACACCTGGAGCAGCAAGTCCTGGTCGCCTTGGGCGTGAACGGCTGGCGAATCGAGTTCCACATCCACATCGCGACCGGACCATTGCGGCTCCAGCGTCAGAATCACATCCCGCAGTTGCTCGTCCAGGCGGAAGGGTTTCGGGTCGATCACCGCCTCGTCCAGCGCGGTCAGGCGCAGCAGGTTCGACCCCAGGGCCGACAAGCGACGGCATTCGGCGGCGATCACGTCCAGGTAATGCTCGCGGGTCGCTTGGTCCAAACCCGGCTCTCGGAGCAGCTCGGCGAAGCCCTTGATCGAGGTGAGCGGCGACTGGATCTCATGCGACACGCTGGAGATGAAATCCTGGCGTTGCTGCTCCAACGTCCCCAAGTCGCGGGCCATCGCGTTGACTGATTCCACCACATCCGTGAACGGGCCCCTTCCGGGGTTCTCTATCCGCACATTGAAATCGCCCTGCCTGATCCGATCCAAGACTTCCAGCAGACGCTTCCCGCTGGTCCACCGATTGGGCTGCGCCCGCCTGTCCGCCACCGAGGCGCAGAACGCGATCAGGCCGCACAGGCACAAGCCCAAAGCCACTGCGACCAGGTGCGCCACCGGCGCCGCCGGCCTGCCCACCGCCCGGAACAACGCCTCCGCCGCCAGCCATCCCGCCATCATGGGGACCAGCAGCAACGCCGCCATCGCGATCACGCCGAGCCCGCCGCTCGGCTCGCCCGCCTGGCGGCCCCGGAGCGCTCGCCCGGCCCGCTTGCGCGGAGACTCCCCGTGTGGCCGAGCCTCACCCCCCCGCGGCGCATCGGGCCGCCGCGATGCCCCGGCCCGGCGACGCGGGTTGGCGCTGGGAGCTGAGCGAGCGGCATCGTCCATGGCTACATGTCCTCCAAACGGTAGCCGAGCCCGCGCACCGTGATGATGCGGAAGCCGGTCTGATCGCCGAAGCGTTCGCGCAGGCGGTTGATGTGGACGTCGAGCGTGCGCTCGGTGCCGTCGAAGTCGAAGCCCCAGACCTCGTCTAGAAGCTGGCCGCGGGTGAGGGTGCGGCCCTTGTGGCTGGCGAGGAAGAACAGCAAGCCGAACTCCTTGAGCGGCAGGTCGTAGCGCTCCTGGCCGAGGGTCGCGACGTGGCTGGCGGCGTCCAAGGTGAGATTCCCGGCGTGCGCGGTCTGCTCCAGGACTTTGCGGTAGCGGCGCAGGAGGGCCTTCACGCGGGCGATCAACTCGAGGCTCTCGAACGGTTTGACCAGGTAATCGTCGGCGCCGGCGTCGAATCCGGCCACCTTGTCGCCGAGCTGTCCCTTGGCGGTCAGCATCAGGAGCGGGAGGTCCGGATAGTAGCGGCGGGCTGCGCGGCAGAACGCGGCGCCGTCGAGGTTCGGCATCATGGCATCCACGACGCAGAGGTCGATCGGGGCTTCGCCGAGCGTCTTGAGCGCCTCTTTGCCGTCGGCCGCTGGGAGGCTGGCGAAACCCGCGCCCGTCAGCAGAGCTTGGACGAGCTCGCGGATGTGCGGGTCGTCGTCGATCACGAGGATGGCGCCCATTGCGCTCCCTTCTACGGTTCGGACGTTTGGGACATTTCGGTGCCAAGCATTGTCCACCCCGAACGTAAACCTGACGTCAACTGGGTTCCGGCTACGGTCTCGACGCTGGTGCGACAGGGGCGACCTGCGGGCGAGCCCGAGGAGCCGAGGAGCCGAGACCGCGCGCTATCGAAGGCACTCATTCCTGGATCGCCCGCCCGCAGGGGCGTGGTTGGACAATAACGTCGGTCGCCGAGGACCACAGGGGTCGCGAAAAACGCAGGATCCATGGTTGTCGGTGCCGAGCGTCAGGGATCCTGCGTTTTGGTCGGGCCCGCTTTTCGCGAGCGTCAGGGATCCTGTCTTTTCGCCTTCGGCACCCGCTGGCGCGAGCGGCGAAACCGCAGGTCAGCGGCACGCGGCGAAAAGGGCACCATCCCGAAAACGCAGGATCCATGGTTGTCGCGGAAACGGGGCTCGCACAAAACGCAGGATCCATGGTTGTCGGCGCCGAGCGTCAGGGATCCTGTCTTTTGCGTGCGGCATCCGTGCCTCCGCAGCCCAGCGACTCCTGCGACCGCCAAAGGGTTATCCACAGGTTTTGGGCCCGACCCTTCGAAGATTGCTCCGGACGCGTCATGCTAAAGCATGCACGCAACCCAAAAGCCGAAGACACGTTACGCGAAGCCTGCCGCCAACCAATGGGTGCCGCCCGCCGCGAGGAGACAATCAGGGGTGTTCACGAGCGCCCAGGCGTCTGAGTCCGGCCTCAGCCAGGGGCAGGTCATCTATCGGCTGCGTTCTGGGCTGTGGCTGCCGGTCGCTGGTCGAGGGCTGGTCCTCGACGGGTCGCCGGTGGGGATCGAGCAGGGGGCTTGGGCCATGGAGTTGACCTGGCCAGGAGCGGTGCTTTGGGGAGCCAGCGCCATGCGGCTGACGATGCCCCGAGCGCCTTTGCCGAGGACCGGTGTCGTGATCGCGGCGTCGTCTCGCAACCGCGCCCCCGCGGCCAACCTCAGACTCGCCAGGCGGGAGGCTTGCCGCGCGCAGAGCGAGGATTGGCACGGCGTGCAGGTCCAATCGGCACCGTGGGCCATGATCGAAGCGTTGCGTACGTTGGACCAGCGATCGGCCGATTCCTTGTTCGCGTGGCTTATCACCAGGCACCTGATACCAGCGGACTTCGGGGAAGGCGTTGAGAGCTTCGCAGGAAGACGCGGATTCAAGCGCCTGGCCATGTACGCCGAATATCACGCTTCGGGGGCGGCCGCCGAATCCGAAATGCTTCTGCACAACGGACTGCGCGCGAGGGGAATCGTCGAGTGGCGAGCCAACGCTGCCGTGCGATTCCCCGACGGCACCACGATCAACGTCGATCTGCTGTTCCCGGAAGTGAGGCTGGCGGTAGAGATCGACGGCTTCTCGTATCACAGTGGCCGGACGGCGTTCGAAACCGACCGCGAGCGCGACAGACGGCTCACCCGCGCCGGCTACAAAGTGTTGCGCTTCACTTGGCGCGACCTGACGGAGCGGCTGGACCACACCATCAGTGAGATCGCGTTCCATCTCGAATGACCGCGAGGGGACGATCAACAACTGCGGCTCTGACCGACACCGGCGGCGGGAAGGGCGCCCGCATGCGGCCCGGACGCGAGTAGGACGCCGACAAATCGCGGGCCCGGTTACTGGCGGCGCCAACACCGACCAGGCTGGTTACGCCACCGTAACCTGATCGACGTGACTCTCCCTTCCCGGCCCTCGTCGGTCGATTCGCAGACCCTGGCGGACATTCCGCGCCTCTCGGCCGGACGCTACCCGGAAAAGGTGGCGCTGATCGACGGAGCCACCCGCCTCACCTTCAGCGAACTCGATCAAGCGGTCGATTCGGTGGCCGCCGCCTTGCAGACGGAGGGCCTGGCCAGGGGCGATGTCGTGGCCGTCCTCTCCCGCAACTCCTGGCACCTGGCCGTGTTGCCGTTCGCGACCGCGCGCGCCGGGACGGTCCTCGCCCCGGTCAATTTCCTCCTGTCCCCGCCGGAGGTGGCTGGGATCCTGCGGCTGGCCAGGCCCCGGGTCATGATCGCGGAGGAGCATCTGATCGACACCGCCCAAGCCGCTTTGGACGCCGCCGACCTGCCGGAGGTCACGCGCTTGGCCATCGACCCCGGCAGACGAGCCACCCACCACGGCTGGCGCGACCTCGCCGAATGGTTGGACCACGGCAGCGCGCCCGAGCCGGTCGAGGTCGCGGACACCGATGTTGTCCGCCTCATGTTCACCTCCGGCACCGAAGCCGGAGCCAAGGCCGTCCAACTCAACAGCCGCTCGTTGATGTGGCAATACGTCTCGACCATCGTCTCGGGAGGCGCGGCGGCAACAGACGTGGACCTCCACTTCATGCCCTTCTACCACTGCGCCCAACTCGACGTCTTCTTGATCCCGGACATCTACCTGGGCGCGGCTTCCGTGGTGCTGCGTTCGGCCGGACCGGCCCGCATAGTCCGGGCCATCGAGGAACACGGTGTCAACAAGATGTTCGCCACACCCTCGAAGTGGATCGAACTGCTCCACTCCCCCGCTTTCGACAAGGCCAAACTGGCGGGCTTGACGAAGGGGTACTACGGCGCCTCGGCCATGCCCGTGCCGGTGTTGCTCCGGCTGGCGGAAGAGCTGCCCAACCTGCGACTGTGGAACTTCTACGGTCAGACCGAGATGAGCCCGGCCGCCTGCATCCTGCCGCCCGAGGACCAGCTGGAGTTCGCCGGATCGGCCGGGTTGCCGGGTTTGAACGTCGAGTTGGCGATCCTCGATCCGACTGGCGAACCGCTCGCAGCGGGCCAGGTCGGGGAGATCGCGTTCCGTTCGCCGCACGCCTGCGTCGGCTACTTGGACGACCCAGTTGGGACCGAGGCGCTCTTCCGGGGCGGCTGGCTGCACACCGGCGACCAGGGGTATCGTTCCGAGACCGGTCGGCTGTACTTTGTCGACCGAGTCAAGGACACCGTCAACGTGGGCGGCGAGAAGGTGGCCTCCCGCGAAGTCGAGGAGGTCATCTACCAGATGCCGGAGGTCCAAGAGGTGGCCGTCATCGGCGTCCCCGATCCTCGCTTCGTCGAGGCGGTGGTCGCCGTTGTGGTTCCGCGTCCAGGTACTGCTTTGACGCCCGATGCCGTGGCGCGGTTCGCCGCGCAACAGCTAGCCCGCTTCAAGACGCCCCGGCACGTCATTGTCGCTGAGACCTTGCCGAAGAACGCCTCCGGCAAGATCCTCAAACGTGAGTTGCGCGCCCAGCACGGCGCCCTGGCGCTGGACTGAGCTGCGGGGGCCAGGCTGTCCACCGCTCCTCACTTACCGATCCCCGGCCGGAACGACTCCGCTATTCAACTGGGCCTCGTCAGCGATTGGAACGTCACGGCAGCCACCGGCCAAGATTGGGAACTGAGGGACGAAGAACTGCTTGCCGCGGGCAGCCCAACCGTGGCCGAGACTTGACCGAAGCACGGGCCAAGGACCGGCCGGATCAAGCGCGGCTGAGCGGGAACCTCGTGCGCAAGGTCAGACCGGGGCGGTGCGCGGCCCCGGCCTCGGGGCGGCGCTGCGCGTAGGGAATGACCCGGAAGGGACCGCCGCCAACGGCAGCGTCAGCGATCAGGTGGTGGGGCGCGGAGCCTGTCACGACGGTCCGGACTAGGTCGCCGGGCCGGGGCACGGCATCGTCCATGTGTTCGGGAAGAGCGAGGTGGACCAGGCGGCCTTCGCGGGACCGCCCGGAGATGCGGGCGCGCTGCCGATCCTTGCGCCCCTCGCCGGTCGCGACCAGGACCTCGACCTCGCGGCCCACCTGGGCGGCGGCATCGGCCTCGCTGATCTGGTCCTGCAAAGCGACCAAGCGTGCGAAACGCTCCGCGACCACCTCGGGGGGGACCTGATCCGGCATGGTGGCGGCGGGCGTCCCCGGGCGGATCGAATACTGGAAGGTGAAAGCGCTGGTGAACTGGGCGGCGGCGACCATGTCGAGGGTGGCCTGGAAGTCGGCCTCGGTCTCGCCGGGGAAGCCGACAATGACGTCGGTCGAGATGGCGGCGTCCGGCATGGCGGCCCGTACCCTGTCCAACAGCCCGAGGAAGCGGGCGGCGCGGTAGGACCGGCGCATCGCGCGCAGGATGCGGTCAGAGCCCGACTGCAGGGGCATGTGCAACTGGTGCGCCACGGCGGGGGTCTGGGCCATCGCCGCGATCACGTCGTCGGAGAAGGCGGCCGGGTGGGGCGATGTGAAGCGCAGCCGCTCAAGACCCTCCACCTGGCCCACGGCCCGTAGGAGCTTGGCGAAAGCCCCACGATCCCCGAACTCGGCGCCGTACGAGTTGACGTTCTGGCCCAACAGGGTGACTTCCACCGCTCCCCCGGCGACCACCGCTTCGACCTCCGCCAGGATGTCGCCCGGCCGCCGGTCGCGCTCGCGGCCCCGCAAGGAGGGCACGATGCAGAAAGTGCAGGTGTTGTTGCAGCCGACCGAGATCGACACCCACGCGCTGAAGGCCGAGTCGCGCCGGGTCCGCAGGGTCGAGGGGAACACCGTGAGGGCCTCCTCGATCTCCACTTGCGCCTCCTGGTTGTGGCGGGCGCGGTCCAGCAGGGCTGGCAAGGAGCCCAGGTTGTGGGTGCCGAACACCACGTCGACCCATGGGGCCTTGTCCACGATCCCGGCGCGGTCCTTCTGGGCCAGGCAGCCGCCCACGGCGATCTGCATGCCGGGATGGTTCGCCTTGATCTGACGCAGTTGGCCCAGGTTCCCGAACAGCCGGGTGGCCGCGTTCTCCCTGACCGCGCAGGTGTTGATGACCACGAGATCGGCCTCGGGGATGCCCTGCGCCCTTATCGGCGCGCCGTCTGCGGCCACGTACCCGGCAGCCTCCAGGACGCCCGCGATGTGTTCCGAATCGTGCACGTTCATTTGGCAGCCGAGCGTTCGCACGGCGTAGGTGCGCGGTGGGTTGCTCGGTGGGTTGGCGGTCATAGCGCGGTCAAGTTTAGTGTCCGTGACAGTCCAGCCGATTTGCACGATGCCGCTTACCCGGCCTCCGCCGTCCGCGCCGGGGCGCCTCCTCGCGAGTTCCTGCCCAGAAATGGTGCCCTGTCAATTCAGGAACACGGGTTTGCGTCAGACGCCAACCCGTGTTCCTTTCGCACAGGGCGCGCGGATCGCATGCAACACACGGCCTTGCGGATCGCACAACCGTCTGCTGGTCGGCCCGGAGGCGGTCACAAGCGCGGATCGGCCGGACCGCCGTCAGTCGGCGACGTAGGTGCTGACGACCTTGAATGGCGGTTCCAGCAGAGGGCGCACCGCTGCAAACAGCGTGGCCACGGTGCCGCAGGCGACCACCGCCGCCCCGACCACCAGCCACGCCTTCAAAGGCCAAGAGAAAGCAGCGTGGCCGAAGTGTCTCCGCAAGCCTAACGTGGCGGCCACCTCGCCGGTCGCCACCGCCGCTGCCGCCACCACCAAAGAAGTCCCCATCGCGATGGCTCCGTCGAGGGCTGTGGCCATCCAGGTCTGCACCGGCCCGGCGCCGTTGATCGATGTCAGAGCCACATCGAGGGCGCGAGCGCGGGAGGTGATCACAATTCCGGCCAGAGCGCCAGCCAAGGCGATCGCCACTGCCGGGCCGAAGATGATCACCAGTCCGCCCAGTTCGACCCCGGGCCCGACCTCGGAGCGCCCCGGACCGGCCATGGTCGAACGCAAGACGCCGGACATGCCCAGGAACGCCATCGGCATGGCCAGCGCCACCGCCAACGGAACCACCGTGGCGCTCGACCGATTGATCCTTGTGGCGGCCTGCTGGCGCGCGATAGTCCAAGTGGTGGCGGGCAGCGGCAGCAGCGCCGTCCAGGCCCGCGTGACCAGTGGCAGAAGCACCGGCCCTCCCGCCGCCGCCGCGCACAGAAGCAACAAGATGCCCAGCAATGGCAGGCTGACCAGGCCTTGCACGTCGCCGGTCGGCTTGGCGGCCACCACCATGAACGCCCAGAACGCCGCGACCACCAACACGACGAACACAGCGCCCCGCGCCCAGCCGACACGGGCCGGAGGATCGACGGCCCGCCGCAGAGCCTCGACCGGCGCGACGCGGCTCAAGCGTCGCGCCGTCAGAAGCCCGCCCAGGGCGGTCACAGCCAAGCCGATCAGCGATCCCCACACCCAACCACTCACAGGCGGTGGACCGACCAGTCCGATTCGCCCCTCGCCAATCTGGTCCAAGGCGTATCCGGCCGCCCTCCCGGCCATCGACGAGGCGATCAGCCCTGCCGGGGCGGCCATCGCCAAAGCGATGACAGTCACCTGGACCACGGTCAGCCTGACCAGTTGACCCGGCGTCGCTCCGTTCAGAGCCAGCAGGGCCAGCGCCCCGCGCCGCAGGCGGATCGCCTGGCCGGTCACCCACATGGTCACCAGCACGCCCACCAAGGCGGTCCAGAACGCGGCTGTGAAGACCGCCTGACCCAAGCTGGTGGCGGCCTGGCGTTCGGATGGGGCCGTGGCGGCGGCATCGGACACCCTCAAGGCCATACCGGCGACCTGCAGCAACAACGCGAACGCCGTCTGGGCCACGGCGGCGACCAGGGCCACCCCCGCCCAAATCCCCGGCGCGCCGCGCATGTCGCGCCACCAGGTCACCGCGCGCCGCCGATCCGGCCGTCCACCAGCGAGACCACCCGGTCGCAGCGGTCCGCCACCTGGGGGCTGTGCGTCACCAGCAGGACGGCCCGCATGGGGCTGTCCGCAACCCGACGCAACTCTTCGACCACGGTTGCCCCCGCGGCCTGGTCCAAGGCACCGGTCGGTTCGTCCGCGAAAACTATCGCTGGCTCCGCGACCAGAACTTTCGCGAGGGCCACACGCTGTTGTTCGCCGCCCGAGAGGCCGACCGGCCTGGCCCGGCCGCGATGCGCCAGACCCAGCCGCGACAGGGTCTCCGCGATCCGTTGGCGCGGTGGTTTGACACGCCTCAGCACGAACGGCAGCGCGACGTTCTGCTGGACGGTCATCGAGGGCACCAGGTTGTAGGACTGGAACACGAACCCGATGTCCTCGCGCCGCAGTTGGGCCAGTCGGGTCTGCGACAAGTGGTCGATCGAGGCACCGAGCAGACTGACGTGACCGCTCGAAGGCGGCTCGAGCCCGGCCAGACAGTACAGCAGGGTCGACTTGCCGGAGCCGGACGGCCCGACGATCCCGGTCATCGTCCCCCAATCGACGGTCAAGTCGATCCCGTTGAGGACCGGCACCCTCTCGCCGCGCCGGACGCGGTAGCTCTTGCGCAGCTCGGTGCAGGCTATGGGTTCAGCGGCAACGGCACGGGGGGGGGCTTAGTTGGGACTTTTGTCGCATCCTTTGACTGTACGCCGCCTGGTCAGCGCCCTGGTCGTGTGGGCCGCGGGCGCCACTGGTTTGAGACGGATATGCCGGTGCCCGATGCCGTGTGGGGACTTGGCGGCGCTCTGCGGGCTCGGACGGCGGCATCGGCAACTTTGCCTTTTTGCGTGCTCGGCTTGGGCAAATTCCCAACTTGGGGGCCTATGCTCATGCGCTAGAAATAGGTTCGCAAAGAATTGACGCGTAACATATGTGGATGCGGACCATAATCGCGCCGCCCGAAAATCCCTACGCGGCGTCACTCCACGATGTCAACAAGCACTTCGGCGACCTCCATGTGCTCAAGGACATCAACCTCGACGTGTCGCCTGGCGAAGTCGTGGTGGTGATCGGGCCTTCCGGATCGGGCAAATCGACTCTGATCAGGGCGATCAACCGGCTAGAGCCGATCGACTCCGGCGAGATCTTGATCGGCGGGCAGCCATTGCCGCAAGAGGGCAAAGGGCTCGCCAAGCTGCGGGCAGAGGTCGGCATGGTCTTCCAGTCGTTCAACCTCTTCGCCCACAAGACGATCCTCCACAACGTCTCGCTCGGTCCGCGCAAAGTCCGTGGCCTGACCAGAGCCCAGGCCGACGCCAAGGCCATGACCCTGCTCAAGCGGGTCGGGGTGCAGGACCAGGCCGGGAAGCTGCCCGCCCAACTGTCCGGCGGCCAACAGCAGCGGGTCGCCATAGCGCGGGCGCTGGCCATGGAGCCAAAGATCATGCTGTTCGACGAGCCGACCAGCGCGCTCGACCCGGAGATGATCAACGAGGTCCTCGACGTGATGGTGGACCTCGCCAAAGAGGGCATGACCATGGTCGTGGTGACCCACGAGATGGGCTTCGCGCGCAAAGCCGCCGACCGGGTGATGTTCATGTCGGACGGCGAGATCCTCGAGCAGGCCAGCCCGGAGGAGTTCTTCACGAACCCCAAGACCGACCGGGCGAAGGACTTCCTGGCGAAGATCCTGACCCACTAGCCTCCCCCACGATCAATGTAAGGAGAAAACGATGAAGAAACTGGCAACCAGCGTGGCCGCGGCGGCCGCCGTGGCCCTGTTGATGGGCGGCTGCGGCGGCAATGATGGCGGGTCCGGGGCAGGCTCCGGGGGCAACGGCGGCGGCGGTGACGACAAAGGCAAGATCACCATCGGCATCAAGTACGACCAGCCGGGCCTCGGCATAATGCAGGGCAACACGCCCAAGGGCTTCGATGTCTCGGTGGCCGAATACGTGGTCGGCAAGCTCGGCTACGAGCCCGACCAGATCGAATGGGAGGAATCGGTCTCCGCAAACCGCGAGACCATGCTCGAGACGAAGGCTGTCGACCTAATCTTCGCCACCTACTCCATCACGGACGAACGCAAGCAGAAAGTCGCCTTCGCCGGGCCGTACCTGGTGGCCGGCCAGGACTTCTTGGTCCTGGCGGACAACACCGACATCACCGGGCCGGAATCGCTCGACGGCAAGAAGCTCTGTTCGGTGCAGGGTTCGACCCCGGCCGCCCGGATCAAGGACGAGTACTCCAAGGGCGTCGAACTGGTCGAGTTCCAGACTTACTCGGAGTGCATGGACGCGTTGATCGGCGGGCAGATCGACGCGCTCACCACGGACGACTCGATCCTGGCCGGTTTCGCCGCCCAGGAGGCCTACCAGGGCAAGGTCAAACTGGTCGGCAAGCCGTTCTCGCAGGAGTATTACGGAGTCGGGCTGGCGAAGACGGACCCGAAAGCGACCTGCGAGGACATCGACAAGGCCTTGACCGAAATGTTCGACTCAGGCGAATGGAGCAAGGCGCTGGAGTCGAACCTCGGCACCTACTCCCCCAACCCCGAGTTCAACGACCCCAGCCCGAAGCTGGACAAGTGCGCCTGAGGCGTTCTTGACTCAGCCACGGAAGGATCGCGAAAGTGAGCGACTTCGTTGAGCAGTTCTCGGAACTGCTTTCCAGGTACGACGTCCTGCACGCCTTCTGGGTCAACATCGAGCTGACCTTCTGGGCCGGGCTGATCGCGCTGGTCCTGGGCACCGGGGTGTGCTTGATGCGGATCAGCCCGGTGGCGTCGCTGCGGCTGTTGGCCACCTGGTTCGTCAACATCTTCCGGGACACGCCGCTCACGATCATCATGGTGGTGCTGGTGCTGGGGGTCTGGACACAGTTGAAGATCCAGTTCTCCGATGTCCTGGCCACCAACTTCTTCTGGCTGGCCGTGATCGGATTGGGCCTCTACCACGCCTCGTTCGTGGCGGAGGCGATCCGGTCCGGAGTCAACACCGTGCCGGTGGGACAGGCCGAGGCCGCACGGGCCATCGGCCTGTCCTTCCTGCCTGCGGCACGGATCATCATCCTGCCGCAGGCCTTCCGGGGAGCGGTCGCGCCGCTCGGGAACACGCTCATCGCGCTGATCAAGAACACCACCGTGGCGGCCGCCGCCGGGGTCGCGACCGAGACCTCCAGTCTGATGAAGACCATGATCGAGTTCGACTCGTCGATGGTGTTCGCGATCTTCGGCCTGTTCGCCATCGGTTTCGTGGTGATCGTGGTGCCGGTCGGGTTGGCCACCACCGCCCTGTCCAGGAGAATGGCGGTGCCGCGATGAACGCCCCCACCCACACCATCCTCTTCGACGCCCCCGGCCCGAAAGCCCGGCGACGGATCATGCTCTTCAACATTCTGGGCGTTCTGGTGGGCTTGGGCCTGCTGGGAGGCGTCGTCTGGGTGTTCGCCGAACGCGGGCAGTTCGCCGCCGGCAAATGGCTGCCCCTGGTCCAATGGGACTCCTGGGCCTACTACTTCCTGCCCGGACTGCTGGCCACGCTCAAGGCCGCGGCCGTGGCGGTGGTCGGCTCGATCGTCTTCGGTTTGGTCTTCGGCATTGGGCGGCTCTCCCGCCAGCGCTGGATCCGTTGGCCCAGTTCGGTGATCGTGGAGTTCTTCCGGGCCGTGCCGGTGCTCCTGATGATGGTGTTCGTGTACCTCTATCTGGGCTACGGCGGCTTCGACCAGATCAGCGACAAAGGTTTCGCGGCCGTGGTGGTGGGGCTGATCCTCTACAACGGATCGGTCGTGGCCGAATTGGTGCGCTCCGGGGTCCATTCGTTGCCGCGCGGCCAAGCCGAGGCGGGCGCGGCCATCGGCTTGACCC
>JAISCU010000073.1 GCA_031265345.1 Bifidobacteriaceae bacterium
CGAGCGGGACGTTCTCGCGGCGGCGGCGCGCTCGCCGGAGTTGCGTGAGCGCCTGTCCTGGGAGGCGCAGATGGGCAATCTGGGGGCCGTCTACGCGCGGTTGGCGCCGGGCGGCGGCCGGTCATGAGTGCCGCCGATGCCGCCGGGTCGTCTTCCAGCACCGACCCAGGCCATCTCGCGGCCAGCGGCAGCCCATTGGATCGGGCGCCTAGGATCGTTCTGATGCCGGGCAACAACGCGCTGATCGACGCCCGCGTGATGAAGAACCTGCGCACCGCGGCCGCCCTGGGTTATGACGCCGTCGCTCTGGGAATCTCGCGCGGCGAGGGTGTCCGGGACGAGGAACTGCCGACCGGCGGGCGGGTGATGATCCAACCGGTGCCGCCACGTCGCGAGAACCGCTGGCGTTACGGCCGACCCCATGTGTTCTTCGACCGCACCGAACGCTCGGACGGCCGAGCTTACGCGGCTCACCTGCGGGAAGGGCTGGGCTTCGAGCGCGGACGAGCCCTGCGCGACACTGGCCGCAGGCCGCTGGTCTCGGCCCCGCGCCGGCCCTCGGCGGTGCGTCCGGCCTGGCGGCGCTTGCGCTATCTGGCCGTCCGCGTCATCGTGAAGGTCCGGAGCCTGCGGGCCGACCGGGAGATCGAGCGCGACACCTGGCACCCGGCCAAGTTGGAGGCCTGGCGGGGCCGGCGGTTCGCCGGGCTGAAAGCGACGCCGTGGCGGGCGCGGTGGCGGCGGGCACTGCCGCAGGCGACCGACCAGGCGCTGGCGTTGGCCGGTCGGCTGCACGAGTTGGCGCCGGACATCATCCACGTCCACGACGTCTACATGATGCATGTGGCCAGCCAATACGCCTCCCGCGCCGCTCTGCGCGGGCGCGGCGTGCGCCTGGTCTACGACGCCCGCGAGTTCGTGCCCGGCCTGGCGCACGTGCCGCCCGTCCGGGTGACCGCCTACGCGAATATGGAACGCGAGTTCATGGGCGATTTCGACCGGGTGGTCACGGTCTCCGACCTGCTGGCCGACTGGCTGGTGGCCAGGCACGGCCTGAGCCGGCGCCCCGACCTGGTCCTCAACGCCCCCATGCGCTACGCGGGACCGGACGCCGTGCCGAACCTCCGCCAGGTCGCGGGCGTGGCGCCGGACGCTCCGTTGGTGGTCTACAGCGGGGGAGTCAACCCGGCGCGCGGGCTGGGCACCGTGGTCGAGGCCCTGACCAGCCTGCCGGGCGTGCACCTGGCGGTGGTGACGAACAACCGGGGCCAGGCGGTGCGCCACCTCGAGTCCGAGGCCGAGCGACTGGGCGTGGGGGACCAGGTCCATCTGGCGCCGTTCGTCCCGCACGACCAGGTCACTAGGTATCTGGCGTCTGCCGATGTGGGCGTGACACCGCTGAGCCGCGCGCCGAACCACGACATCGCCCTGACGAACAAGTTCTGCGAATACATCGAGGCGGGTCTGCCGGTGGTGACCTCCGACACCCCTCAGCAGGCCGCCTTAGTCCGCGACCTCGGCCTGGGCGCGGTCTTCGAGGCCGAGGACGCGCCCGGCCTGGCCCTAGCGCTGCGGCAGGTGTTGGACGATTTGCCCGCTCTGAAGGCCCGCATCGCAGGTGACGCGGAGCTGCAGCGGCGATTCAGTTGGGACGCCCAGGCCGAGGTGCTGGCCCGCGTCTACGCCGAAGAGGTCGCCGCCCTGGGCCTGGAGCCGCCGGACGGCCCTGGTCCGCGAGCACGCCCATGAGCGCCCTGACCGGCCCGCTGGTCGTGCCCACCCCGTGGTACCCCACCTCCGACAGGCCTTACTTTGGCGCCTTCGTGCGCCAATGGGTCCGCGCCCTCGGCCTCCCCTCGGACCAGGTGACGGTGATCCACCTGGAGATGGTCGAGCCGGACGATCCGCGCCTGGCCAGCGAGCGGGCCGAGCCCGAGGGCCGCCTGATCTGGGTGCCTGTCAAGGTGGGCCACCGCCTTCCCCGAGCCGAGGCCGCCGAAGCCCAAGCGAACGGCATCGTCGGTGCTGGTTTGGAAGCGCTCCGCGCCGCCGAGGTGGTGTTCGCCCACGTCGTGATGCCGACCGGGGTGGCCGTCGCGCGTCACCTGCGGCCCGGCCAGCGCCTGGTCCTGGTGGAGCACGCCTCGTACCTGCCGCAATTGTTGCGGCGCCCCGAGACGCGGGCCCTGTACGGCCAAGCCGTCGATTTGTCCGATGCCGTGCTCACAGTCGGCGAAGCAGGCGCGGCGTTGATCGGACGGGCTTTCCCGGCCGCCGGGGCCAAGACTTGGGCCGTCGGCAATCCGGTGGATGCGGACGCCTTCCCCTATGTGGAGCGACCGGCTGAAGGCGGCCTGAGGCGTTGGCTGTATGTCGGCAACCTCCTGGACACCAAGGGTGTGTTCGAGGTCCTGGACGGCTTCAGGGCTTATGCCGCCGCAGTGGGCAGCCGAGGCACGAGCTTGACCTTCGTGGGAGATGGTCCCGCGCGTGGCGAGCTGGAGGACCGGGCGCGGCGGGCGGGCCGGTCTCACCGCGTGGCCTTCGCGGGAGCGCTGACCGCGCCGGAGGTGGCCGCCGCGATGGCCCAGGCCGATGTCCAGATCCATCTCTCGCCAGCCGAGACCTTCGGGCTGGCGCCGCTGGAGGGACTGCTCACCGGCCTGCCGCTGGTGGTCGCCCGCAACGACGGCACCGCCCAGACCATGGGCCCGGCCCTCGCCGCCGGCCGAGCGGTGATGATCGACCGACCAGCGGGCTGGCGCGGCGCCGCGCGGGTAGCGCAAGCCGTCCGGCGCCTGGAGCGACAACTCAGCCACAGTGACCCAAGGGCCGCCCTGACGGTGCGAGAGGAGATCGTGGGCCGCTATGGTCTGGCCCAGTTCGGCGCGATGGAGCGCCGAGTAGCCGCTGGGCTGCCGCCGTTCTAGTCGAGGAACCGTCCCCCGACTAGAAGCAACTTCCCCTTGGTGAGGGGGTCGGGACCGCCATCGCCCCGTTGCCCCCGACCCGCCGACCTGTGCGAACACGTCCGGCCCACCATGCGGCATCCGGGAGTCCGCGACCTAACCCACCGTGGCGCCGCCCGTCCGGGCTGCCACGGTGGGTTAGGCACGTCGGCGCAATGGGCCGGCGAAGCCCTCGACGCCGTGACCTGGGCAAACGCTTGGAGCGGACCAGGCGGCATCGTGCGGGGAGTGACCTAAACCACCGCCGCAGCGATCCGTCGCGCTGCCACGGTGGGTTAGGGCAGAGCCAGCCGCCCCGACACCGTCGGCCAGAAAGGAGTCCGGCGCATTTCCAGCCCCCATGAGAATGATTCTCAGCAATAGTGGGGACTGTCCCCATTACATCTGGGAACCGTTCTCACCGCGCCGTGGGCCAGACGCTCAGGGGGTCAGGACCGCGCGGCCTATCACTTTGCCGTCGTGGAGGCGCTGGTAGACCTCGACGCCTTGGCTGATCGGGTACTCCTCGGTGTGGATGGAGATGACACCACGCCGGGCCAGGGCCACCACGTCGTAGAGTTCGCCGCGGGTGCCCCAGTAGGGCGAGAAGACGTTGCACTCGTAGGGCACCGCCCCGAAGCCGACGGTGGCGCGGCCGCCGCCGATCCCGACTATGTTCCAGTCCCCGCGCACCTTGGTCAGCTTCGCCCCCAGGTCGATGGACGGCTGCACCCCGGCGAAGTCGAAGACCACCTCCGCGCCCTGGCCGTGGGTGAGGTCGCGAACCAGGGCGACGGCATCGTCATCGGATTTCACCGCGTAATCTGCGCCGACCTCGCGAGCCAACTCCAGGTGCCGGTCCGAGACGTCCAGCGCGATCACGCGGGCGGGCGTCAAGTGCTTGATCAACTGGATGGCCGTGTGGCCCAGACCGCCCACGCCGAAGACGACGGCGTACGAGTTGGCGTCGAGCTTCGCGCGGGAGTGCTGGAGCGCGTGGTACGGCGTCAAGGCGGCGTCCGTCAGCGGCACGGCCTTGACCGGGTCGAGGTCCTTGATCGGCACCAGGTAGCGGGCGCGGTCCACCAGCATGTATTCGGCGGCGCCGCCGTCGTGGCCCAGGCCGGGCGGGGTGATGCCGCGCTCGCGGGCGTTGTAGCAGTAGTTCTCGTAGCCCTCGGCGCACTGGCGGCAGCGACCACAGCCCCAGGGTCCGTAGACCAGCACATCCTCGCCGATGGTGACGAGGTGCTTGACGCCCTCGCCCGCGTCCACCACGGTGCCCGCGCACTCGTGCCCCAGGGTCATGGGGAGCGGATAGTCCAGAGCCGCCGCGAAATGGTCCATCACCGCGATGTCGCTGTGGCACAGGCCCGCGGCCGTGACCTTCAGCAGGATCTGGCCGGGACCTGGCCGGGGGACTGGCACTTCGCGCAGTTCCGGCCATTCGCCGGGCTTGACCAGTTGGATCGCCTTCATGGTTGACAAGATGGCTCCTTTGCCTTGTTCGGTTTGGGTTGGATGGGGGTCGGTCGAGCGCCGCACGGTTGTCGGCCGGATGTCAGTAGGTGATCACCTCAGCACCGCCCGCGTGCAGGCGCCGGGCGGCCTCCGCCAGCGAGCCGGTCAGCGACGGGTAGACCGTGAAGGACTCCGCGAACTGGTCCACCGTCAGCTTGTTCTTGACCGCCACCGACAGGGCGTAGATCAGTTCCGAGGCCCAACGCGACACGACCACCCCGCCGACGATGATGTTGGTGGTCGGCAGGCAGAAGATCTTGATGAACCCCTGGCTCAACCCCTTCATCTTGGCGCGGGCGTTGCCGCGCAGGGGCAGCATCACCGAGCGGGCGGCCAGCGCGCCGGAGTCGATGTCCTTCTGGGTGGCGCCCACGGTGGCGATCTCCGGGGCCGTGAACACGTTCGAGGCGACTTCCCGCAGGTTGATCGGGGCGACGGCATCGCCCAAGGAGTGCCACATGGCGATCCGGCCCTGCATGGCCGCCACCGAGGCCAGCGCGAACCCGTCGGTGCAGTCCCCGGCGGCGTACACGCCACGGACGGACGTGCGCGAGACCCGGTCCACCTGGACGTGCCCGGAAGCGTTCATCGCCACGCCCATCTCCTCGAGCCCTATCCCGTCGGTGTTGGGGATCGAACCGACCGCCATCAGGCAGTGCGAGCCCTCGACCTCCCGACCGTCCTCCAACGACACCACCACGCCGTCGCCGCGCCGCTCGGCGCCGACCGCGCGGGCGTCGTTGTGGATCACTATGCCGCGTTCCCTAAAGGCGTCCTGGATGAGCCGGGCGGCGTCGTCGTCCTGCGATGGCAGCACCTGGTGGCGCGAGGAGATCAGGGTCACGTCCACGCCCAGCGCCCGGTAGGCGGATGCGAACTCCGCGCCGGTCACGCCGGAGCCGACCACGATCAGCCGTTCCGGCAGGGTGTCCATGTCGTAGATCTGGGCCCAAGTGAAGATGCGCTCGCCGTCCGGCCTGGCGGCGGCCAGTTCGCGCGGGTGCGCGCCGGTCGCGATCAGCAGGACGTCTGCCGGGAGTACCTGGTCGCCGTGGTCGGTCGAGGCGATGATGAGCGACTTGGTGGCGCAGCGGGCGGTGCCCTGGATCAGGCGCACGCCCTCGCCCAGCAGTTGGCGCTCAATGTCATCGCTCTGGGCCTGGGCCAGTTCGCGGATGCGTTGGTGGACCTCCGACATGTCGACCCGGATGGCCCCGGCCAGGTCGGCGGAGCCGTCGGCCAGGCGCAGCCCCAGGGAGCCCGCGCCGCGCAACCGCGTCATGACCTCCGCCACGGCGGACAGGGTCTTGGAGGGCACCACGTCGGTGAGGACCGCCGATCCGCCCAACCCTCGCCGTTCCACCAGGGTGACCTGGCCGCCAAGCTGGCGCCCCACCAAAGCTGCTTCGTATCCCCCCGGCCCGCCGCCGATGATCACCACATTCGTCATGAAACCTCGATTTTCCGCCGCCTTGAAGCCCATCCAACCTATCAGCCCGTAAGCTGCCTCCATGACCAAAGACATATTCCTGGCCGGAGGCTGCTTCTGGGGCGTGGAGCAGTACTTCTCGCTCCTGCCCGGCGTGGTGGGGACCGAGGTCGGGTACGCCAACGGGCCCGCCGGTCCCGTCTGCTACGAGGAGGTCTGCGCCGGGTCCGGACACGTCGAGGCCCTGCGCCTGACCTACGACCCGGCGGTCCGGCCGCTGCGCTTCTACCTCCAAGAACTGTTCGAGGTGATCGACCCCCTGGCCGTGGATCGCCAGGGCAACGACGTCGGGCGCCAGTACCGCACGGGCATCTACTGGACTGATCCGGCCGACCAGGTCGCCGTCGAGTTGGAGTTGGCGACGTTGCAGCGCCGTCACGCGGCGCCCGTCGCCGTCGAGTCCGGCCCGCTGACGGGCTTCGTCCCGGCCGAGGACCGCCACCAGCGCTACCTGGCCAAGAATCCGGGCGGCTACTGCCACATCTCGCCCGCCAAGTTGGCCGCCGCGCGAGCAGAGTTGGACGATGCCGCCGGGTCGGCCCCCAGCCCCGCGCCAGGCCCCGACCCGGAGCGTTTGCGCCAGTTGACGCCGATCCAGCGCGCCGTCACCCAGGACGGCGCCACCGAGCCGCCTTTCACCGGCGAATACGACCGGACCTTCGAGCCCGGCATCTACGTCGATGTCACCAGCGGCGCGCCGCTGTTCGTGTCGAGCCGGAAATACGATTCGGGTTGCGGCTGGCCCGCCTTCTCGCGCCCCATCCCCGAGGCTCTGGTCGAACTAGAGGACCGGTCGTACGGGCGCGTACGCACCGAGGTCCGGTCGGCCGGTTCGGGCGCTCACCTGGGCCACGTCTTCGATGACGGCCCGGCCGAATTGGGCGGCCTGCGCTATTGCATCAACTCGGCGGCGTTGGAGTTCGTCTCGGAGAAGGACATGGAGGCCCGTGGCTATGGCCGCTACCTGCCGCTACTTGCGGCGGGCGACGCCTGATCGATGGCGACTGACCGGCGACGACTGGCCCCCGGGCGCGCGCCCCGGCAGCGCCTGACGACAATTATTGCTGATCGGGGCGGGACGAGCCGAACACGATCTCGTCCCAACTGGGCACCGAGGACCGCTTGGTCTGCGACCGGGAGCTGCGGGTGGTGGCCCGTTTCTCCTCGACTTCGGGTTCGGGCTCCGGTTCGGGCTCGGCCGGCCCGGAGGCGCCCTCCACCCCTGGCAGGAAAGGCTCGACATAGGGCTGGTTGCCGACGGGCGCCTGCTCGAACAGCGCGCCTTGGGGCTCCAAGGCGGCGGTGTCGCCGTCGAATGGCGGCCAAGCCTCCAGAGTCGGCGGCGCTTGATCAGGGAAGTCGCCTGGCCAGTCCTCATCCGGGCCGCCGTCGCGCTCATCAGCGTCGTGGTCAGCGCGGTCCGAATGGTCGCCGCGGTCCGAATGGTCGCCGTGCCGCAACTCCAGCACGTCTCCGTCGCCAGACAGCGGCCTGGTGTCGTCGTCGAAGGACACCGGCTGGCGCAGGCCGCGATGGTCCATGAGCCCGTCCAACAGGGAGAGCGGAGCGGCTGATTCGTCGGGTTCGGGCCTGACTGGCTCGTCCAGCCCGGGGACGGCGCTGAGATGGCGCAGAGCGGGCACCGGGAGGCCCGGCTCGTCGGTGCGACCGATCCAGTTGGCCTGCTCGTTCAACGGGCTCAGCGCGCGGGACTGGAGGTCCACCTGCCAGCGCGCCCGCACCGGGCCGGACTCGGCCTCGAAGTCGAGCCGCACCACCCAGCCCTGGGGCTGGCGGATCGCGTCCCAGGTGGCCGCCGTCAGATCGATCCCCTGCTCGCCCAGCCGCCGGGCGGCCAAGTCCTGCAAGGACCGCGACTCCGGGTCGTGGCGCAGCGACAACGTCCGCGCCTGCTGGGCGACGAACTCGCGCTCGTCGATGACCGGCGCCGCGTAGCGGTCGATGTGCTGTCGGTCCAACCCGGAGGCCTCGGCCAGTTCGGCCGGGTCCGCGCCGGAGCGCACCAGGGCCTGGATGTCCTTGGGACGAAGGACCTCCGGGATCTGGATCACGACATCGGGAATCTCGGTCCGCTCAGCCGACCGGGCCTGATTGACAGCGCTCCTCAACGCGTCGTTGATGCCGACGGCGTACTCCGTGCCGTTGTCATCGACGCAGATCAGGCGGTCGTCATCAGCCCGCTGAAACGTCAACTCGTTCATCTGTGTCCTTCCCGCGCCGCCTCCAGCGCGTGCCCTGAGGTATCTCGTGGAGGCGTCCGTCGGAGCCATTTCGATCCCATCGAGCTTCGCATAGGTCCAGGCGTGAGCCGTGCAAGGTCTTCCGGCGAGCCTCAAGTCGACTTGGCCGAAGGCGGAATTTCGATCAATGGTCGCACAGGGACCGCTGGTCGTGCTACCCTGTCGCGCGTTCTGCACGGAATAATCCGCCCGCTATGAGCGTTCCATGCGAGCCCCATAAACGATTGACGAGACGAGAACCGAAGGACCGATGGCAACCGATTACGATGCCCCCCGAAAGAACGAGGAGGACCTCGGCCAGGATTCCCTCGAGGAATTGAAGGCCCGCCGGGCGGAGAAGTCCGCCGCCGTGGTGGACGAGGACGAGGCCGACGCCGCCGAGGGCTTCGAGTTGCCCGGCGCGGACTTGTCGAACGAG
This sequence comes from Bifidobacteriaceae bacterium, assembly GCA_031265345.1. The sequence goes on from JAISCU010000073.1 coordinate 8,638, forward strand.
GAACTTCTTGTCCGTGTGCTGCCGAAACAGGCCGACGAGTTCATGTGCGCGTCCTGTTTCCTGGTGCACCACATCTCCCAGTTGTCCTCGACCGACCCGGACGGCTCGCTGATCTGCCTGGAATGCGCGACCTGAATGCGCCGCGCCCGTGACGTAGGCTGAATCACCGTGAGTACCGCCGTCCAAGTGCTGGCCATCCGGCTGGACAAAGAGCTGCCGCTGCCCGCCTACGCGCATCCGGGCGACGCCGGGATGGACCTGGTAGCCGCCGCCGATGCCGCGGTCCCGGCTGGCGGCGGTCGCGTCACGGTCCCCACGGGGCTGGCCCTGGCGCTGCCGGACGGGTTTGTCGGCTTGGTCCACCCGCGCTCGGGTTTGGCCGCCCGCCACGGAGTGACCGTGGCCAACGCCCCCGGCACCGTCGACGCGGGCTACCGGGGCGAAGTCAAAGTGACCTTGCTGAACACCGACCCGAGTGAGCCGTTCGAGGTTCGGCGCGGCGACCGGATCGCGCAGTTGTTGGTCCAGCGGGTCGAGCGGGCCGAGTTGATCGAGGTCGACCGGCTTCCTGGCTCGGTCCGGGGCGAGGGCGGATTCGGCTCGACCGGACGGTCGGGCCGCCTAAGGGAGGAATGACAATGGCTTTATTCAAACGGCGTCGCGCCGCCGAAAGCGACCAAGATGGGGCGAAAGTCGGGCGCGACGCCCACACTGGTCAGGGCGCCCGGACTGGCGGCGACGCCCAAGGCGACTCGGCGGCGGACACGGCGGATGCCGACGCCCAAGCCGACCCCGGCGAGAGCCCGGATGCGGCGGGGGATGGCCCGGCGGCATCGGGCCCCTATGACGAAGCGGAAAGGCCATCGCTGGACGGCATGGTCGATTTCGGGGCCATCCGCCTGCCCGTGGTGTCGGGGCTGAAGGTCAGCGCGGGCGTGGCGAAGGCGACCGGCCGGCCGGTCACGCTGACGGTCGGCAAGGACGGATCGCAAATCGAGTTGCAGGCGTATGCCGCGCCGAAGACGCTCGGCATCTGGGACGAGGGGATCGACGATCTCGAGAAATCCGTCACCAAGCAGGGCGGCAAAGCGAGCCGGCAGGAGGGGCGTTTCGGGGCCGAGCTGGTGGCGGAGATCCCCGCCAAGACGGCCCAAGGGCGGGTCGGCAAGCAGGTCGTCCGGTTCATCGGCGTGGACGGGCCACGTTGGCTGCTGCGAGGCGCCGTCACCGGCAAAGCCGCCCGCGACCTTGAGGCCGCGACCGCACTCGAGGACCTGTTCGCCGGGATCGTGGTGGCGCGCGGCGACGAGGCCCGGCCGCCGCGCGAGGCGTTGCCGCTGAAGCTGCCGGGCGCGCCCAAGGCGCCAGGCTCGGAGGCCGCCGAAGGGACCGAGGGCGCCTCCGAGGACCCGACGGCCCTGCTGAAGCGCGGCCCCGAGATCACCGAGGTCCGCTGATGCGCGCTAGGGCTCCTTGGCCCCTCAGCGGGACGCTCGAGGCCGAACCGGCCCAGGGACTGTCCCCGGTAGCGGGCGTCAGGCCCATCGCTTCGGTGGGCGCGCGGGAGACGGCGCGAGTGACCGGTGTCATCAAGTCCATCGCCATCGGGCCGCGCGGCCCTGGTGCCGTGTTCGAGGTGGAGCTGGCGGACGGCACCGGCTCGCTGAGAGTGATCTGGTTGGGGCAGCGGCAGATCCTCGGGCTGGAGCCGGGGCGGCAGTTGACCTGCCACGGTCTGGTCGGGTCCGATTCGGTGGGACGGGTGATGCGCGACCCGTACTACGAGCTCGTGCCGGTCGGATCGGCCGTCTGATGGCGGCGCCGAACTCCCGCAGCGGGCTCAGGTCCGTGGTGGCGGAGGAGTTCTCCTTCTCCGAGGCCATGGGCGGCGTGCGGGGGATGGTCGAATCGGTCCTTCCCGGCCTGACTTTCGTGGTGGTCTACGTGATCGAGCCGAAGCTGTGGCCGCCGCTGGTGGCCGCCTTCGGCCTGGCTCTGGTCTTGGCGGTGGCGCGGCTGATCGGCCGGTCCTCGGTGATGGGGGCGGTGTCCTCGCTCGGCGGGATCGCGCTGGGCGTGATGTGGGCGCTGGTCAGCGGCAAGGCTGAGGGGTTCTTCGTGCCGGGGCTGTGGATCAACGGCGGCTACATGGTCGGGTGCCTGCTCACGATTCTGGTGCGCTGGCCGGCGGTGGCCGTGGTGGCGGCGATGGCGACCGGACGCTTGGAGACCTTCCGGGAGGATCGGGATTTCCTGCGCCGCGGCGCCTGGGCCACCTGGCTGATGGTGGCCTTGTTCGCGGCCCGCCTGGCGGTCCAGGTCCCGCTCTATTTCTCCGGCCAGGTCGCGCTGCTGGGAACCTTCAAGCTGGCGATGGGGGCGCCCCCGTTCGTGGCGCTGCTGTGGCTGTCCTGGCTGATCATGCGTCCAGCGCTGCGCCTGGACCAGGGCGGCGCCGGGGGTGCCGGTGAGGCTGGCGGCGGGAGAGGCCCGGAGGGCGACCTCGGCCAGGACCGCAGGCCGGACCGCAGCCCTGACTGCGGCGCTGACCGCGGCGCTGACCACAATCCCGGCCGAGGCCTGGACGAGGGCCGAGAGGACGGCCAGGGCGGCCGCGAAGGCGACCCGGAGGCGACATAGGGTGGGAGCGTGACTCGAGCCACGGCATCGTCCACCGAGACCATCGGCGCGCAGACCATCCTGCCCGCCGAGCGCCGCCCGTTTCAGGTCACGGCCTCCGACGGGGTCAGGCTGGTCGGAGAGGTGGCGCTGCCGCCCGAGGGACGGGGTGCCAAGGCGACCCTGGTGCTGCTGCACCCCCTGCCGACCGAAGGCGGCTCGATGGACTCGCACGTCTTCCGCAAAGCGGCCTGGCGGCTGCCGGCGCTGGCCGACCTGGCCGTGATCCGCTTCAACACTCGCGGCACCTGCTCGGGGCTCGGCTGTTCGGATGGAGAGTTCGACGGCGGGGTGGCGGAGGGGCGGGACGTGGCCGCCGTGGTCGCCTACGGGCTCGGACTGGGCCTGCCGAAGCCGTGGTTGGTGGGCTGGTCGTTCGGGTCCGAACTGGCGCTGATGCACGGCGCGCGGCTGCCCGTCGAGGGCGTGATCGCCCTGTCGCCGCCGCTGAGGCGCGCGCGGTCGGAGCACCTCATCCAATGGGCCGCCGCCCGCAAGCCGGTCACGGCGTTGGTCCCGGAGAAGGACCAGTTCCTGAGCCCGGCCGAGGCGCGCGCCCGCTTCGCGATGGTGCCCGCAGCCAAAGTGGTCGAGGCCAAGGACGCCGTCCACCTGTGGATCGGGGAGAAGGCCGTCCGCCAGGTCCTCGACGCGATAGTGGAAGTGGCGCGGCCGGGCTTCGGCCCGCTGCCGACAACCTGGGACGGTCCCAGCGAGATCTACGGCCGTGGCCGCGATGGGCTAGTCTCACCAGGGAATCAGTCTCACCAGGGGACTTGAGCGAAGGAGACGGACAATGACGATTCTGGCGGTGCAGGGGGCCGGGACTTTGCGGGGGACCTCGGTGGTGGACCAGCCGGCCCACGACTCCTGGGCTCAGGACGACGAGACCTCGCGCCTGTCGCGGACCGAACGGTCCCAGGCCGCGCCCGACCGGCTGGCGGTGCCGCGCGACACGGTTCCCTTGGTGCTCCTGCACGCGTACCCCCTCAGCTCGTTGATGTGGGCGCCGCTGGCGGCCGAGCTGACGGAGTTGCCGGTGTTGACGGTCGACCTGCCGGGCGCCGGTTTCAGCCCCACCGTCGAGCCGGTCACGATCCGCGCCGCCGGCCTGGCCGTCATCGAGTCCCTGAAGGCGTTGGGCGTGCGCCGGGCCGTGGTGGTCGGCGTGTCGATGGGCGGCTACGTCGTCATGAGCCTGCTTCGGGACGCTCCGGGCCTGATGGCCGGGGTCGTCTTGATGCACACGAAGGCGGAGGCGGACGATGCCGCCGCCAGGGCCGGGCGGTTGGCCACGGCCCGCCAGGTGCTCGAGTCCGGCACCACCGAGGTGCTGCGCTCGATGGCGTCGAAGATGGTCTCGGCGGCTTCTCAGGCCGCCCAGCCGGGCCTGGTCGAGACGATCGAGCACTGGATTGACCAGGCCACGCCTGGGGGAGTGGCATGGGCGGCCGAGGCCATGGCCGGGCGCGACGACGCTATGGCGGTCCTGCGGGCCGCTGGCGTGCCGTCCACCGTGGTTGCCGGAGCCGTCGATCCGTTCGTCTCCGTGGCCCAGGCCGAGGCCATGGCGGACGCGCTGGGCCCCGAGTCCGACCTGGTGATCATGGCGGACGTGGCCCACCTCAGCCCGGTCGAGACCCCGAACACCGTGGCCCGGGCGATCCGCGAGGCCTACCGCCGCATGGTGCCCTGACCCCGCCACCGACAGAAATGGAGACAGTCCCCAACTCCGGTTCAGCCGGGCGGCATGGTGCGGGGTGACCTAAACCACCGCCGGAGCCGCTCCGGGGCCTGCCACGGTGGTTTAGGGACGGGGGCGGAATGGCCGCCCGGAGACGCCAACTGTGTGACCTGCGGAAACGTCAGCTGCGAGCCGGGCGGCATGGTGCGACGGGTGACCTAAACCACCGCCGGAGCCGCTCCGGGGCGTCCCGCGGTGGTTTAGGGGGACAAGCCTCGCGCTCATGGCTGGCCCGAACGGTCGGCTCGACCGCCCGAACCGCCTCGTCCCGGGCCTGGGCCGGGGTTACCCCGGGGTCCACCATCGGGACCGAAGCCGTCCGCGCCCGCCGCGGGCTGACCCGCCGTCACCTCGACAGCCTGGCCATCCACGCCGACGGTGTAGAGGTCGCCATCAGCCAAGCCTGGGTCCGAGTACATCAGCGCCGCCACATCGGAGTCCGGAGTCAGCGTGGCGATGACCTCGCCAGCGCTATCAGTCACCGCGACGGGCTCGCCGCTCGGCGCGGTGGCGGCCAGCACGGCCGCGATCCAGCCTTGCGCCGAGGCGTCCTGCGGGCTCAGGATCTGGGTTCCGCCCCGAGCCAGCCCGTAGGCGACCACCGTCCCGCCGTCGATTTGAGGGCCCGAATCGGCCACGTCGAAAGGCCCGTCCATGCCGTTCGCCGCCGCGTAGATGGTGACCGTCCCGCCGGAGATGACGCCGGTCCCGTTCGAGTCGATCCCGTCCTTGCCCGCATGGATGGTCACCGTCCCGCCCGTGATCTCCAGTTCCACACCGTCTTGGACGCCGATGCCGCCGCCCCGGCCCGGCCCGCGCCCGTCGAGTCCGCCTCGGTTTTCGGCGTCCGCCGCCGACTCGGGCTCAGCTCCCGACTCCGGCTCGGATTCGGACTCGGACTCGGACTCGGATTCGGATGCCGACGCGTTCATGCCGTCGTCGCTGGCCGTGATCTCCAGTTCGCCGCCCGCCACCACCACGACCGGCGCCTCGAGGCCCTCGAAGCTCCGAGACACCGACACGGCGCCGCCGTCCACGACCAGACTGCGGTCGGCATGGATCGCGTCGTCGCCGCAGGCCAGTTCCGCCGCTCCGGCAGCGACCAGCGCGGCGGTGGCCGCGTCCACGCAATCGGTGCCCGCGGTGATGTCCGCCTGGCCGCCTTCGAGGAGCACGTAGCCCGCCCCTTGGTCCTTGTCGTTGGTTGATTTGAGGCCGTCGCCGCCTGCCTCGACGGTGAGGCGGCCCCCAACCAGCCGGACGTAGTCGCGTCCGCGGACGGCGTCATCGGCGGCGTTGACCGTGATGTCGCCGCCAGCGATCACCAGCCCGTCCTTGGAGGCGATGGCGTCGCCTGCCCGGCCGGTCACGGTCAGCGCGCCCTCGCCCGCGATGGTGAGGTCGGCCTTGGAGAACAGGGCCGCGTCTGGCTCCTCGTCGGGTTCGGCGTAGCTGGTCGCGTCGGTCAGGCTGTTGGTGGAACCGGTCGCCAGGATGATCACCACTTCGTCGGCCGATTCGATGTCGAGGGCGCTGGAGGCTTCCGATGTGACATGGGCGCCATCGAGGATCAACTGGACCAGGCCGGTCTGCTCCACCTCGACCGTGACCTGTCCGTCCGCCAGCGTTCCAGTCAGTCGATAGGCACCGGGGCGGTCGATCACCACCGGTCCTTCCTCCAGTTCCAAGTCCGCGCTGTCCCCGTATTCGGCGTCCGCCTCGCTCCAGTGACTCTCCAACAGTCCGTCCAGCGCCTGCGCGACGGTGCCGGGAGCGCCCGATGCCGTCCCGGTGGTTCCTGTGGTCCCAGCAGCGTCCCGCGCGCCAGAGTTCTGCCCAATCGCACAGCCCGTCAGACTGGCCAGGCCCGCCAGACCCCCGGCCAGGCCCGCGGCTGCGAGCGTGGCCATCGCCTGCCGTGTCGTGCGGCCGCTCCGGGTCATTGGTCCGCTCCAGCGCCCAGTCGCCTGGCTGGCGCCGGGGTCGCGGCGAACCGGACCGAGACCACGGTCTCGTCGCGGACGGCATCGACCTTGCGGACGGAGGCGCTGGTCGGGGCCTGCCCGAACATCTGCGCCAAGCGCGAGTCCAGCAGCGGGCCGGCGGCGTGCGCGCCCGGCAGGACCACCGTCAGCGCGCGGTTGGCACGGGCCGAGCCGTGCCAGTCGGCCAAGCCGAGCACAACCACGATGGCCGCCATGAATCCGACCGCCGCCCATTCCATGGGGGCCGCCAGACCGCCGATCAGGCCCAGGGCGAGGCTGGCGAAATAGTAGGCGATCTCGTGCTGGCGCAACTCGGCGCTGCGCAGCCGGATCAATGCCAGGACGCCGAACAGCCCCAGCCCCAGCCCGACGTTCACCGAGGTGGCTGCCAGCGCGGCGGCCACGGCCAGGACTCCCACGTTGACGGCCAGGAACGCGGCCACCAGGTCGCGGCGGTGGTGGCGCGGGTAGTACAGGGCCAGGACCAGGACGGCGATGCAGACCGCATCGGCGGCCGGGAGGATGACATGGAACACGCGGGGCCTCGTTTCGACTGTTGCTTGGTCGCGCGGCGCCTCGACACAGGCGCCGCGCGCACCACAATCGAATCGCAATAGGCTGGGAACCGCCTGAACACTTCCTGGGAGTTTCCTGAAGGCCCGACGAGCGGCTCAGGCCAGGGTCCAAGTCGCCCTGGGGTCGCGTGCGGATGTTCCTCGCCGGATCACGACGCCGGCAGTTTGCAGCTGTTTCAGATGGCGGAGGGCTGTCTGGGAGGTGACCTGGGCGAGTTGCGCGATCTGGCTCGTCCCCAAAGGGCTGTCGGCTCGCCGCAGGATATGGACTATTGTCGCGGCGGTCGGAGCCAGGGCGTCCAGTTCGGTGTTCCGAGCCGAGGCGTAGAGCGTCACCCTGACCTGGTTGGGCCCGGCGCTGTAGACGGGGTCGTTCATGCCAGCATCCCGCATGATGGTGAACATGCGTTGGATTCCCTCTCCGAGCTCCTGCGCGATCCCCATCTCGGCCGTGACGCGCGCTATGCGCGGGTTGCGGGCGTAGCGCCTGATCTGGAGGGGATTCGCGGGATCGCCGATTCCGGGGAGGCCGCCTGGGCTGGTGATCTCGAGTCGGTCGGGGAAGATCTCGACCCGGATGTGGTCGCCCGCCCAGGCGTACGAGCGATGGATGACGGCGTTGACCAGGCCTTCTCGCCAAGCGTCCCTGGGGATCAACGGGACAGGACCGAACCTCCCGTTGGGCGTCAACGCGCGGCGTTTCGGCAACCACTTGTCGATGACTTCTTCGGCTTGGCCGATCTGCGACGGGAGCGGCCCTTCGAGTCGCACGTCGCCGTCATCGAGCAGCTGCAGATCGGCGCCGACTCCGCGAAACGTGTTGGCATACCGCAGCACTCTCACGTGAGCCTCGGGGAACACCGCTTGGGGGCGGTCGGCGAAGAGCAGCCAGGCTGCGACGGTGGGGCGTCCGTCAGCCGTGAGCAGGTCGCGGGCGGCCAGCATCCCCTCGACGCTCGACGAGCCGATCAACTGTCGGTATTCGGCCAACGCCGCTTGGTCGAGGCTCGAGTCCGGCCTGTCCACCGGCAATGCTTCGAAGACGTCCACCCCTCGCTCGTACTCCAACTGCTGACGTGCGGCGTAGCCCAGCTTGCGCGACTCGTCTCCGATCCTGAGGTAGCACTCTCCGCCCGCGGTGGCGTGGACCCTGCGGCCCGGCTCGACCCGCAACACCACGACCGAGCCCGAGCCGACCGCGATCTCCGCGGCGGTCGTGCGGACAGCGGGCTCGGTGTAGTCCACCCCCACTTGGCGAAGAGCGTTGACCCTGCGGGTGCTCATGGGTTCGGGCTGCCGGTTGTGGAAGCCGATGGCGACGTAGCCGCCTTCGGCGTTCGCCATGGCGACCACAGGGACGGCGACCTCGCGAGGGGTGGCGCGGGCCGACTTCCTCTCGAACCACTGCCCCTCGGGGATCGTGGACAGCCGCGCCAGCGCCTCTTCGGGGGCCAGCGCCAAGACGGCTTCCAATTCGGGAATCAACACAGTGTTACTCTAACATTGTTGGAGTATTCGTGTGCTGAACCTCATGATTCTGTCCGGAACTGGCTGCAATTCGCGGCGCGTGCGAGTTCCCGTGACTTGTGGACAGCGGTGCCCGATGCCGCGTGGTCGCCTGCCAGCGTTTGCGCAGGTGGCCGTGTCGGCGGCAGCGGCGCCCATTTGCGGCTTTGTCAGGAAGCGGCTTCAACTGGCCACCGAACCGAGTTCCAGCCAGTTGTGGACAAAGGCATAGGCCCGGGCGGCTGCGCCGGGGGCCCCGGCGTTCAGGCGGGCAGCGCCAAGCCATCGATCACTTCGGCGCCGGGCAGCGTCGCCAGGACCGAGCCGGGCAGGATCAGCTTCGCCTGGCGCACGCCCGCGCCGACGATGGCCGGGCCGCCGTCGATCACCTGCCGGTCGATCAACACCCGCCACCCCTCGGGCAGGCCGATCGGCGTGATGCCGCCGTACTCCATGCCGGTCTCCGCGACCGCCGAATCGACCGGCAGGAAGGAGGCCTTGCGGACATCGAGCAAGCGCCGGACGGCGCCGTTCACATCGGCCCTGGAGGTGGCGCGGACCGCGGCCCCCGCGATCCGCTGGACTCCTGCGCGTCTGCCTGAGACCACCACGCAGTTGATCGAGGCTTCGGGCGCCAGCCCCAGGCCCTCGGTCAATGCGGCGGTGTCCGAGAGCGCGGGATCTATGGCGCAGACGCGAACCGAGGCGGCGGCATCGGGCACGTCTTCGAACCAACGCGCCAAAGCCGCGAGCGTGGCGGGTGCGAGCAACTCCGGGTGTTCGAGGGGGAGCAGGGGATCGAGGCCTGGGAAGGAAGGAGGCGAGGGAACCATAGGGCCATTGTGGCGCGGCGGGCGTCACCGGCCAAACTCTGTAAGGAGTATGTTGGTGGGACCGGCGACGAGGCCGGTGACGAGGCCGGTGACGGCGAAGGGGGCACCAGTGATGGTTCAACAGACGTACAGACGTGAGAGCGACCTGCTGGGCGCGTTGGATGTGCCAGCCGAGGCGTACTACGGCATCCACACGCTCAGGGCGGTCGAGAACTTCCCGATCTCCGGCCAGACGGTCGGCCGGGTGCCGGCTCTGATCAGGGCCTACGCGTTGGTCAAGAAAGCCGCCGCGACGGCCAACCGCGACCTCGGCGTGCTCGACAACGACTTGGCGGACGCCATCGCGGGGGCCTGCGACCGATTGATCGAGGGCGCCGAGGCGATGGCGGACCAATTCCCCGTTGACCTGTTCCAAGGCGGCGCCGGGACCTCCGTGAACATGAACGTCAACGAGGTGATCGCGAACCTGGCGCTGGAGCGGCTGGGGCCCGGCAAAGGGCGCTACGACGTGGTCCACCCGAACGACCATGTGAACATGTCGCAGTCGACCAACGACACCTATCCGACGGCGTTGCGGCTGGCGCTGCTGACCCTGTGCGACGAGCTCGGCGACTCGCTGACCGCCCTGCGGGACGCCTTCGCGCGCAAGGGCGTCGAGTTCGCCGACGTCCCGACCATGGGCCGCACCCAGCTGCAGGACGCCGTGCCGATGAAACTGGGGCAGGAGTTCACGGCTTTCGCCGTCCTGGTGGACGAGGAACGGAAGCACCTGGCGGCCGAGGCCCGCCTGTTGGAGGAAGTCAACCTGGGGGCGACCGCGATCGGCACCGGGGTGACTGCCCCGCCCGGTTACGCCGAGCGGGCGGTCGCCAACCTGGCGGAGTTCTCGGGGCGCCGCATCGTGGTCTCGCACGACTTGATCGAGGCGACCAGCGACTGCGGGGCTTACGTGTCCTTCCACAGCGCCCTCAAACGGATCGCCGTCAAACTCTCGAAGATCGCGAACGATCTGCGGTTGTTGTCCTCCGGCCCGCGCGCCGGGCTGCATGAGATCAACCTGCCGGAGCGTCAGGCGGGCTCCTCGATCATGCCCGCGAAAGTCAACCCGGTCATTCCAGAGGTGGTCAATCAGATCGCTTTCAAGGTCATGGGCAACGATGTGACGGTGACCTTGGCGGCGGAGGCCGGCCAGTTGCAGCTCAACGCCATGGAGCCGGTGATCGCGCAGGCCTGCGTCGAGTCGATCCACATCCTCGGCTCCGGGTGCCGCACCTTCCAGACCAAATGCGTCGACGGGATCACCGCCAATCGCGAGGTCACCGCCGGTTATGTCCGCAACTCGATCGGGCTGGTGACGTTCCTGGCGCCGGTGCTGGGCCACGAGGTGTGCGACCAGATCGGCCAGGAGGCCGCGGCCACGGGCCGGTCCGTCCGCGAGGTCGTGTTGGAGAGGGGCCTGCTGGACGAGGCCGCCCTCGACCGGCTGCTGCCGGCCTGAGATACCGGCCTGAGACACGGGCCTGCAGACACCAGCCGGAGATAGGGGACCGCTCGGACGGTGCAACAGCCGCCGCACGATGCCGCTCGGTCGGCTCACGGGTCCGCCTGGACGCCGTCGCGTGGCCGGGTCGGGAGCCTCAGGAGCCTGAGAAGACTCGGGAGCCTCGGGACCTCAGGAGCCCTGGAGGTTGCGGGACACCAGGCGGCGCAGGCGGGCCAGGTAGCTGTCGAGGGCTTGGCGCTGGACCTCCAGGCGGTCGATGGTCAGCTGGGCGATCCGCCGGTGCTCGGCGGCCTGGGCCACGGCCTTGTCCATGGTCTCGGTGGCCTCGGCGTTCGCCTCCGCGAGGATCTGGTCGGCCTCCTCCTTGGCGCCCGCGGACAAGACCTCCACGTACTCGTCGGCATGGGCCATGATCGATGACGCCTGCTCCTGGGCCTCCAGCAGTTGTTGGGTGGCCACCGAGCGCTGCTCGGCCGGACCGGCCAAGACCCGTTCGGCCTCCTTGATGGAGCGCTCGCGGTCCTCCGCCAAACGTGCCAGGTTGACCTCCGTCCGGCTGGCGATGGCGCGCTCGTTGCGGGCGACCTCCTCGCGGGCGTGGTCGATCAACCGGTCGGCCTCGGCGCGGGCCTCCAGGGACTGAATGGCCGCCTCCTCGCGGGCCGCGACTGTGATCTGTTCGGCCTCGGTCCGCGCCTCGGCGGTGCGTTCCTTGGCGAACTCATCCGCGTCGAGCCTGGTCGCGGTCGAGGTCTGCTGCGCCTCGGAGCGGATCTGGCTGGCCTCGAGGCGGGCGTGGCTGGTCAGCGTGGAAGCGTCGCGCTCGGCGTCCTCCCTGGTCTTGGACGCGTAGACCATAGCCTCCGATCGCTTGATCGAGGCGGCGGAATCGGCCTCCTCCCGGATCGAGCGGGAGTAGGCCTCTGTCTCGGCGCGCAGCACGCGCGTCTCGCCCTGGGCGGCGGAGCGGATCTGGCCGGCTTCTTCGGCCGCCCGGTTGCGTTTGGCCATGCCGTAGCGCTCGGCGGCGGTCAACTCGCGGTCGATCTCGGCGCGGACCTCGTTCAGGAGATCCTCGGTCTCGTCGTCCACTGCCATCCGGCTCTGGTCGGCCTCGGCCCTGGCGGCGGCCTTGAGCTGGTCCATCTCGGCCTGGACGCCGCCCTGAAGCTCAGCCGCCTCAGCCGCCACTTGGGAGATCGCCTGTTCCAGTTCGGCGGCGGTCGAGGACAACAATTCGTCCATCTCCCGTTTGGCGCCTTGGAGCACCTCGGTCGCTTCGCGTTCCGCGACGGCCCGCATGGTCTGGGTCTCGCGTTCGGCGCTCTGGGACAGGGCGGTCGATTCGTGGACCATCATCTGGCGCCGTTCGAGGGCGGCCTTGTTGGCCGAGTCACGCAACTCGGCCGCCCGGCGCTCGGCTTCGGCGATTATCTCGCGGGCGCGGCGCTTGCCTTGGTCGCGGGTCGCCTGGGCGCGTGAATCGGTCGACGCCCTCAGGTCCTCCAATTCGCGGCGCGCCAACGTCAACAACGTCTCGTGCGAATGCTCGGCTTGGCGCAGCTCGCGCTGAGCGTCGGCCTCCGCCCGGCCCACCATCTGCGTGCCGTGCAGTTCGACCTCCGCCAGGCCGTTCGTCACCTCGGATTCGAGCAGCGCTGCGAACTCCGCGACCTGCCCCTGGCGACGGCCGGGCTGGCGCCAAGCCTGCTCGGCCAATTGCGCGCGGACCTGATCGAGTTCTGCGGCAAGGCTTTGGCCGCGCTGCATCAGCGCGACAGCGTGTTGCCGTGTCTCGGCGAGCGCCACCTCAAGTCCGGCGGCGCGCGGGTCCTCGCTGGCCATAGGACCGGATCAGGAAGCCTGGCCCTGCTCGGGAGTGTCGTCGCTGACGTCGGCCTCTGTGAACAGCTGTGCCTGGGTGGCCTCCGCGACGACCTCTAGTGGCTCTTCGCCTTCGGCCGCGTTCGAACCGGCCTCGTACACCTCCGCGTCGTAGATCTCGGCGTCGTAGGTCGGTTCCTCGTAGGCCGAGCCCTCGTAGGGCCGCGCCTCGTAAGCGGCTGGTTCGTAAGCGGCGGGCTCGTACGCTGGAGCCGCGTCGTAGGCGGCCCCAGCGTCGTAGCCGGACTCTCCGGGCGGCAGCGCCGCAGGCGCCTCCGACGATTCGAGCACGCCGTCGATGTTCGGCAGCGGAGTGGCGCCGAGCAGCCCGCGCAGCTCCTCCAGGTAACCGGTGATCGACTCGCGTTGACGGTTGAGATCGTCCACCTGGCGCTGGACCGAGATCCGCTCGCGCTCGGCTTCCTCGACCGCCTCGGACAGGGTCCGCTCGGCGAACGAGCGGGCGTCCTGCAACACCCGGTCGGCGTTGCGGCGAGCGTTGGCCAACAGGTCGGAGGCCTGTTGGTCGGCGTCGTGCCGCAACTTCTCGGCCCTGGCCAGGGCCTGCGCCACCCTCTCCTCGGCCTCTTCGGCGCGGGCGTTGGCCTCGGAGATGAGTTTGTCGGCCTTGGCCTTGGAGGACTCGAAGCGTTCCGCGTTGGCGGCTTCGGCGGCCTCGATGCGCTGGGCGATCTCGATCTCCGATTCGGCCTTCCACTCCTCGGCCCGTTCCGTCAGCGCGGCGGCCTGCTTCTTGGCCTCGGCCAGCAGCGTGGAGGCCTCGCGCTCCGAGCGGGTCGTCAGTTCCTCGGCGCGGGAACGCGACTCCTCGTACACCTCGGAGGCGGACCGCTCGGCCTCGGCCCGGGTCTGCGACGAGTACCGGTCGGCCGATTCCTTCAGCTCGATGGCCTCCCGGTTGGTGGAGGACAGCAGGTCGGTCGCCTCGCGTTCGGCCGAGTTGCGCAGCTCGTGGGCGGCCAGTTCGGCGGCCGCGCGAGTGGTCTGCTCGAATTGTTCCGCGTCGGCCCTGGTCTGCTGGGCGTAGTGCTCGGCTTCGGAGCGGATCTGCAGGGCGTACTGCTCGGCGTCGGACCGTAATTGTTGGGCGTACTGGTCGGCGTTGGAGCGGACCTGCTGGGCGTACTGGTCGGCGGCGGACCGGCGCTCCGACGCCTCGTTCTCCGCCGTCGACTTGAGCTCCTGGGCCTCGCGCTGAACTGCCGCGCGGGTCTGCGCTGCGTAATCCTCGGCGTCCGCCCGCAATTGCGAGGTTTCCTGGTCGGTCGCCAGCCGCAGCTCGGCGGTCTCCGAATCGGCCGCTGAACGCAGTTGGGTGGAGTAGCGCTCGGCGTCCTCGCGCTGGGACGCCACCTCGACGGCGACGGAGGCCCGGAGCTCGGAGGCCTCGCGGTCCGCGCTCACGCGCAGTTCGGTGGTCTCGCGTTCGACCGAAGCGGTCAGCGCCGCGATCTCGCGTTCCAACTTGGCCCTGTGCTCGGCCTCCTCGGAGGCGAGCGTGCCCATGACTCGGGCGGCCTCGCGTTCGGCCGAGCCGACCATCTCCTCGGCCCGCCTCGACGCGTTGGTCAATTCCGCCTCGGCCTCTGACTGGGCGGCCGACTGCACCTCCTCGGCCTCCCGCCGGGCGGTCGCCAGCATCTCGGCGACCTCGTTCTCGGCTTGGGCCTTCAGTTGGTCAGTCTCAAGCTTGGTGCGCGCGAGCAAAGCCGAGGACTGTGACCGAGCCTGGTTGAGCACGTCCATCGACTGCTCTTCGGCGGACCGCATCAACTGCTCGATCCGTGAGCCGAGGCCCGAATAGCTCGGCCTCTCGGCTTCCCGAAGCTGCCTATGGGCCTCGTTCAACTCGGCGTCGAGGGCGTTCACCCTCGACTCCAAGCCTTCGACCTGGCCCTGAGCGTCGGTCAGAGACTGCTCTAGAGTCTCAATTTGTTTGTCAACAGCTTGGCGTTCGTATCCGCGCACGGCGCTTGGGAACCCATAGTCAGACACTGAAAACCTCCATGGACGGGGCGCCAGGGAGCTCCCGGCAGTTTACACGCAGCGACTTTAGCCTAGTGGCAAGAGGCAGGGACTGGGAACACCGTATTTCTATTATCATTTTTGGCTTGGTTCTGCGCCCGGTTGGAAGGCCTCGTAGATCAACCGTTAGGGTAATGATCTGAACTATCGGCGAGCAAGACGCAGGGGATGTGAGTGTGATACGACGTTGGCTGCCTCCGGCGGCCCTCGGCATTGGGCTGTTGTTGGCCGGTCTGGCGGTCTGTTCCGCGACCGTCTGGCGCGCGCCCGACAACGTCAGCGCCACCCATCGGGTGGGAGCTTCGACCCAGGCGCTGGTGGCCGATCCGGGAGTCATGGAAGCACAGGCGGCCTCGGTCGAGATAGCGGTCGAGGCACCGGAGCCGGTGGTCATCGCCGTGGGCCGGGACACGGACGTGCAGGCCTGGGTGGCCGATTCCCCGGTCGAGCATCTGACCGGGTTCCGCAGCCGTGAGAGCTTCACCGTCCGGGAGTCCGGCTCCGACGAGCCGTTGGCCGACGCCGCCCGTTCGGACCTGTGGATTCTGGCGCGTCAGGTGAGCGGCGAGGGCAAGATCCGATGGGACAAGGCCGACGAGGGCCGATGGTCGTTGGTGGTCGCGCCGGTGGACTCGGACGGCCCCGGCTTGGACGGCGTCGAGTTGACCATGACCTGGCCCCAGGAGGTGCGGACGCCGTTGCTTTGGCCGGGGGTCGTATTGGGCGTCCTGATCGCCGCCGCCGCTTCGATCTGGTGGCTCGCCTGGCTCAGGCGCGCTGCCGGTCCGGGGGCACCCCCCGACGCGAGCGGCCAGGTGGCCAGTGCGCACAAGGTCGCCGATGCCGCAGATTTGGCTCTGGCCGCGAAGGCTGTCGGCGCGCTGGGGTCGGCTGCCAGTCCGCCCGCTGCTCCGCTGGTTGCCATGACGCCTGCCGCCCCCGAACTCGGCGCCACCACCACGGTTGGCGCCGGGTCGCTTGGCTCCGCAGCGGCTGGAGCCGTGCCGGACGCCCCTGGACCGTTGTCCCCGGAGCCAGCCGCCTTGGAGCTACCAGCCTCAGGGCCGGCCGCCGTGGAACCGAGTGCCTTGGTGCCCGGCGCCCCTGAACCGGCCCTGGCCGAGCCCGCAGCCGAACCGGTCGGCGTTGGGCAAGTCGCGGCCGAGGCAGGGTTGGAGGCCGCCCCGCCCCCACCGGCCCGGGTCAAGCGGCGTTGGTTCGCTCGCTGGTCCCGGTCCGCGACCGCCGAAGGCGGCGAGGCGGCGCCAGCCGAACTGGCGGCGGTCGACGAACCCGCCGCCGAGCCGCCCAAGATCGACTTGGGGATGGCCACGCCCAACCGGACTTGGGAACGCCTGGCCGCGTCGGACCCGCGATACTCGGAGCTCGACCTCGACGCCGAACTGGATTCGGTCAGCCTGGCAATGGCCTCGAACACGGTGCCCTCCGAACCCGGTACCGACCAGGCGGCCGGCCGCGGTGACAACGAGCTGCCGGTGGCGCCCGAGCCTGCGCGCGGCATCGTGCAAGGCCAACCGACCAAACCGACCGGCTCGCCCTGGGCTGTCAGCCCGTCTCAAAACGCTGCCCCCAGGCCGATGGTGCCGGCTCCGTCGCTCGCCGAGCTGGATGTCCTGGCGGCCGGTCAGGGGGCGGGCTATCGGCCCGTGACGGCGCCGAGCCGGGGCGGACTGCCGCAGCGCCCCGGCCCCGCGGCCCCGCCGGTGACGCCAGCCCAGAAGATCGCCGCGCTCAGGCAGAGCCACACGTCTGACGCGGACGAGGCGGCCTCGACCATCGCGGCGGCGATGGCGGCGGCGGCGGGCGCAGGTTCGGCGGCGGGATTGACCCGTCGCCAGATCCGTGAGGCCGAACGCGCGGCGAGCGAGGCGCTGCACGTCGCGGGACGCGGCACGGGCGAGATCCCGCCCTGGAACTCCCGCGCCGAGGGGCGGCGGCCGCAAGTCCAGATGCAGTCGAGCGAGGTGGAGGAATCATGAGCCAGCTCGCGGGTCCGGGCCGTTCGCCAATTGCCCGAGGCGGTCGATGGGCGGCGTTGACCATGTTGGCCGTGGCGGCGTTGGCAGCATCCGTGACCGCCTGTTCGGCGCCGACCCCGCAGGTCAGCCCGCCGCCCAAACCGGCCGAGCCGCCGGTGGTCCTCCAGGCCACGCAGCTCGAACGGATCCTGCAGGAGCTCTCGGCGGACCTGGAGAAATCCGCCGCCGAGTCGAGCGCCGATCCGTTGGAGGGGAGAGTGGCCGGGGCCGCTCTAGCGATGGTCCAGGCGCAGCTCGCGGCCAAGGCGGCCAACCCGGACGAGAAGACCGCTTTCGAGCTGGGCACACGCTTCGCGGACGGACAGATCGTGGCCCGGTCGCAGGTCTGGCCGCGCTCGTTCGCGGTGGTGACCGACTCGGCGGAGACCGAGGCGCCGTTCATCTACCAATTGGAGCAGGCCGACGCGCGCAGTCCCTACAAGCTGGTCCTGTGGGCGCGGATGCTGGCCGGGGCGACCCTTCCGCCGACAGCGGCCGCGGGAGTCGGTTCGGCGGTGGTGGACCCAGGCTCGCCCGACCTTCAAGTGACACCGATAGCCGCCGTGCAGGCCTACGCGGCAGCCAAGGACGATCCGACCGGCGACCAGGCGGACCTGTTCGACACGGTCCTGCAGGACGGAGTCGACCCGGACTCCGCCCGCGCCCGGTGGACCGCGTTGGCCCAGGCGTACAGGGGCGGGATCACTCAGTTCGCGGACGGACAGGTCCAGACCTCGTCGGCGCTGATCGAGGGGTCGGTCTCGGCGCTGGCCACCGCCGACGGCGGAGCGCTGGTGTTCGGGCAGGTCAAGTCCGTGATGGACTTGGTGGCCACGCCACCGGCGGGGGAGTACATCGACATGGGGAGCCAGTCCTACACCGGCCTTGGCGCTCAGACCCTGCAGATGACGAAGTCCGCGCGCATCGAGCATCTGCAGACGGTCGTCCTGGCCGTGCCGTCCAAGGACGCGCCCGGCTCGATCCGAGTAATCGCCGTGGCCGACCTGCCCACGGCCGTCCAAGTGGAGTAGATCATGACTGAACGTTTCGCTGATTCGAACATGCCCGACCTGGCGAAGGGCGCCGGTGCTCGGGGCGCGGCGCAGCCCCGAGGGGTTCCGGGCGCGGCCCCAGGTGTGGGCTCGTCTCGGGGTGCGCCCGCGGCTTCGGGTGGCGGCGCGTCTCGGGGCACCAACACCCCCCAGATGGCCGATGCCGCCGGAGGAGCACCGGGACCGTCTTATGTTGTCGAGGTGGAGGGCCAGGAGGCTTTCAAGGCTCTGGTCGCGCAGTCCACGACCGTGCCGGTGGTGGTCGATTTGTGGGCCACTTGGTGCGAGCCGTGCAAGCAGCTCAGCCCCGTCTTGGAGCAAGTGGTGGCGGAGTACGGCGGACGTCTGCTCCTGGCCAAGATCGACGTGGACAAGAACCAGGAGATCGCCGCCGCCTTCCAGGTCCAGTCCGTGCCCACCGTGGTGGCGTTGGTGCAGGGCCAGCCGGTGCCGTTGTTCAACGGCGCGGTGCCAGCGGAGCAGGTCCGGCGATTCCTCGACGAACTGCTCAAGGCAGCCGCGACGGTCGGTGTGACCGGGCAGGTGGCTGGGGCTCCTGGCAACGGCGCGGGGGCTGTGCCAGTTCCGCCGCCGTTGCGCCAGGAGGGCTACGACGCGCTGGAGAGGGGCGATCTGGCGGCGGCCGAGGCGGCGTTCACCAAGGCGCTGGCCGCCTCGCCGGGCGACGCGGTGGCCAAGGCTGCGCTGGCCCAAGTCGGACTGCTCAAGCGTCTGGATGGCGAGACGGACGCCGCAGCCAAGGCCGACGAGCCCGGCGCCAGCCTCGATGACGCCATGGCCGCCGCCGACCTGGCCGTCGCCTCGGGCCAGTTCGCGGTCGGCTTCGGCCGCCTGTTGGAGGCGATCCGCACCGCCGCGCCGGAGGACAAGGAACGCCT
Source organism: Bifidobacteriaceae bacterium (assembly GCA_031265345.1). The sequence continues at coordinate 27,384 of JAISCU010000073.1, forward strand.
GCGCCTGCGCTTGCTCGACCTGTTCGAGGTCGCTGGCCCCGACGAACCGGCTGTGGGCCAGGCACGTCGCCGTCTGGCGGGCCTTCTGTTCTGACCCCAGGGCCATCTAGGGTCCTGGGCTGTCGTCACACCCCGGGTGTAATCTGGCGAAGAGCCCTCGTTCTTGAGTCGCGCCTGAATGCGCTGGAGAGGGGTTTGCCGTGAAGAACAGGTTATGGCTAGGTTTGGTCGGCGTGGCCGGCCTGGTCCTATCGGCGCTGCCAGGCGCCGCTACCAGCAAGGCTGTGATCCCGTCGGATGATGTGCTCATAGAAGCATTCGCAGCTTTCCCGTTGTCCGGTGCGCTGGTGGAGGTCAACGCGCACGAGGACTCGATTCTGGTCGCGTCCGACCGGTTCGAGGATTTCCCCGTGGCGGGTGGGGATTACATCATCATGTCCACTGGCAACGCGGCCGATGTGCTCGCCGAGTGGTGGCGTGCATCGGAACGGGCGAGCACCGACCTCGGGATACAAGGCGGCGCGGACGGACATGATTTGACTCAACTGACGTTCGATCTTGAGCCTCCCGACGGTGCGGAGTGCTTCGCGTTCGATTTCCAGTTCTTGGCCGAGGACGATCCTTACGTGACCTTTGAACCGCCCCCGGGCAGCACGGTCTCGGGACCGTGGAGTTGGGAGGTGGTTGGATCTAGCCTCAACGATGTCTTCACGGCCGAGCTGAATGAGAATCTCTTCTCAACGGAAAACGGCGTGGTGGTCGCCCCTAACAATCTCGCTTACGACTCCGACGGAAACGCCGTGTCGATCAACACTGTCGCAGACCTTCACCCGATAGCGTGGTCGGGTACGAGGCTGGACTGGGGCACGTATCGTTTGACGGCGGTGGCGCCGGTTGAGGCGGATACGGACACGGGCCGGATGTCGCTGATCTTGTCCGTGCAGGACGTAGGGAATTCATTGCTGGATTCGGCGGTTCTGCTCGACAATTTCCGGTGGCGGTACAACAATTCGGCGGGCCGGTGCGGCTCGGGCGTCTACCCGACCCTTGACGTCGACGGCGACGGCCTTCCCGACGACTGGGAGATCAACGGGATCGACTACGACGGGGACGGAATCCCCGAGCTCGACCTGCCTGCGCTGGGCGCGGACCCCCTGCACGCGGACATCTTTCTCGAGATCGACTGGATGGTCCGTCCACCCCAGTGCGCGGGCCAGGTGTGCTGGGGAGGTAGCTATTCTTTCCAGCCCAGGACCGACGCGATGCAGGACGTGGTTGATGCGTTCGCTGATGCGCCTTACCGGAACCCCGACCGAATGCCGGGGATAAACCTGCATATCGATGCGGGTCGGCTCTCGCCTGTCCAAAGTGTTCCTGGTGGCCCAAGCGGCACGGTCCCCAGTGGATACGGAGGCGAGGTCCCGTGGCGGAGCAATGTGGTGCCGCTCGCTGCCGACGGCGGGTTCGACTGGACCGAGTTCGAGGCGATCAAGGTGGCGCATTTCGGACCCGCGGACTCCGACGCCCGGCGCGACGCTTTCCATTACGTGCTGTACGCCGACCGCTACGGCGACCCGACGAGTTCGGGTATCTCGCGTGGCATCCCCGCCGCCGACTTCGTCGTCACGGACGGACCGGCCGGAGCGCTTGGCTTTACACGGGTCCAGGAACGAGGGACCTTGATGCATGAGCTGGGACACAACCTGGGTCTGCGGCACGGCGGCCCGGACGACGAGACTTTCCAGGGGAAAGCGATTTACGTGTCGATCATGAACTACTTCTACCAACTGGATGGGCTGCCGCCGGCCGAGGGCTCTGACGATCCGCGGCTCGACTATTCGCGCGGGGATCCGTTCGATGATTGGGCGCACGTTGTTTTCCGGGGAGGCTCTATCGGTGACTTCGGCGACGACGCTCCCGTCATGGTGACCTATGACTCGGAAGAACTGCATTGGGACCCTGTTGACGGTTGGGGCGGACCAGGGATTCCTGGCGACGGGAATATCGGTTTCATGGGGCCGAACGTGTTTGCCGCTGGCGAGCCGGATCAGACCTTCTACGTGCGGGTCGCCAACGCCTCATCTCAAGAGTCGACCTACCAGGTGACTGCCACCATCGGTGGGAATCCGCAGCCTCCGGTCGAAGTCGTGGTGGCGGGGCGTGCTTCAGAAATGGTCGCGGTGGCTTTCACGGCCGTGGAGCTGGGCGTGGGCGAGCTCTCGTTGGAGCTGGCGCTGTCCTCGGACGAATTCGGCCCTGGTGTCGCGGCCGCATCGGAGACATTGCTGGGGATGGACCTGTCCGCGGCGGGGGAGCGGGAGACCTTGGTGAACGCGATAGCGCTCGCTCGGGCGAACGTGGAACCGCCGCATGACTTGGTGTTGGAAGTCTTGGATGGGATGGTCGGCCACCCGTTGGATGTTCCCGGAGAGGAGCCTGGCGACGACTCGCCGGACGAGGCCACCCAACCGGAAGAAGAACCGCAGGATCCGGACCAGCCGGATGATGGGCCGTCCGGTGACGCGTCGGAACCGGCGCCCAGCGGGGTTCCGGAAGACGGTTCTGTCGCGCCGGGCGAAGACTCGGAAGGCCAGTCTCCGCCGCAGGGCGGCACCTCGAGCGGCCGACCGACGGAGCCGGATGGGGGCCCCGGTGGTCCGGCGGCGCCGCCAGGTGCGACGCCCACCGGTCAGAAATCGGACACGCGGGCCGCGGCGGCGTCAGTGGGCAGTGGCGGCGCGGCTTCTGCTCGCCTGGGCGGGGCGCTGCCGGCGACCGGTGGGACGAGCCTGGCATGGCTGGGTTGGGTGACCACATTGATGGTCGCAGTTGGGATCGGTTGTGCAGCGCGGAGGCGTCGGCTTGAGCACGGACAGCATTGGCGTTGACGGGAGATTGCGATGAGCAACGACAGAGGAATGAATGCCACAGCGGCCCCTTCCGGGCGGTTGTGGAAGTGGTTGGCTGGTTTGGCCGCGTTCGTGGTGGTCGCGGCGGCCGGCGTGGTTGTTTGGGGGGCAGCATCGGGCGGCGTATCGGCTGGACCGCGCGGCGACGCGTCGCCGACGCCGGGAGAGGCCGCCCAGACAGGCCCGACGCCCGCCTCAACGGATGGCCCACGGGGTCCTTCAGGCGAACTCGGGTGGGACGACATTGAGCGCCTGGGGCTGGGCGCGCCTGGGGACGGAGGTTTTGCCTTGAGCGGGCCGAATGTCTTTGCGAGCGGCGAACCGGATCAGACGTTCTACATCCTGGTCGGCAACGCGGCGAAGCCGAAGTCGACTTACACGGTGGTTGCGGTGATCGACGGGGACCAGGAGGTCACGGTCGAGGTAACTCTGG
>JAISCU010000420.1 GCA_031265345.1 Bifidobacteriaceae bacterium
TCGTGGCCGCGCGACCGGCCCAGGCACCAGCCCAGATCGTGAGCATGGACCGGCGCGCCGGTGCCGACCGTAGCGGGCCGGAGCACATGGGCGGCGCCGAGCAGCCGGCCCGAGCCGAACCCGAGCCTGACCTCGCGGTGGTCCGCCAGACCCTCCCTGCCCAGCAGCTCCATCCGGCGTTGGCGCGGCGAACGATGGAACCCCTCCACCGGGCCGTCCACGCCTCCTGGCCAGCCGAGCCACCAACGCCACACCCGGATCGTCAGCGGACCGGCCACCGCCAACACCGCCGCCAGCGCCAACCAGGCCGTCGGCCTTCCCCGCAGCAGCCCCGCCACCGCCGCTCCGGCCGCCAGCGCCAGCCACACCGCGCCGGTGGCGCCGGCGAGGTCCTTCGTGGTCGCCTCACCTATCCGTCCGTGCAGCCTCCGGTCGTGCCGGTCGAACCACGACCTGGGGCCCGGCCGGGCCCGAGGGCGGCCCATCAGCCATCCGACCTCCGTGCGGGGGTCCGGAAGCTGGGGTTCCGGCGCCCGGTGTCCCGCCCCGGTTCGCGCCGAGGGGGCGGGGGGCGGTTCCGTCGGCGCGCGGGTCCCCGCCCACGGCGCGGTGTCCGATGCCGTGTCCGTCGTCGTGTCTGTTGTCGGGTTCATCCTCGTCTCCCTTTGTCGGTGTTGAACGCCTGGTAGGCGTTGGGTGTGACCTCCGGGCGGACGCACAGCCGCAGTGCGGCCCCGATCCGCCACCAGCCCCATCCCTGGGTCAGGGCCGACGTGATCAGTTCGCCCTCCATGTCCGACAGGCCCAGCAGGTCCGTCACGACGGTCCTCTCGCGCCGCGAGCAGCGGTAGATGATCTGGGTCTCGCATTTCGACGCCAGCCCTTTGACCTGGTTGCGGTGCGCGGAGCCCGCGTCACCGAACATGTCCGCGTCGGAGAGCTCGTGGAAGATCATCAACAACGAGCAGCCCCAATGCCCGGACATCCGCAGGATCTCGTCCATCCCGGCGACCCGGAATGGGTCGCGGAAGTCCTCCCAGCCCTCCTCCGACACGACCAGGCGGAAGTCGCCGTCCCTTGACCGCAACGCGGCGGTGACCCAACCGGTGACGCACTCCGACGCTATGGCTCTGATCCGTGCCTCGGAGAACGCCAGCGTGGAGGTGTCCACCACGGTCAAGGCGGCCGCCGGGTCGAGCCGCACGGTCGACGCCGAGTCGAACATGCCCGCCAACGGCCCGGCGGTCAACAGCCGCAACGCCAACGCCAATTCCCTCGGCGCATCCGTCCCGCAGATCGACACCAGGGCCGGCGAGGGCGCGTCGAGGTGCTCGTGGACCTGTCTGAGCGTCGGTTCGCCGGTGCGTGCGAGGACTTCCTCCAACGCGACGGTCAGGGCGTTCTCCTCCGCGACGGTGAAACGCGCGCCGCCCCGCAGGATCGACACCACCGCGCGCACCCGGTTCGCACGGGACGCGGCGACCGCCTGGGCCCACTGGGCTCGGCCCAACGTCGGGTCGGGCGCTCCCGCGTCGAGGGGGTTCAGCCTGGTGCCCGCCCGGCCCGGCGCGACCACTTGCGCGTCCCCGGCGCGGCCCAGGTTCAGCCAGTCCGCCAACGGCACCCATTCGCCTTTCGGGTCCCCCAAAGTTATGACGCGCCGCCCGGTCGCGATCAGCCGCATCGCGAGGGTCTTCGCGCACATCGATTTCCCGGAGCCCATCAGGCCCATCACCAGCATCCCGGTGGACGTGACCAGGCGTGCTTGGTAAGCCTCCCAAGGGTCGAACCTGACCACGGCCCCGGTGTCGGTGCGTCCGATCACCGGGGCGGCGTCCAGCCCGGTGCCGTTGCACGCCAGGATCGGGTTCAACCCGCCGGCCCGCATCACCGACGTCTCGTGAGGCGGCAGCCGGAACTCCAACGGCCCCCACATGCCGTCCGCCCCGAGCCGCCCCCACACCCTGGCCTGCGCCGGCGGGGACGGCAGCCGCGTCTCGGCGGCGGCCGCCGCCCGCCGTTCCTCCTTCGCCCGGCTGGCCGCCTGGCGCGCCGCTTCGTTTCGGGCCCGCCGCGGACGCTTGTTCCCGGTGGCGGTGATCAGGATCGGGCCGGGCCTTCTCATCGGCGCACCCCGATGCCGAGCGGCAGGGCGGCCAGGAACGCCGCGTACTGGCGGTCCGGTTGGGTCGCCAGCCGCAGAGCGGCGGACACGCGCCGCAGTTGGGCCTCGTGGACCGCCAACTCGGTCTTGTCCTGGCCCGAGAGGGTCACGAACCCCCGGAAACGCACCGCCCCGAACCCCAGTCCGATCTCCTCGGAGCGGGCCTCGAGTTCGCGTCTCTCGGTCTCCAGCGACGGCGACAACGGCTGGCCCGGCCCTTGCAACGCCCGATGCATCCGAACAGCGGACTCGTGCGACTGGGACGCGCGGCGATGGTCCGCCTCGGCCTTCTCGACCGGCACCGGTTCGCACAGCACGCTGACCGTGTGCGGGCATTCGGCGCGCGACACCAGCCCGTCGAGGAACCCGACTTCCCTCGGCAGGCGCGGCCAGTCCTGTATCCACAGCGTGCGGTGCCTGGCGCCGTCGATGTCGATGTCGTGGCGGTGCTCCCGGATGGCTCCGACCAGAGGACTGTCCGCTGGCAGATCCCAGCCCTGGTCGTCGAGCCAGCCCACGTCCCATGGGGCGATGGCGGCCCTGATGTGGGCGCGGAGCTGGCCTGGCGTGGACCATCTGCACCATCTCGGGTCGACGCCGGCCTCGGGCAGCAGGCTCAACAACGCCAACACCCGGTCCTGGAGAACCTCGGACACCCCGCGCGCCTCGCCTCCGAGCCGGGCTATCTCTCTGCCGACGGCGCGGGTGTCCAGAGTCAAAGTGAACAGCAGATCGTGGCGCACGACCGGGCCCGGCAGCCCCGACTCGAGGAAGTCCTCGTAGTCCGCGCGGGCCGTGACCGCCGTCGCCGCGCGCGTCCCGCGTGCCGGCGCCGGATCGGCCGCGACCAGTTCCGTGCTCGCCGCCTCCCCGGACGCCGCATCGTCCGGCTGGTCGGCCTGGTAATCGTCCAACAACGCGCCCGTGGTCTGGGGCAGGGTGCGGGCATGGAACGCGAACCTGGCCAGGCCGTCGAGTTCCGCGATCCGGCGGACCAGTTCCGCGAACATCTCCGTGCGGGTGATCTTCGCCTCGACGTCCGCCGCCGCCCATCCGCGCGGCGTCATCCACAGCACCGCGGTCGCCTCCTGCGACGCCCGGTCGTACAAGAAGCAGGCCTCCCCGGCCTGCCTGTCCGACACCAGTTTCAGCACCCGCGTCCGTTCTTTGAACGCGCCGGGGATCTGCAGCACGCCAGCCTGCACCGGCGGCGTCTCCCCAGGCGCGGTGATGAACCGGGTCTCGCCCAGCAGTCTCCTGAGCATGAACAGCCCTCCGCTCGTCACACGCGACAACAACGACCGTCGGCCCCACGATCCGCAGGCCACCACCAGCACCGGCAGAGTGAGGCACC
>JAISCU010000441.1 GCA_031265345.1 Bifidobacteriaceae bacterium
GGGGAGGAACCGATCACGCCGTCGACGTCCCAGTGCAGCTCCGACATGCCCGCGAACCCGGCCTGCGGGGACGTGATGGACGTGTCGTCGTCGTTGACGGTGTCGTCCCCGGAGGAAGCGTTCGGGTTGAGGACCTCGACGGTCAGCCAGCCCGGGCAGGGGCCGTTGTTGTGCACCACGAGGGTGCGGTGGATCCAGTCGCCGGGGACCGCTACCGCGTCGTGGGTGAACTTGTCGCCGGCGATGGTCTCGTACTCGTCGGAGCCGTCCCAGGGCACGTTCAACGTGTTCCCGTCCCACTGGGTGTCCAGGGCGTCGTCCCACAGGTCGTCGTCGGCCAACGCCGCGGACGCCGCGCCCAGGGTCAACAGCCCGGCCAACGCCAGGCTAGTCGCGCGCCGGGCGCCCTTCTTGATGGTGGGTCTCATGGCCGGTCCTCCCTCCCGGTGCCCGCGCCCGCCGCTTGTTGGGTTCCCTCCGTGGACGATGCCGCCGTCCCGGCCCCGCCGGCCGCCGGCCTCCGCGTCGGGTAGGCCTGCGGGGGAGCGCCATCCGTGGTTGATGGATCGACGGATGATTGCGGGGGCGCGCTCTTGCCCGTCCGCTCGCCTTGGTCCTGTTTGGTTCCGCGTCGGCGGGGGGCGGCGAAGGCCCACGCGCCCCGAGCGACCAGCCCGATCGGCAGCACCGTGGTCAGTGCCCGGAAGAACCCTCCCACGAAGCCGCCGGACTTGCGTTGGCGTGCCATAGCGGTGACCTTTCTCTCGTTTGCCGCCGCCACGCGACCCGCGCGGCGGGATGATCGTTGTCAGTCAGTAGGGAGTCCCGCTGGCCGGGGGTTGGGCCAGGCGAACCTGTCCCAACCCCCGAATCCCCAGGGGGCTGCTGGCGCGACGCCAACCAGTCGGCGCGCGCCGTCCCAGAATCAGAAGTTGCCGACACCCCGTTGGCGGGTCTGCTCGAGGGTGACCTTCAGGTCGGGGAAAACGATCAGTTCCTGCTGGGTCAGGTTTCCGGCGGCCACCGCGCCCGTCGTGAGCTTGGTCTCCGGGTCGAAGGTGCCCTTGAGGACCACGCAGGCGTTGGCCGTCTTGGCGGTGAGGGGGGCCGAAGGCAGCGCCGTGTCCCTGATCACGCGGATAGCGGGATCGTTCACGCCGTTACCTTCATTCGGGGCTTGCAGCTTGATGGAAAGGCTGTTCATCGCCGCACCGGTTGGATCGGTGAGAGCCGCGAAGAAGTTCGCCGGGGGGTACAGGCCGCTCCATACCGGGTCTGAATCCGCCAACTTCTCTTCCATCCATTTGCCGCCAGGGCTGCTGTCGTCTGTCAAGACGAACACCGATGCCTTGAATTCTGAGAACGCGGCAGCCAGGACGGCAGGATCCCTTCCCGTGAACTGGCCCTGATCGTCCAGGGTCGGGACGATCTTGAGTTCGGCGACGAGGTTGTCGCCTTCGAGCGCGATGTTGTACGGCCATATGGACAGAACGGTGTCACCGGGCGAGGCCCGCCAGGCCTTGACAGTTTCGCTGCCGCTGACATCTGCGACGTGTGCCGAAGTGTCCTTGTAGGAGTCCTGGTTGGCCAATTGGCCAGTGGGCAGGCAGGGGTACTCTGCGGAGATGTCTGGAATCGCGCCGGGATTCACGTCTGGGTCCGATTGATCCAGCCGGTACCGGTCGTCCGTGGTGTCTGTAATGAAGTCGTGGTCGGCGTCGTTCACTCCTGTGATGTTGGAGATGTCATAGAGCGTCGCGTCCGCAGCCTTTGCTAGCTGGAGGTTGCCGGCGGTGACCCAGCCGCCGTTGACATCGTCTTCGTCGTACCAGAGGGCCCAGGTGCCGCCCGCGAGGAGCAGGGCCGCGCCGCAGGCGCCCGCGATCAGGCCTTTGACGCGCCGGGCGCGTGTGTGATTAGTTGACATTCGGTTCGTTTCCTTTCGATGTTGGGGTTGGCGTCGCACCTTCCCGTGGGGATTCCCGTCCGCAGGGACACGGGACGGGTTATCAACCGCCTGCCCGGTGGCAGACGGTGGCTTGAGGCTCAGGCCCCGAGGAGCCTGGTGTGCTGAGATCATTCGGACCCCCCGGACACGGTGGGTGTGAACTCGATACGGAGCTGGTCGGAAGCGTCCGTCGACCTGCCGGTTATGACAGCTGACCAGGCACTCGTGAACGCAACGCCGTCGTAGCTGGAGTCCCACATGGCCCAGACCTGGGCAGTGTTCGTGTGGGTCAGCTCGACTGACTTGAGGCACCAGACATCGGTGCTGGTTTGTTCGGCAGAGCTGAAGGCCATGGCCTGTTCGGACGCGTTGACCGAGGACGTGGGACCGGTCGCTGGATCTCCGGCGTATTCGAATCCAACCGGTGTGCTCTGGGACGGGTTCGCGGCGCCCTGGAAGAAGGCTTCGTCGCACTCGATGTCCTCGGCGGCGTCCGGATCGCCCAGGCCTTGAGCGGCACGGTAGAGAAGGACTCGGGAACGAACCGTGACGCCATCCTGGACCAGATTCCCGCTTTCATCGACGGGCAGGGTCAGGTTCGGTGCATAAGTGACCATCGAATCGCCGTCGGCGCGGCCCGTCGCCACGTATTTGGCGTAGAGGGTGCGGGGAGCGTTGGAGGCCTCCAATTCATCATGGGAAGCGATCGGCCCGCTCAAGGTGGTGCCGACCGAGGAACCGTCATCTGAATCCGGTCCGGCTTGAACGGAGAAGCCATGGCCGTGACCGTCCACCAGATGCGGAGGACTGGACTCCGAAGGCGGATCGGTGACGAATTCCCGCGTGACAGCGAAGCCGACCTGCCCGCGCTGGATCGCGGTTCCTTCCCATGTGGCGGAGTCCCACCACAGCGCCATCGCGGCCGGGGCGCCCAAGGCGAGCCCGATGCCCAAGGCGAGCGTGGCCGCCAGGACGCGGGCCGGGCCGCGGCGGGCTCGGGGCCCCCGCGCCTGGGACCGCGATCCCGAGCGGTGCTGATCGTGGCGAGGTTGGTGGCTCATTGGATCGGCACCCCCCAGCCTTCGCCGGCCCGGACTTGCTCCAGGGTGAAGGTGACGTCAGGAATCACGAACTCAGTGGCGTCACCGCCTGGCGGGTCGAGCGGGTCGATCCACGAACCGGACTCAAACTCGATGGTCACGACCACTTGCCAGGTGATGGCGCTGGCCTCGTAGATACCTCCAGGCAGGACAACGGCATCGTCGCCTCCCTGGTCCAAGTAGTCGTCATCCGACACGGCGACGACTCGCAAGTCCTCGCCCAAGCCCAAAGGACTGTCAGTCACCGGCGTCAAGTCGGCATCCGGACCGTCCGTCTCTTTGGCGGCAACGGTGTAGGTGGCCGTGACTCCGGAAGGGTTCGAAGCGCTGGCCCATTCGACGTTCAGAATGGCGGCTATGTTGTCGCCTTCCAGCACCGACCCGAACTCTCCCACCAACTCGACTTGGTCGCCCTGCGCAGCAACGAACGCGCTCAGGGGCGTTGATCGGTTCTGATCGGTGTAGTCGGCGCATTCGGTCGGTCGGCTCGGGTTCGGCGGCTTCAAGCAAGTGCCCCACCGGTCATCGCTGGACCATCGGACCCATCCGCCGTCCACGGCATCGAGATTGCCCGCAACGATCACCGCGCTGTCAGCGGTCTCGGAATCGTGCCACAGGGCGAAGGTGTGAGTGTCGCCGCCTGCCAGGAGGGCCAGCGGGAAGGTCAAGGCCGCGGTTCCGGCGAGGGCGGCTGCGAAGGCCGGGCGGCGCCAGAGCGCCTTCAGCGACAGAGTCAATTGGCTTGCCCGATGCCGCCAGGGGGCACCAGTGGTCAAACGGACATGGTTGGGGCCGGCCCCGGAGGCAGGGCGGTCCGTGGCTCTCCGGGAGCGGATCGCGGAGCGCATGATCGCCTTGACCAGGCGAGCGGCCTTTTGTGCCCCGACCCAGGCGAGTTCGGCCAGAGTCGGGTTGGAGAAAGTCGGATCGGTCTTGAACGCGTGCTTCACCAGAGCACCTCCGACAAGATGCAGGCGGCGGAAAGGCCAGCGGGAATCTCACCAGAGATTTCGCGCCCGGTCCAGCTTGACTCGTTCCAGTCCCGTGTCCAGGACAGGGTGCACGAGTGGTTCCCGCCGGTGGAGGATTCATCGGTGACGGTGAACTTCTGGGTCTTCTCGATCGAGTCCAAGGGGCTCTCGCTTCGGTTCTCGAGGGTGAACAGCCAGTACACCGTTGTGCCGCTGGCGACGCCCTGAGAGGAGCCGATGGCCGCGCATTGCGTCTCGAGCACGTTTGGCGTGATCGAGACGGTCACGCCGGTGCAGTCGAAAGCCTTCTTGGTGAAGCAGGGCATGTCGTAGGCGCAATCGTTGGCCTGCGGGCCGATGCCCCCCACCAGCGCGCGCATCAAAGCGCCCCCGGCGCGCTGCGTTTCGGCGCCACTGCTCAGGGAAGGAACTGCCGGGTCGAGTTTGGCGGGGTCGGCCGCGTTCAGGGAACCTGGGTCGCCTCCGGCGCCGGCCGCGCCCGGCATTGGGAGGCCAGCGGTGAAGGCCACATGATCGGGGTTGCCCGGCCCGGACAGAGCCGCGCCGCCAAGGCTGACGTGGCCCGTCTCTTCGTTCACAGAGTCGATCCGGACCGTGATGGTGGCACCATGACCAGCCGGGATGTAGATGGTGTACAAGGAGTTGATCTGGTCCGTGCCCGCATCCAATGTGCTGGGGTCGAGCGGGACGGAACTGGCGGCAGGCTCCGCCGACCCGCCAGTGGCGGCCGTGATGGTCACAGTGGCCTCAGCCTGCCATGCCCCGCCAATGAAGCGCAGGACCCGGTCCTGGTCGGCCTGGTCCGGTGCCACAGTGATTGTGTATCCGGCCGGTCCATATGCGTCGCTCAACTGGCCGGTCGCGGCCATTCCCTTCGAATCTGGGTCGTAGAACACGCCCTCGAGGTGATCGCCGGGCTTCGGGTCGACATGCACGTACTCGTTTCCGTCGTCGGAGTCGTTCCACCAGCCCGGAGCGGTGGTCGGGTCGCTGATGGTTGCTGCCGAATCGTCCCAGTTGTAGGTGACGGGGCTGGTGGTGCCCTCGTAGACGCCTTGGTAGGCCGTGGCGGCATCGGAAGAATCGCCGTGGTAGAGGGGCGCCCACGTCAGTGCGGAACCGCCCAGCTTGGCCACCGCCAGCTGGCCACCCGTGCGCCCCACCCAGCCGTCGCCTTGGCCCGGCGTCGCGCAGTACGCGAACGGTGCGGCACCCGAGCCGTCGTCTTCAAGGTCTACCGGGTCGAAATAGGGATTGGAACACGGCACGCCGGTGAGATGGAACCAATCGAGGTCGCCGTAGGCGCTCAGGTCGAACAGACCGGAAGTGCCATCGTCACTGGCGGGCACCTCCTGGACGTTCACGGTCAAGGTGTCATCGGTCGGCGTGCTGGCCGCGCCCGCGGCACTGTCGGAATAATCGGTGGGAGTCGCGGCATGCGAGCTGTTGTCGGATGCCACGAAGACGCCCAACAGCGAGCCGGCCAACAACAGAGCCAGGCCAATTGTCGCTCGGGATTTCACGGTATTCACGGCCTCCATCTAGTGACATGGAAATCAACGGTCGCCCCGCCGGGAAATGAGACCCCGCGAGGCTATTCGGTTGGAAACCAGCACAGGAATGGCGCGAGCACTTTGGCCCTCAACCAATGATGCGAGGCGAGTCCAAAAGTGCAGGTGTCGGGTAGGAAAACCCTGCTATCGCTTGTCCGCGAGCCAGTCCAGCCGTAGCTATCACCGTGTCTAAGCGATTTGGGTGTGAATGTATTCCCACCGGGTGGGCCGAGTTCGAGGACTTGGGGACAGCGGTGGCCGATGCCGTGTGCTGAGTTACCGACGTCTGCGCAGGTAGACGCGTCGGCGGCACCCTATCTTCGCGGGAATGTCAACCGCGACGCATCGCCTCGCATGCCAGATCAGGCCTCTCGGCGCAGTTCGGCCATCGCCTCGTCCCAAGGTTGAACGGCGGCGGGGTTCTCGCGGTAGAGCCGCAGCCCTTCGACCGCCTCATCAAGCTCGCAGGGGAACTGGTCATCATCAAACGTCTCGATCAAGACGTTGACCAGTTCTCGCCTGTCCTCGAGTGGCAACGCCGTCACTTCGGCCAACAGCGACTGATTCACCATGTTGGCAATTCTACGTCAGTGAGGGAGGGCAACCCTTGGCCGCGTAGGCTGGTCGCGTTGGTCCTGGTGTCCTATCACGGACGCGCAGAACCGCCAAGTGGGTGAGTTCAGCCCGCCCAGGGCGACGCGCATTCTCGGCCACTTGCATGGGCTGCTCAGCAGCGATTCCCGCTGCGGGGTTCGTGTGTTCGTCACGACCTATTGCCCCGGGGCGTCCGGTTACCAAACAGGTCGGCGGGGCCCACCACGTTGGTCACCGGTCGGGCTGCCTCAATGGACGATGCCGCCGTCCCAGTCCCGTTCCCTGTCTGGCCGAGCGGCGGCGCGCCTTGGCGCTGAGGGCTGTGCGCAGCCGCTAGGCTATCTCTTGCCTCGGCTCGGGGAAACGCAAGGCGCGATGCAGGAACCCGGGCTTGTGAGTGAGCGATGCACCATGGAGAGGCAATGATTGAGATCGACGGTACGCCGGCGAGCTACGCACAGGGCTTCACACTAGCCGAACAAACCCATGGGCTTCCTTCGTTTCGCATTCGGGTGTCTAACGAAACCGTGCTCAACTTGGCATACCTGTTCGCGTGGCTTCAGCGTCGAAATGGCTACCAGAACGGACCGAAATGCGACCTGGTGTTGGAATTGGGAGACGACGAGGTGAGCACCAAGGTGGCTCTCTGGGGCAGAGTCACGGCGCTGTTGAATGATCCGGTTTGGCATCAGTGGATCAAACATCCGGGCGACGTCTTCCGTCGAGCCGGGTTCGATTTGGCGCTTCCGGAGCCGCAGGGTGACCGGTTCTCGGAACGTTTGATCCCACTCATCCCGATCGACCGCGAAGTCTATGGATTCCTCGAGGGCACGGTTCGCAAAGCCATCGACCACGGGCCCCTGGAAGGCGGTGGAGAGGGAATCGTCATCAGCGAAGTCGAGAGTGGCCACGCGTTGTGCTCCGGCGAGGACTTGCATGCTGAGCCAGCGGGGATCGCGACGGTCCTTGGGGCGTGCAGCCACTACTTGTTCAAGCCCACCAGGGGCTTCGTCTTCCCAGGCGCGAAAGTGAGACGACTGGCCTCCAAAGAGTTCTTCAGCAAGGTCGAGTCTTGGTCCATGCTCACGTTCCTTCTATGGAGCGCGTTTGACAAGGTAGAGGAAGGCTTGCTCAAGAATGCCAAGGGGGTTGACGACCGCTGGTTGGAAGGCTCGTGGTCCGAGAAGATCGACAAGCTCTTGCCGAGCGTGCTCGACATGTCGGATGGCCTCCTCGAGTTGATGGAGAACACCGTGCGTCATGCGGGAAATCCTGAGGAGGACAACGGGTTGGGTGTCCTGGCGCTTCGCGTCCACCGCCAAGAAGACTTGGCATGGGACCAGAGCCCATTGGCCACCAACTATAAGAGCTATCTGCTCGGCCAAGACCGGCGGCGTGGAGCGTCACGCACCAGGTGGGATCTGACAAGTGATGACCTTGTGGCTGAGGAGAATTCGGTGCTCCCAGGTGACCCACCGTCCCAAACCGTCACCGTTCCCGAAGCGATCGCGGTCTACTCGGGTGTGCCGAAGGAAGGGCGCGGCCTGACCGCTGAAGAGGTCAGACGATGCCGCGGGGAGTGGGAGCATAACCGCGACGAGATTGCCAAGAGGAGGGGGCGCAGAGACCGAGTCGGCTCGTATCTTGAAGTACGGCTCATAGAGTTCTCGGGGCGAGACCTGGTCACAACCTTGTCTGCGGAAGCGCAAGCGATCATCGAGCCGCAGAAGACAAACGGCGTGCGGACCTTCTTCGATCCCGATAGCGGCGAGCGAGAAAAGTGGCGGCAGTTCTCAGAAGTGGAGGAGAACGCGGTCCACCATTACGGGCTGCAGCTCTTCGACTCGCTCCTGAGCGGCATGGATGGTTGCCTTGTGGTCTCAAGCCGCCCTCCGAAGGATGTCCCGGACGCGACCTGGCCGACGAGTTTCACTACCAGCGGCGACCTGGAAACTGTGAGTATCGGCCACGGTGGGGTGACTGAATACGCGGTGCTTCTGCCGCTGCGCCGCCAAGAGGATCGGACCTACGCCTACATGGATGTGCGTGTCGACTCCCTGGAGATTGACCCCTCTTGTGGAGTCGAAACCGGCTGCGTCGGCGCGGTCGCCCGGTTTCTGAACGAGATCGAGCAAATGGGCGATCCCAAATTGTCGAGCAAGGAACGGGCCGTCCGAAAGTGCGCGGCCCTGCTGAAGGAGGTCCGGCCGACCGCAGAGAAGGCGTTGGTGTTCGACGTGGGACGGCTCATTGGGTACCAACTTGAGATATTCGTCAAAGCACTGATGCTGTGGCTGGCCAAGCTGCCCGCGCACGGACAAGGCAAGTACTACAACATCGCGGTGCGGGGTCTGGGTCGGCACCAATTCATATCGACGGTCCGCCTGCTGGCCGTGTTCTATGACCGCGATGGAAAGAACCAACTGCTAGCCAAAGCCCAGATCTACCTGCTGGGACTGGAACCACGGGATGAGTTTTGGCTGGCCGGCGACGACCTGAGAGCGGCGCTGACCGCGCAGATCACGTTGGCAGCGTCGCGAGGCGTCGGCGGGAAATTCAACACAGAACTCGTGGAGCTCCTCGAACGGATGCTGCACCGGTATCCAGTGGCGACGAACACTCCGCAGGGAACGGCGCCGCCGATCTTCCGACCGTTCCCCTTTGACATGGTGCTTCCTTTCAGCCCCGATTCGACCGAGACTGTGCATGACGAGCTGGTTCGGCGCATCCTCACCGATGACATCCAAGACCCGACCTGCCCCGGGTGCAAGCTCTCTGAATCGCACACCCGGATCGGGTCGAAGGTGCATCAAGACTGCTTTTACGAGGCACAGCTATTGTTTTCGAACAATTATTATGTGCGACGATTCGCCCGCGCCATTGACGCAGTCCTGGTCAAGAATGGGTTCGAGCACGAATCGCGGACTCTGGTCGTGGGCTACGAGCCCTATGGCGAGATGCTGGCGCTTAGCGTCTGCGGATCCAACCAGAACTGGAGCCACGTGATCTACGAATCCCAGAGCGGCGGCGGATCCCTGTCGCTCACCGGGGACCAGCGCGGCTTTGATCGCGTCGTCTTCCTGGTTCCCATAAGCACCACCATGTCCACCTTTAGAAAAGTTCGCGCGGAGGTGGAAAGCGCCGAGGCCCTGGTCGTGCGCAACTACTCGCGGATTTACATCACTGTGGTATGGGTGCGCCCCGATCCAGAGGACGGTCTGTATCCGGGTCCTGCGTCTAGCTTCTTCACCGCTTGGCCTGAGGCAGTGCCGGCAGGGGAGAAGAAGGTGTTGGCGACGTTCGGCGTGGAGGGCGGCCCCGGTCATACCGTCCATTACCTGCACCCCGTCCCGGCGGCCTGGTACGACCCGTTGACCTGCGACCAGTGCTTCCCGAGGGACAACATGCAGGCTGAGTCGCCGATGGCCTCGACGGGCCGGTCCCCGGTGATCTTGGACCAGTTATTCGGCATGAACTCACGCTACCCGAAGGGCGGTGGGCTATGAGCCCCGCTCAGGAAACAATCCTGCGCGACGCGGTTCGTCGCCAACGCGTGGCGGCGATGAAGGATTTCGTCCTCTATGGCCATTTCCGCCGCGGGAGTAACGACTACCAGTTTCAAATCGACACGCGCGCCTATTTCAACCGGCAGCGAGCGTCCGTCCGTGAATGGCTGACGAGCGTAAGCGAAGGGTTTCGCAAGCGGCGAGGCTCAACCTTCGACGTGATAGCGGCGCCTGCCCATCCGAGGAACGCGGAATTCGTCGGCCTTGTGAATGAGGTCCTGTTCAACGGTCGGGCGTACCTTCTCAGCATCGACGTCGACTCGGAGCACAAGGACAGCTTTATCGCCCGCGAGAGCAACCTGCTCGAACTCTATCGCAACCTCGAGACGACGAACATGAGGATCGACGTTCATTTCGTCGACGATGCCGTCGCGCACGGGAGCAGCCTGGCGCGCGTGCGCGACCTGGTGAGTTCCCTATTCGACAGGGCCGACTCGGTGGGAGGTTCCACTGCCGAGGCGGGAGGCTCCGCACTGCCACGTGGCAGGGCCGAGCGCGTCAGACTGTTCAAGTCGGTGATACTCCTGGTCAATCGGGACTCGCCCAGTTCCTGGCGCAGTCTGGTGGGGGACCCCGAACCTTGGCGCTTCGTGGATGTCTGGGTCCCGCACTTGGGGGAAGGCGAATTATGCGACCTTTGCCGACAGGGCGCAGGGCTGGGGCAGGCCGAGGCTGTGTCCTCGACGGCAACGTTGTCGGATCGTCTCCGCAATGATCGACTTCGTGAAGCCGAGGCGGTTCGGGCGGATCTGGCACCGGACAAGCTGATTCGATGCGACGAGGGATACGCGGTGCCGGCCACGCCTGGGAACGAATGGAAACAACTCAACCCGGACCCGGATCCCATGCACCCAGATGTCGTGGGCCCAGGCTTCCTGCGACTAGTGTGGTCTGACCGTCTTCACCACGCCTTCAACGCCTTGAACGATGACATCAATCGCCCTGAGGCCGTGCTGAGATGCCTCGTGAAGCAGCTGGGATCTGTCTTCGGGCAAGAGGATGCAACAGGCTTCGAGAGCGCCACCATCCGGACGGCTGACGAATGGCTCGCCGACTTGGCCGCTGCCCTGTGGGCTATCGGCGCCCCGCCGCTGAACATACGAAAATCGGTCCAGGAGGCGGGTATGGCGCTCACGAACGGCCTGATCAGCCGGTTGCTCGGCGACGCGGCCCCTCCTCTGCCGCCATGGCGGCCGCTGAACGGTCGGCTGATGTCTGGATGGAACCCCCTGCTCAGTCGAGCCGTCGAGATCCCGGGGCATGGTGGCCTACGGAGGGGTGCCGACAAACGCCGGGAGCGAGCACGAATGCTGCTGAGCGCGCTGATGAAAGCAAGCGCCGTGTTGGGCAGCTCGCGGCTGCTTCGAAAAGGCACCGTCGCCGGAGCGATGTCATACGCGCGAAGGGAACTCCTCAACGCGAGTCAGTTCATCAGCGATTATGTCTACTATCTGAAGCTCCTGCTCGAACCCGGCTCTGATCGGGCCAAGAGCATGTTCCTGGAGGAATTGCTCGCCAGCGGCCTCGAGCCGGACGGATCCAAGCGGTCGGTTCTGCTCACAGGACACCACTTTCCAGAGTTTGTCGAAAGCGTCGTGTCGGCCGGCACGGATCTGGTTAGTTGGACGAGCGATGTCCAAAACCTGGCCCGTCTCGCCTATTTTGAGAACACCAAAGTGTTGCAAGCGGTGGTTGGTCCAATACCGGGCACGAAGGACGCGCCGAACGACCGACCAGCGAGCCAGGCTGACGACTACTTGCCGGAGTTCGCCGAACGGTTCATGGAAGGCTGGGATTCCGAGCCTGCGCACCCCCTAAGAAAGTCTGTCCACGCTCTAAGAATGTGCGGAGAGGCGACGACACCGGTTCAGATCGGCGGCCAAGGCTCCGTGACCTACGAGGACACGCTCTCGGCCTTGTTCGAGGTTTGGGAATGTGCTCTGGGAACCGAAGCGGACGTGGGACAAGGTGGATGGGCGGCTTTGATCGCCGTAGCGAGGGTCTCGGCACTGACTTTGGCGCTGAACAAGGATGACTCAAACGAAGAGGTGGAACCGAACCAGATTGACGAACCAGCTGGATCGGACGAGTCAGGTGCGCTCTTTGCGCGAACGGATCGGATGGCGGATCCGTCCGCGCGCCGGCAGGGCACCGGAGATGAATACAACGTCGCGCGGACCAAGGATCGGAGGCGACGTCTCGTGATCGCAAGCCATGGTTCGGGCCACGGGTCCCCCGACGAGACGGTGGGCCACCTTTTCGCGGCAGCTCTAGGCGAAGGCGCTCACCCGGGGCTCGTAAAGCTGTTCTCGATTGGCCCATCGTTCGAACCCGATTACGCACTGGTTCGCCGGGAATACGGGGACAGTGACTATTTCAGCGGCCACAGTGTCTACTTCTTACTCCGGGTTGGGATGCGGCGGGGGTCAGACCGAAGCGAGGATCACCAGGGCGCCCAGGCCACCCCTGGGACCGACCAAGCGGACCCTCATGCCACTCAGGTCGAGGAGGCTTATCTGGCATTTGAGGCTCCGCAGGGTGCGAGCGACTCAGCGGTGCTGAGGGCGGCTCGCGCGATCGCTGTTTTTCGAGGACGGCTCGCGCGCCGAATGCGCTCGGACCGTCGCCGGGGCGTGTTGGACCCTCTGGTTTCGGCCAAACTGATCGAGAGAGACTTGGGGAATCGTGGCGCGAGCCAACACGGCTCGACTGAAGTCAACGAAATCGGGGAG
>JAISCU010000448.1 GCA_031265345.1 Bifidobacteriaceae bacterium
GGTGACGCAGCCGCCCGCCCCGCTCGCCCCGGACGCCTCTTGTTTGCCGTCCGCCAGCGGGGTGAACACCGCGCCCTGGCCCTTCTTGGTCAGCTCGAAGCCCAGCGTCTGGTCCTCGATCGGATTGCCTTCGGCGTCCTGGGCGCACATTTTCGCGTACAGCTCGTGCGTCCCGGTCGCCAGGGCGGTGGCGTCCTCGACCTCGAACGAGGCCAGGGTGCGCTCCGCGTCGAACGGTCCCGCCACGAACGCGACGTTCTGCGGCGAGTTGGTGACCGGCGCGCCCGCGACCTCGGCATGGACCACGTAGGTGATGGCCCTCCGAGACGCGAATTCCGCCACGGCCACGCCGTCAGGTCCGGCCGCGATGGTGCGCTCGGTCAGGTGCGCGTCGTCCGGCCCGTAGCGGAAGATGACGAGCGTGCCCGGCGCAGGGTTGCCCTGCGCGTCGTTCGCCGCCACCTCCGCCTTGTGCTTCTGGCTCCCGTTCGCGACTATGGTGTCGCCTGCGGTCGCGATGGTCAGGATGGACGCCTGGGCCGTCGCCGCGCTGGCGGTGAACTGGACGGGCACCCGGCCTTGCTGGTCGACGGTGGCGGTCTCTTCGTGGTTCTTGACCAGGTCGATGGCCGCGCCGCCCACCGTGGCGCCAACCGTCGCCGTGGCGGCCTTGGTGGACGAGTACCACACCGAGGCGTAGCCGAAGGAGACGGGCGCGGACACGGTGACGTTCTCGCCGCCCTGGGTGGCGGTCCCGTCCACCCAGGCGGTGGCGCCTTCCGGCACCGTGAACTCGACGGTCCCCGTGTCGACGTCGTTGTCTGCGTCGTCCCGCACATGGGCCCGGACCTCCGCCTTGGCCTGGCCGTCCGCCTGGACGGGGCCCGCCGGGGCCGCGAGCCAAGAATGGGTGGCCGATGCCGTCCCCGCGGCAAAGCGCAGCGTGAACGGTTCGGGCGCGATGTCCCCCCAGGTGTCCGAACCGGTCGCCACCTGGACCGAGCCGGTGAACTCGCCGGCCTGGTCCGAATAGAGACGCCAGGTGTAGGTGCCGTAGGAATCAGACTTCACGGTTCCCGTGGCGCCGGCGAAGCCGCCCGCCTCCACGACGAAGACCTCACTCGGGTCCAGTCCGGCCAGGCGCACCCGGGCGCTCGGCACCAGGATGCCGGCTTTGGACCGGACGGTCACCTTCAGGGTGTAGTAGTCCGTGTTCGGGTCACCGGAGGCGATCACCGCGACCGAGGGGCCCTTGGCGGTGTCCGGGTTGAGGTCGTAACGCGACTTGCTCGGGTCCGGCGGCCCGGAGTCGAAGGTCACGGACTGGCCCGAGCCGGCGACCGTCTCGTCCGCGATGGTGGCGGAGACCGGGAAGGAGCCGGGCTCGAAGGACGTGATGTACACGGAGGCCGTTCCGTCCGGACCGGCCTTCACTTCGCCCGATCCGGGGTCCAGGGTGGGCCCGGCTATGCCCGGCGCCCCCTGGTCGATCACGAATTTCACTTGGGCGCCCGGGACCGGGTTGCCGTAGGCGTCCTTGACGGTCACGGTGGAGCCATGCCTGGCCTCGCCGTTCGCTAGCACGGAGTTGGACGTGACGGACAGCGAAGAGGCGCCGGCGTGCGCCGTGCCCGGCGTGAACACCAGATCGACGGGCGAGCCGACCTCCACCGGGGCGCCGCCGGTGGTGGCGGTGGCCCGCCAGATCCCGGCCTTGGTGGTCGAGAAATCCGTCGATGCCGCGCCGGAGCCGTCCGTCTGGATGGACCGTACCTCGGTCGGCACGCCAGCCACCGGGTTCCCCTGGCCATCCACCAAGCGGAACTCGACCAAGACATACTGGTCGGCAATCCTCACGGGGTTGGAGTACTGGTCCATCAGCTCCACCACGACCGTGTAGGGGGCGCCGCCAACGGGCTTGGTCCCCGTCTCCGTCGCGTAGATCTTGGACTTGGCGCCCGAGACCGCTCCGGCGGCGAACCTCACCTGCGCGGGCGAGCCTCCCTCGATGTCCTTCCAGTTGAGGCCGTCCTGGCTGACCTGGGCGGTCACGCCGTAGTTGCCAGCCTTGGTGGAGGTCAGCGTCAGGGTCGCCCGGCCGTTCGCGTCAACCGGACCTTCCGTTGACCCTGGGGCGGTGGTGTCCTCCGGCACGGCGAACCTGACCTGCGCGTTGGTCACCGGATTGCCCTTCGCGTCCTGCACGGTCGCGGTCACGACCTGGGTGCCCCCCACGGTGGCGCCGGAGATCGGCGGGGTGAGGAACGTCTTGTCTTCGTCAAGCGAGGCGGCGCCAGCGACGAAGCCGATCTTCTGGTCCGCCTCCTTGTCAGCGCCGAGGATCGGGTTGCCGCTGGTCACCGCGTTGACGGTGTAGCTCGCGGCTTTCTCGGAGGTGAACTTGACCTTCACCAGCCCGTCCGCGCCGGCCTCCCACGGTCCGGACGGGGTCACGGTGACGCCGGGCACGTCGAAGACAAAGTGAACCTCTCCGCCGTCGACCGGCGCCCCGTCCTCGTCGTGGAGCGTGACCACGACGTCATAGGCCTCGTCGCCATCGGCCACCAGCGGGCCCGGCGGCGGCGGGTTGATGGTCCAAGACGATTCGGAGGCCGCCGTGTCACCCGCCTCGAACACGAGGTCCTTCGCGTCGACTGGGACCGGGCCCAGGAGGGCCATAACGGTGGTGGTGAGGGCCTGGGGCGAGGCCACCTCGACGGCGGCTTTGCCCAGCGGGGAGGTGGTGAGACCCGAGCAAGTCCGGCCTTCGCAGCCCTGGGTGACAAAATGGGCCTCGTCGCCTTCGGTCAGTGTGAACTCCACGGTGGCCCCGGAGACCGGGTTCTCGTAGCGGTCCCACAGGGTCAGCGTCGCCGTGTAGGTGGCGGAGTCGTTCGGCACGACCGGGCCCGGGGACACGGTGAGGAACGATTTGTCCAAGTCGGCGGCGCCGGCTTGGAAGACGGCCTGGCGGACGGTGTTCGCATCGGGGACCTGACCCGTGGGGACTGTGGCCCGGACCTCGTAGGTCCCGGCGATGGTCCGGGTGAACGTGTTCCAGACGGCGACTCCGCCCTGGGTTTCGACGGTGTCGCCTTCCTTCCAGTCCTGGGTGCCGGCCAGCCGGTAGTAGAAGGTGACTGGGAGGGCCGGCGTGTAGACGTTCTTCGATTCGTCCATCAGCGTGACGGTGGGCGTGTGGAACTCGGTCCCGACCGTCTTGGGGGTTGCTCCATCGGGGATGGTGAACAGCGAGTTGCCCAGGGACAGGTCGGCGTTGGCGAAGGTGGCCCGCGCCGGCGAGCCCTCCGTCACGTCTTCGCCGCCGACCTGCGCCGTGACGTTGAAGCTGCCCACTTTGGTGGAGGTCAACGCGAGGGAGGCGACACCTTTGGAGGCCGGGTCGCCGGAGGTCGGGACGGTCACGGAAGTCGGTCCTGACTCCCATGAGCCCCCTGGAGTCAAAGCCATGACGCCGGATGGCACCTCGAACACCACGCCCGCGCCAGCCACGGGGTTGTCGAACGAGTCCGCCACCTGGGCGGTTACCACTTGGCGCTCGGCGCCGTTGGCCTTGGAGGGAGCGATCGGGGAGACCAGACGGCTGTGGGCGGCATCGCCAGGCCCCGCCAGGAACTCCACCGCCACGGTCTGGACCGGGGGTTCGTCTTGGGTGGCGAGGGCGTCGTCGCCGGCCTTCACCTGGATCTCCCAGGTCCCCGCCTTGACGCTGGTCAGGTCGAGGGTCGCCAGGCCCAGGCCGGCGCTGCCGGAAATCACCTGATACTGCTGGGTCTGCGCCCCGGAGATGCCCTTCGGGGTGAACACCACCGTCGCGCCGGCGGTGTTGACCGGGTGGCCCGCCGAATCATTGAGGGTCACACTCACGGTGTAGGCGTCCTTGCCGTCCGCCCGGGCCTTGGGATCGTCCTGGTTGCCGGCCTTGGGCTCCACCTTGAACCACGACTTCAGCGCGGACGCCGAGTTGCTCGAGAACGTTATGGTTCGCGGGCCGCTCACCGAGCCTTGGTAGGTGCCGCAGGCTTCGAAGGAGCCCGGCCACAACGAATAGGCGTAGACCTCGACCCAGCCATCCTCCCCGGATT
>JAISCU010000011.1 GCA_031265345.1 Bifidobacteriaceae bacterium
GCCGAGCCGCCCCCACGCGTATGAAGTGCCTCGATCTCAAGCCCAGCGCCAGGTTCGTCCCCAAGCGAAACTGCCTGGAGAGCACAGTGCATGGCGGTCAAACGCCACCCGGAAGTCAAGACTCCCGTTTCTTTGAAAATCGATTGTGCCGACGGGCCCGAACCTGCAAGTGGATGGTCTCGACCCCGTCAGACGTTCGAGACCATCGAAATGCACACCTTCACCCCGCGCAGATGTCCCAAGCCACCGCCGCACCGATCCGGTAGCGCGCCGCACGATCCCGGTGGGGGCCTTGGCGACCCGCACTGGGTCCTCCGTCATAGGACCGACGATCAACCGAATCGCCGCGTCCACGGCTTTGGACGGCAACCTTGCCATCGAGCGGGCCGCCTGCGGGGAGATTGTGACGTCGGACACGCCCCTCACGAGCGCGCCCGGCCCAGCATTGGGATGGTCTGGGCCACGAGACCATCGGTTTGCACGTTGCCTGGGCCGCCGAGTCCGCTGGTTTGCGCGCCATCGTTCGTCGAGTCCGGGGTTTTGCGCGGCCGACCTCATCGAGTCCGCTGTTCTCCATGACCCCTCGACTCGAGTCCGGGGTTTTGCGCGCAACCCCACCCGCAGGCGCAGCGCGGACCAGGCAAAACCGAAACCGGTCGGATCCCAAACAGCGGACTCGATGAACATCGGCATGGGAAACAGCGGACTCGACGACCCGGAGCGCGCGAAACCCCGGACTCGATGAACACCGGCATGGGAAACAGCGGACTCGACGAGCCGGAGCGCGCAAACCAGCGGTCTCGATGAAGGTCGACAAACAAATGGGCGCGAACCGGCGGACCCGGCGCATGCGACCCAACGGCATCGTGCCGCGGATGACCTAACCCACCGCGGCAGCGGTCCGGCAGCGGTCCGGCAGCGCGCCACGGTGGCTCAGGGACACCGTCGAATCGCGCGCGCGAAGCCGCAAACAGCGTGACCTGCGCTAACGCGGGCGGCCGACTGAGCGGCATCGGGCAGCGGGTGACCTAAACCACCGTCGCGGCCGACCTGACCTGTGCGACGGTGGATTAGGCACAAGAGCGGTCAGGGAACAAACTGATGGCCGCCGGACCGGCCCCGTTCGCGGCGCCGCCCACTCGTGTGGCGAGGGCGAGTCAGGGACAGAGGCAGCCGCCGGACCGGCCACCCAACTGGGCGCAGTCGCGCGCGGGCCGGATGGCGGACACGGCCGCCAGGCCACGCCGGCCGCTGGGACGGCTCGTCTACAGTCTTGGGCATGCCACAAGCCGCGCTTCTCGCTGCCATCTCCCTGTTCGGGGGCCTGGCGGTGGCGGTGGTCGCGTTCGGGCCGTTCGTGGCCCTGGCGTACCGCCGTTACAAGCGGCTGACCTGGCGTTACATGCTGGCCTCGCTCGGTTTCCTGATCTATTTCATGGCCGTGTGGGTCTACACGCTGCTGTTCTTCCCGGACCCGGACAAGATCAAGTGCGTCAAGCCGCAATTGACGCCGTTCTACTCCGTGCGCGACGCGCTCAACTACCCCCACGGCTCGCTGGCCGAGCTGCTCCACAACCCGGTCGTGGTCCAGACCACGCTCAACGTCGCCCTGTTCATCCCGCTGGGCGTGTTCGTGCGGGTCCTCTGGGACCGGGGCGTCGTGGTCGCGACCTTGGCCGGGGCCGGGCTCTCGGCGTTCGTGGAGACGACTCAGTTGACCGGCGTGTGGGGCCTGTACCGCTGCGCCTACCGTGTGTTCGACGTGGACGACATCATCACCAACACCACCGGCGCGCTGATCGGCGCCCTGATGGCGCTGGCGCTGCCACGCGGGTGGTTCATCCCCCAGGCCCTGCCCGCCGGCGAGCCCGCCCCGGTCACCCTGGGGCGGCGGCTGGTGGCGATGGCCTGCGACGGGATCGGGCTGTTCGTCCTCGGGACGTTCGGCGGCCTGGTGGCCAACATCCTGTCGGGGCGGTCCCAGACGCCGGGAATGAGCGCGACGGCCGCCCAGACCACTTTCTGGCTGCCGTTCGCCATCCAGGCCGCCTGCGTGCTGGTCTGGGGACGCACCCTGGGCGACCTCGCCACCCGGCTGCGCTGGGAACCGGCGCGCCCGGCCTGGGCGTGGCGCCGGGCGATGCGCTTCCTGGGGGGCATAGGGGGCTTCCAGTTGCTCGGTCTGGCAACCGGGAATTGGGCCTACCTGCAGGCCCTGTTCGTGCTGGTCGCATTGGTGGCCGCGAAAGGCGCTGGCCGCGCCCGGGGCCTGCCCGGCCTGCTGGGGCATCAGACGTTGGTGGACTCGCGAGCGTGACAGGTTCTCACATGCCGAGATAATTCCCTTTACAAAACCGTACCTTTACAATTCCTTGGCATTGTTGTCCTCAAGGTGAACTCAGAAAGGAGCCGAAGAATGCCATCAGCCACCGCGATCACGCTGCTCGACCGCCTCGAACTGATTCTGGAGGCTCTGGCGGACATGCCTCCGGCCGAGCACACCGAGGCGCAGTTGAGCCGCGCGCTCGACCAGCGCGGGCACCGGCCCCTGAGCCACCACGAGCGCCAGGCGCTGGCCGCGCTCGGACGCGAGCTCGCCTGAGCCGGTAGGCCAGGAGCCCGCGCCCGTCCCCAGTTGGACGATGCCGCCGCGCCTCACCCCGCATCGCCCCAGGTCCCCAACACGAGGCCTGGCAGCCTCCGGTGGCGCGCGCCGGGGCGACCGAGCGGCATCGTCCAAGCCTCAATCGCCTGGACGGGCGGCGCTGCGGGCCAACCGGACCGTTCCCAGAACCATCGCGGCCGCCGCCAGGCCCAAGACCAACCAGCCCCATCCGTGCGTCGCCAGGCGCGCGTCCAGGGCCCACAACCCCAGGGCCACCGCCACGACCGGCTCGAGCACCTGGGTGGCGGGCAGCGACGCGCCCAAGTCCCCGGCGTGGAACGCCGACTGCTGCCACGCCGTCCCGGCCACCACGCACACGATCAGCGCGTAGATGGGCCACGAGCGGAACAGGCCGAAGAAGCCGTCGTGTCCCAGATGCACCACCACCAACTCGGTCAGCGGCGCGACTATCCCGTAGACCACGCCCGCCAGCATCCCGAAGGCCAGGGCCTTGGCGCTGCCCTTGGCCAGCCAGCCGAACACCAACAGCGCGGCGCAGGCCAACCCGAACACCACGCCCGGCCAGACCCACGGCTCGAGGGCATTGGACACCGATCCCTTGTCCGAGTCGCCGACCACGGTGAACACGGCCAACCCGACCACCACCAGGGCGGCCCAGCCCAGGTCCGAGCGCCGGATGCGGCGGCCGTTCCACCACGCCGCCAGCGGCAACGCGAACACCATCGCGGTGACCAGGACCGGCTGGACCAGCACCACCGGGCCGAAGGCCAGGGCGACGGCTTGGAAGGCGAAGCCGAGCCCGTCGCCCAACGTGCCCGCCCACCACACCGGCGAGCGCGCCAACTGCGCGAACAGGCGCAAGCCCTTGCCTTGCTCGGCCGGGACGCCCGCCGCCACATGCTGTTGCGACACGAACGCGCCCGCGAAACTCAGTGCGGCCAGCAGCCCGACCCCGATCGCCACCATCTCCACAGCCGAGACCTCCCCCGATATTCCTGAGAACTAAGACCGCATGATCCGCGCGATGTCCTTGAACACGGGGTTGTCCCCCAACTCCTCGATGTAGACGGGCTCGCCGGACGCGTCGGCCAACGGCACCGACCAGTTGGGATACTCCCGATCCGTGCCCGGCAGGTTCTGGGTCCGGCGCTCGCCCACCAGGTCGGCCAGCGACACACCCAGCATGACCGATGGCGTGGACCGCAGGAACCGGTGCATCGCGCCCACGACCCCGAACTCGTCGTCGGCGGCCGAGGCGTCCAGGAACCCCCGGCCCACCAGCATGTCCACCATCATCTTCCGTTCCGCACGGGCCGCCGCCTGGGCGTCCGT
>JAISCU010000018.1 GCA_031265345.1 Bifidobacteriaceae bacterium
CCGTGGTGGACGTGGTGGGCGCTCGCCTGCCGGGAGTTCGCAGCATCCGTATGACGGCGAAGACCGCCCGCCACGCCAAAGGGCTGAGTATCGGAAAGGCGAGAGCTTCACGCATTTGGCTGACCAAGCCCGCCGGGCATCGGAGCGGCCAGAAGTTGGTCGGTAAGCCGACCTTGAAGCATGTTGCCAAACACCCATCGGGCGTTCGCTCGTTAAGGGTGGTGCTCAGGGCGCGATGGCGTACCGGGCAATTCGGGGGTAGGTGCGAAGGATGATCCAGGTTCTGCAGATCACGGTGCTGGTGTGGGCGGCCGTTTGCTTTCTTGTATGCGGTGCGGTGGGTGCCGCGAAGGGTCACCTAATGATCGACTTCGACCTCCCGCGCGTGTTGGAGGGGGTCGTCGGGGTGCTCCTTGTTTTGGCTACAGTCGGGAACGGTCTGCTGGCAATGGCTGCTGCTCTTGGCAAAGCGGGGCTAACCGATGAGGGCATTCTTTGGTGGCTCTTCGCGGCGGTCGGCCTGGACGTGGTGGCGGGGATCGCGTTGGTCGGCTTGACGATTGGCGGCAGGGTGATTGGCGATCTGGTGGTGGTGCAGGCGGGCCTGGCCGTGCTGCTGGTGCTCATCGGCCTGGGTGGTTTGTGGATCGTGTTGAGCCCCGCCGCGGTCGGGATCTGGCCGCAGTCATGAACGGCCCGAGCCCCTATGCCGTCGTCCTGGGTCTGCGAACCGACGGTCTCGGCAGCGAGACCACCCGCACGTACTTGTGCGAGGCGGCCTTCAATCGGTGATCAAGGGACCGGCCGTGAAGCTGCGCCACCATGGGCGACCTCGTTGATACGGCACGCGGCTGCCGCGACCGCCTTGCCCGGTGCATTCTGGCTGTGCATCCCGGCCGAGACCGAGGCTGAGGCCCAACGGTGGGACTTCTGGCGAGAAGCCCAGCGGAGCTCAGCGTTCCGGGCCGAGGTCTTCCGGCAGGAGCGTGAAAAAGGGCATGCCAGACAACGGGCGCACGAAGCGGTAGTCCTGGTCCAGGGTGAGCAGGCTGGTGGTGTGGCGGCGGTCGGCGATGACCACGTTGTGGGCGTCGGCCAGGTCGATGGTGCCAGGCTTTGGTCGTTTGCGCCGCAGAGCGTCGCGGTATGTTTCCATGAGCGCCGCCACTGGAGCGCAGTCCCCAGCCGCGAGCGGCACGATCTCGTAGAAGCCCTGCGCCAGATTGGCGAGGAAGCCAGCGACGGCGCGGTCGTGGCCTCCGGCCCTGAGCAGATAGCACGTCTCGGTCGCCACGCATGGGCTGATGAAGACTTCGGTGGCGTCTTCGAGGACGCGGCGGCACTCGGCATGAGTCGGCTCGGCGCTGACGACGGCTGCCACGATGCCGCTCGTGTCGGCGACGATCCTCACGCGCCGAACCCCGCCATCAGCTCGTCGTATCGCTCCAGGATCGCCGGACCCTGCGCGGCCGGCTGAAGCTGCGGCCGCGTTCGCAAGGTCTGCTGTATCACATGGTCGACCCCCTCGCGGATCAGTTCCGATTGGCTCCGGCCCGACACGTCCGCCGCCTTCTCGAGGTCCTCTTTGCGCTTCTCGTCCAGATAGACCGTGGTCTTCGTCATACCACCCACATTACCCTACACACGGGTGGCCGCGTCGCGCCGTTTTAGCCGCTGTCCGATGTCGCCCATTGGGATTGGCGCGGAATTAAGCCCGTATGGGGCTTTGGGGGAGGAAGTGAACTGTGCGGGCGGCATCGTCCACAGTGGCAACTCTGGGATGATGGGGGCGCCGGGCCAGGTCAGGCGCCCATTCGGGAGGCGAACGCCTTGCGACGGCGGGCGCGGTCGAGGCGGAGGCCGACCAGCACCGGGACGCCGGTCACCAGCATGATTCCGACCGCCACCGCCCACCAGCCGAGCCCGAAGCCCAAGAAACTGTGGCTGACGGTCTGGTAGTCCCAGACGCGGATTTCGCGGTCCTGTTCGGACTGCGGGAAGACCAGGTCTCCCCGGATCTGCTCGCCAGGATCGAAGAAGGAGAGGTCGAAGACCGTGAGCCAATCGCCGAACTCCAGAAGGTCCGGATGATCGACGGGCCCGGTCCAATAGGGCGTGGCGCCGGCCAGGAGGTCGACCGGGGTGGCGGGGTCGGCTGGGGCGGCGGCATCGTCCAAGTCGGGCGGCAGCTCTACCCAGGCGACGTCGTGGCGGTGGTCGCCGAACACGTACAGCATGATGCGCTGGCGCACGCGGGCGGCCTGGGACAAGGCCAGGGGGTAGGCCAGGCCGTCGGCGGGCAGGTCGAAGGTGAAACGGAGCGGGTCGATCGTTCCGCCGAGGCCGTCGGGGTTGGTCAACTTGAGGGTGACGAAGTACCAGCCCTTGGCGATGTAGCCCCGGAGCAGCGGCTCCACCACCGGGCGCACCGCGAAGCCGTTCTCCTCCAGCCAGGCGGTCAGTCCGGCCGTGTCCGAGGCCTCCAGCGTGGTCGCCCGCAGCGGTCCCAACTGGACCTCGTCCAGGATGACAGGACGGCCGTCCTGCGCCCCATCGCCGCCAGCGTCGCCCGCGCCGCCCGTGCCGGGCAAGGCGGGCATGCCCCACCACTCGTCCAGCACCGCTTTCTGCGGGGCTGTCTGCTCCGCGACGGCGCTGAAGTCTTGTAGGTCGCCCAAAGCGACCTTCGCGGGGGCGGGCGTGGGGAAGATCAAACCGGAGTCCTGGGCAACCGTCTCCAGGCTGAGGCGCAGGTCGATCTGCTCGCGCCCCTCGGACGAGGAGATGATCGCGTACTCCTCGCCGATGAGCACGTCGCCGTCCGGGTTGGAGGCCTCGGTGGCAGGGGCGCCGCAGGCGCAGGCCCAGGCCGGCCACGCCCAGTCCACCGCCTGGAGGCAACCGGTCACCAGCGCGACGGCCGCGAGCAGGGATGCTGTGTGGCGCCGTTTCGATGCTGCCATCTGGCAATTGTTCCACGGCCCGTGGCGGGTTTGATGGCGGGGTTGGTTCGCTGATGTTGACCCGTTGGCGGATCAGCGCGTTGAAACCAGTTGCTTGCCGGGGGCGGAACGCACTAGGCAGACGAATGCTGCTCGGTTGGTGCATATCGAAAAACGATGGTAATATATTGTAAAACGATATGGACAAAAGGGGGTCCAGCGTGGTCGGTTTGAGGTTGTCGCAAGCTCTGATCGTGTTCTTGATGGCGGTGCTGCTGCCCATCCAGGCGTTGGTCCTGCCGCTGGTGGCAGCGGACATGGCGGAGACGGCGCCCGAGTTCGCATACCTGCGCTGGCCGCTGCTGGTCCTGGCCGAGCTCATGCTATTGGTGGCCGATGCCGTGTTGATAGCCCTCATCCGCCTCGTCTCCATGACGGCGCGGCGGAGCGTCTTTAGCCATGCGGCGGTCCGGTGGGTGAACGTCGCCATCGCTGGGCTCTGGGCAGAATCCGCCGCCGTTCTGCCCTGGCTGGCGGTGCTGGTGTTCGTCACCAAGGGGCCGGGGGTGGCGACCATCATGTGCCTGATCGGACTGGCGGCCGGCGTGACGGCGGCGCTCATCGTGACCGCCATGAAGGCGCTGCTGGTTCAAGCGACCGGTCAATCGGAAGAACTGGCGGAAGTCGTCTGATGCCCGTCACGGTCAATCTCAGTGTGCTGATGGCCCAACGCAAGATGCCTGTGGGTGAGTTGGCCGCGCGGATCGGGATCACCCCGGCGAACCTCTCGATCCTCAAGAACGGCCACGCCAAAGCGATCCGTTTCTCCACCCTGGACGCGCTCTGCCAAGCGCTCGAATGCCAGCCCGGCGACATCCTGACCCGCCAGCCGGAGCCGGGCTGACGGCATCGTCCACGGAACTTGCCCTCTTCTTGCCGCAGGGGCTCGCGGCGTGAAGATGCCTGTGGAGCTGCGGGAAGCAGATTGTCGACACCTCGAGCGGGCGAGCGCGGACGGCACCTACCCACCCGCCACGGCGGCGGTCTCAGCAGCGGCGCGCCACCTGCGCGAGCGGGACTTGGCCGACCACGGCAGGCCGCGGCACCGGCCGCCATCATTGGTGCCATCGGACGTTTGGATTAGACCGGTCGCCGTCTTGAGCACTCACCACTCCGGTTCCGTCAGGAACTGCGGCAAGGGAAGGCGTCGGATCCCAGCCCTGGAATAGCCGGGGGCGGCGTCCATGGAGACGACCATCTTGGGATGGTTATCGCGGATGGCTTCCAATGGGGCGAACTCGCGTTGCTCGACGGCTGGGTCGGCCACCAGGTAGGCGACTTGGACGTAAATGGTGGCGCCGCCGCTGTCTGCCACGAAGTCGATCTCGCCTCTCGGGAGTTGCCCCACACGGACGCGGTAGCCGCGCCTCATCAACTCGGTGCAGACCACGTTCTCCAAGATGCCGGGGAGTTCTCGGGGGTCGTATCCCAGCAGCGTGTGGCGCAACGCGTGATCTTCCAAGAAGTACCTCTCCTGAGTCTCGAGCAGGCGTTTGCCCTTGATCTCGGCGCGTGGGACCCGGTGCAGGGCGAAGGCGTCCTCGAGGTGGCGGAGGTAGCGGTACACCGTCTCCGATCCCAATCTCCGGCCCTGGGATTTCATGAACCGGGCCACCGAATTGGCTGAGAAGGTGTGGCCCAGGTTCGAGGCGACGAAGGCCATCAGACGGCTGAGCAGGTCTATGTCCCGCAACCCGTGGCGCGCGACGACGTCGCGAAGCAGCACCGAGTTGAACACGTCGCGCAGATATGCCTCGCGCGCGTCCGCATCAGGCGGCAGTTCGTGGACGCCAGGCATGCCGCCGAAGCGGAGGTAATCCCAGATCGGGGCGTCTGGGGCTACGCTCACGTCATGAGCCTGAGGAGAGTCGGCTTGCTTCGTCACGGCGCCGTGCTGGAAGGTCAGGAACTCGCTGAACGACAGTGGCCAGACACGGATCTCGATGTGCCTGCCAGCCAGCCTGGTCGCCAGTTCGGAGGCCAGCAGCGTGGCACTCGATCCTGTGACGACGATGTCGCAGTCCAGATCGACCTTGAACGAGGCGACAGCCTTCTCCCAGTCCGCGACCTCTTGCACCTCGTCGAGGAGCAGATATACCCGACCCTTGGCCTCGCCTGCGCGGCGGAGCACGTCGGTGTGAAGCGCCTCCGCGTTGGTCAAGGAAGCTAGAGACATCGACTCGAAGTTGTACGTCAGTATGTTCTGATTGGGCACGCCCTTCTGCCTCAGGGCGGCAGCGACCGACCGCAAGATGGTGGACTTCCCCACACGCCTCATTCCCGTGATGACCTTCACGGGAGGAGTGTCCAGCAATTTGAGCACGCGGTCCAAGTAAAGGGATCGTGGCACGATGGCATCCAATGTTCCCTCCATAAGGGAGAGTCTACTGAATCTGAGCGAGACTTTCCTCTGTAGAGGAAACAAGTGACCGCCGCCGTCGCGCCTTGGCCAGGTCGTCAGCGGCCGTGTGGACGCGCGTTCTCGGGTTCTGCCTCGTACGATGCCGCTCGCTCGCGCCGCCTGGCTCGGTATCTTCGCTGGTCAGCGCATAGCGCGTGGCTTTGGACGGCTGCTGACCTGCGGACTCGGCGGCGCAGAGCGCGCAGAACGACGGATTCGGCGGCGACGTGTCGGAACTTGCCGGGATTCGCGCGGCACGCAAATCTGTGCAAGTTCCGCCTCTTGTTGCCCGATGCCTCCCGCTCGGCTTCCGGCGTTTGCGCAGGTGGGCGCGTCGGCGGCATCGGCGTCTCCTTCCGGCCGAGGGCCGAACCCGCGGGGATTTGACCGCGCGGGCGAATCCGTGCGAGTTTCGCCCGGCGCGCGCTGAAAGGGGCCGCCCGGACGCGCGTCCGCGAACAGCGCCGGTTCGGGGACCGGGACGGCGGCACCGGCGGCGGCATGGCGGGGAGGCGCATGCTGAGCGCACGGCGGAAGCGCAGGTCAGCGCGCCACGCCGAAACGGGCCCAATTGAAGAAAGACAGGAAGCCTGACGCTCGCGCGAACCGAGCGAGAGCCAGCCCGTGACAAGGACCGCGGAAGGCGGGGACCGCGCGACAGGCTGACCTGACGGCTTCGGAAAGCATGAGGCAGCGCGACGAGAACTTGCTGGTGGTGGCCGCCGTGCAGGGGTACGCGGAACGTCATTCGATCCCGGGGCACCAGGCGTTCGAGTTGTTGCGGTCGAACGGCGTGCTCCAAACGGTGCGCGACAATTACGCCACACTCCACACTCAAGGCCTGTGGGAGAGCGCTGATTTCGCCGAGGACGTGATGCGCCTGAAGCAGGCCCAGGGATGAGGCGGGACCATGATCTACAAAGGCAAGGACCTGTCCAGCCTCGTCGCGATGAAGACGGAGTTGATCGCTGCCGAGTTGGCTGAGCGCCTGGGGACCGACTTCGACACGGCGCTCGGACAGTTCCTCCGGTCGCGGACTTAGGGCCTGCCAGTATTTAACGTTTCGTTTCGGGTTCGGGAGGGGGGTGGAGGGTGTAGTTCCATTCCCCGTGCCAGGAGTGGCGTTGCAGGACACCGGTCGCGGCCAGGTCTTTC
>JAISCU010000023.1 GCA_031265345.1 Bifidobacteriaceae bacterium
CCGGACGCATGGCGACGGCGGCGACCGTGCCTCCGAGCGCAGCGATCGAATCACGGACGTAGTCGTAAGCGCCAGCCGACACCCCGCCGCTGACCAGGACCAAGTCCGAGGCGGCACCCGCCCGTTCCAGGACCTTGGCCGTGCGTCCGGGCTGATCGGGCAGCCGCTCGTGGGATGCCATCACCGCTCCAGCCTTGAGGCAGGCGGTTCGCAGCAAGGTCGAATTCGAGTCGAAGATCCCGCCAGGGCCTGGCGCGCCGTCCGGATCGGTCAGCTCCGAGCCAGTCACCACCACCGCTACGCGGGGACGCGACCGCACACTGACCCGGCCAGCGCCGCAGGCCGCCGCCGCGGCCAACTGAACCGGCCCCAGCGCCGCGCCGGCGGCCAGGACCAATTGACCCTGGGCCGCGTCTTCGCCCCGGAGGCGAATGTGCTGCCCCGGTCGAACCGGCGCGGTCGCGCTGACCTGCCCGGCCTCGACTCGGGCCTGCTCGACCGGCAGTACTGCGGTAGTCCCAGTCGGCAGACGAGCTCCCGTCATCACCCGCGCGGCTTGGCCAGCGCGCAGGCTCAATGAACGGTGGTCGCCCGCCGCGACGTCTGCCATCAGCCGGTAGGTCTCGCCCGGACCCGCCAGCGCGTAGCCGTCCATGGCCGAGTTGTCGAAGGGCGGGAGCGGCAGCCGGGAATGGACCGGTTCCGCCAGTTCGCGGCCAAGCGCCTCGGCCAGGCCGACCGTGACCGGTGGCAGCGGCGCCATCAGGCGCTGGACCGCGTCGAGGTAGGCCTCGACATCGAGACGCACGCGGTGCGGCGTCAGCATCGCGGCACCCTTCATAGTTGAAACTATAACGGGTGGTCGTAAAAACTACAATACTTGGGTATATTAGAGGGAGTGGCGATGACGCCACCACCCCAACGATCTAAGGACACGATATGAACAACCTTTCCAAGACCCTGACCGCGATGGCGGCGTTGGCCGTCCTGATCCCTGGGCTGGGCGCCTGCGGCCAAGCTGCGGCGACCGACGCGTCCGGTAGCTCCAGTCCAACTAGCCTGACGCCGTCCGCCTCCGGCCAGCCCACTGAGACCAAGCGACTGACGATCTATGCCGCGGCCTCGTTGACGGAGCCCTTCGAGCAGATCGCGGTCGATTTCGAGGCCGCCAACCCAGGCGTCGAGACAGTCTTGTCCTTCGACGGCTCGTCCACCCTGGTCACCCAGATCTCCGAAGGCGCCCCGGCCGACGTCTTCGCCTCGGCCGATCAAGCGAACATGGACAAGGCGACCCAAGCGGGCCTGGCCGGGACGCCGGCAGTGTTCACCTCCAACGCCCTGACCATCGCCGTGCCAGCGGGCAATCCGGGCGACGTCACCAGCCTCGCCGACCTGGCCAAGTCCGACCTGCGCACGGTTGTCTGCGCCGAAGCCGTGCCCTGCGGAGCCCTGGCCAGGCAAGCGGCGACAGCCGCCGGGATCGAGTTGAAGCCGGTCAGCGAGGAGCAGAACGTCAAGGCGGTGCTGGCCAAGATCACGTCCGGTGAGGCGGAGGCCGGTCTGGTCTACGTGACGGACGTTCTGGCGGCGGGCGATGCCGTGGAGCAGATCGAGCTTCCCACGGCAGTCACCACCGAGTATCCGGTGGCCGTCCTGACGGGCGCGGCCGAACCGGGTTTGGCCCAGGCGTTCATCGACTACCTGGTTTCCGCCCCCGCCCAGGCGGTTCTGGCCGAACGCGGCTTCACCTCCCTGGGCTGATGTCCGCCGAGCGGCCCCGGCACGGGCGGTCGCCGCGCCTGCCCTGGTGGCTGGCCGCCGCCGGGGCCGTGGCCGTGGTCCTGATCGCGGCCCCGCTGGTGGCTTTGACCGAGCGGGCCTCCGTGGGCGGAGCGCTGGCGGCCTTGGTCCAGGCCGCCACCCGCCAGGCGCTTTGGCTGTCGCTCGGTTGCGCTGGCGTGGCCACTGCCGTGGCCCTGGCCCTCGGATTGCCGCTGGCGCTCTGCCTAGCCGCCCGGAACGGTCGGTGGACTGCGGCGGTGCGCGCTCTGGTGCTGCTGCCGATGGTCCTCCCGCCCCTGGTCAGCGGCATGGCGCTGTTGTACTTGTGGGGCCGTCGCGGCGTCATGGGCCCGTTCCTGGCCACACTCGGAGTCTCGTTGCCGTTCAGCACCGCCGCCGTGGTGGTGGCCCAGTCATTCGTGGCGCTTCCGTTCGTGGTGACCGCCCTGGAGGGGGCCTTGCGCGCCCGCGGCCCGCTCCTTCCCGACGTGGCGAGCACACTGGGCGCGGGTCCGGCACGAGTGTTGCGCACGGTCACGCTGCCTCTGATCGGCCCCGCGCTGCGGTCCGGGGCGCTTCTCGGCTTTGCCCGGGCTCTGGGCGAGTTCGGCGCCACCGCCCTGTTCGCGGGCAACGCGCCGGGCATCACGCGCACGATGCCGCTCGCGATCTACACCGCCTTCAACGGCGGTGCCGGTGGCCAGGAGAGCGCCAACGCACTGGCCCTGGTCCTGCTCGCGGTGGCCGCCGTCATCATGTTGCTGGCCGGGAACTGGAGGAACCCATGAGCGGGGTGGCGGTCAAGGCCGAGGTCCGGTTGGGACGCGGCGAACTCGACCTGGTGGTGGACCTGGACCTGGCGCCGGGCGACCGCTGTGTGTTGGCCGGCGCCAACGGGTCCGGCAAGTCGACGCTCTTGAAGGTGCTGGCGGGCCTGGTCAACCCAGTCGATGGCCGAATCGAGATCGATGGCGTGGCAGCGGCGGGCGCGGGCGTCAAGCCGACCCGACCAGAGCACCGTTCAGTCGGCTACCTGCCCCAAGAGCGGGCCATCTTCCCGCATCTGACCGTGTGGGGGAATGTCGCCTACCCACTGCGGGGCCGCGGGCTGCGCCGAAACGAGGTGGCCAGTCGCACCGAAGAGATGGTCCAGACGTTCGGCCTGACCGCCATCGCCGCCCTGCCCGGCGCGCACCTGTCGGGGGGCCAGGCCGCCCGAACAGGGTTGGCGCGGGCCCTGGCTGGCGACCCCGGTCTGCTGCTACTGGACGAGCCGTTCGCGGCATTGGATCCGTCAGCCGTCGTCGAGCTTCGGGAACTCCTGGCCGGATGGCTGGACCAGACCGGTCAGACCTGCCTAATGGTGAGCCACGACCTAGACGACGCGCAAGCGGGCCGCGGGCGCGTCATCGTGCTCGCAGAAGGAAGGATTCTCACCAGACAAAACCGTCACTACTAACCGATCCACCCGCTTGACAGTGCCTTACAATGTGCTGATCGGTGAATTCTTCGTCAGAAAGCAGCCTCCATGCCTTTGTCACAAGGATCCGTCTACGACGGGACCACTGGTCGCACCGAGCGCGGCGGTCGGCGCACCCACATCATCCAGCTGCTGCGTGACACGCGCGAGCCGCTGTCCGTGGACAAGGTCGCGGAGCTCTGCGGAATCCATGTGAACACGGCCCGGTTCCATCTCGAGTCCCTGGTGGACGCGGGCTTGGCGGAGCGCCGGACCGAATCGCGCTCCATGCCGGGGCGGCCGAAGGTGGTCTACAGCGGCACCTTGCCGAATCAGACCCATGAGCGCGCCCAGGGCTACCGTCTGCTGGCGGAGATGCTGACCACCGCCATCGCGCAGGCGGACCCGGCGGCGCCGGAATGGATGTACCAGGTGGGCCACGAATGGGGCCGCTACTTGACCACCCGCCCGGCACCGTTCGAGCAGATCGACGAGGAAGCCATCGACCAGCGCCTGGTGGACAAGCTCGACGCGCTCTGGTTCGCGCCGGAACTGATCGAGTCAGACGGCTCGGCCCCCTGCTTGGTGCTGCACAACTGCCCGTTCCTGGCGGCCGCCGAACGCTACCCGGAAGTGGTCTGCCAACTCCACGCCGGCATGATCAACGGCTCCCTCGACGAGATGCGGTCGGCTAATCGGTTGGTCGAATTGGAGCCCCAGGTCGAGCCCCATCTGTGCCGAGGGTCGCTGGGACCGGCGCCTGCGACGCCGTTGAAGAAGGTGCCGATCCGGCAAGAACGGTCTGCCCCTTCTTGATCCTCATGATCGAGACCACCATCCAGCCGAAGGCGCCCAGGCCCGAGACCGCCACGGTCCCGAAGGTGGCGGCCTGGATGCCGACCCCGAACCAAGCGTCGATGTACGCGAACAGCGGCGGGTAGGCCACCGCGCCCAGACCGCCCAGCATCCCGACCAGGCCGCCCACCGCCCCGACGTCGGTCGGAAAATACTCGGGGATGTGCTTGTAGACCGCAGCCTTGCCGATCCCCATGCCCACTCCCAGGCCCACCAACAGGACCGTGAACGGCACCACGGACAGGTCCATGGTCATGGGCACCGTGGTCGCGACAACGACCAGCAGGGAGGCCGTCAGCACCGGCCGGGCTCCCCAGCGATCGGACATCCAGCCGCCGAGGGGCCGCAGCAGCGAGGCCGGGAAGATGAACAGGGCTGTCAGGAGGCCGGCCAATCCCAACGACACGCCGAAGGCGGTGGTGTAGAACTTCGGCATCCAGGCGCTCAGCGCCACGTAGCCGCCGAACACGACCACGTAATAGAACGCGAAACGCCAGACCCGGCACTTGGCCAGCGGCCGTAGCTGGGTCATCAGGGGCACGCCCCGGCCCGGCCGCTGATCGGCCGGCGGCGTGAGCCACCAGTTGAGGGCCGCGCAGCCGATCAAGGCGATGGCGTACATGACCGGCACCAGCCGCCAATTGTTCAGCCCGATGGTGGCCAGCCACCCGATTCCGGGGACCGCGGCCAACAGGGAGGGGCCGATCAGCTTGGTGACCGAGGCGCCCACGTTGCCCGCGCCGAACACGCCCAGGGCGAGTCCTTGCTGCTGCTTCGGGAACCAAGCCGAGTTCCAGGCCGTGCCGACGGTGAAGGAGTTGCCGGACAGGCCGATCAGGAACGCGAACAACAGCAGGTGGCCGTAGCTGTCGGCGAAGACGACCAGGAAGGTGGGGATGGCGCTGACCAGCATCAAGCCGGTCATGACCACGCGCCCGCCCCAGCGGTCGGCCATCAGCCCGGTCACCAGCCGCCACAGCGAGCCGTTCAGCGAGGGCACCGCCACCAGCCAGGCCACCTGCGGCGTGGAGAGGTGGAACTCCTGGCTGATGGGGCTCTGGAGGATCCCGAACTGGAGCCAGACGGCGAACATCAGCGTGAAAGAAATGGTCGACAGCCACATGACGCGATAGCGTCCAGGCAGCTCCTGGATCATAGGGGACCTCCGATTCGCCACAACAATGTGAATAAAACCAACGTAGATTGGAGGTATTGGCGCATCCACAGGACCAAAGTCCCGCTCATGGTGTAATTGTGACGTAAATCATGTTAAAAATGCAAGGAACGGCAACGGACGAGCGACACGCGCGCCAGGCCGCCCTGCCCGGTTTCAGCGAGGCCGCCCAGCAACGCCTGGCCCGAGCCACGGTCGCAGTGGTGGGCGCCGGAGGCCTGGGCTGCCCCGCGCTGGCCTACCTGGCCGGAGCCGGAGTGGGCCGTCTCCGCATCATCGATCCCGATGCCGTGGACCTCACCAACCTGGGACGCCAGGTCATCTACCGCGAGGACCGCATCGGGCAACCCAAAGCAGCCGAAGCGGCGGCCTGGGTCGAGTCCCTCAACAGCGGCGTCGCCGCCCGGGCCGAAGTGGCGCGGGTCGCGCGGGGCAACGCCGACCGCCTCTTGGCGGATGCCGACCTGGTGGTCGACTGCTCCGACAATTTCGCCACCAAATACCTGGTCAACGACTATTGCCTGAGCCGGGGCGTGCCCTATGTCTGGGCCGCCGTCGATGCCTACGAGGGTCGAGTGGGGTCAATCCGGTCGCGTCAAGGCCCTTGCCTCCGCTGCCTGTTCGGACCCCCTGAAAGCCTCACCGACCTGGCCCAGCCGGGGATCTGCGCGGTCGCCTCGGCCTACGGCCCGGCCTGCGGCCTGGCCGGGAGCATGCAGGCGAGCGAGGCTATCAAGCTCCTGACCGGCCTGGGCCGACCGCTGAGCGGCGCCGTCGCCTGCATGGACTTGCTGAACGGCCGGATGGACGTCATCGAGCTGAGGCGTGACCCCGACTGCCAATGGTGCGATTAGACACGTTCACACCATTCTGATAGTTTTTACTAATGTAAAACCAGGATATGGCAGTGCCGCCGTCAGGTCCGGCCGGCCGCCCTAACGAGAGGCGTCAAACCCGTGAGTGTCCGGAACGCGACCCCAGGCCGTCAAATCACCAGTTGGGACCCCGAACGGGCCTGGGACTCGAAAGTGGCTTGGCCCACCCTGTGGACCACCACCTACTCGCTCATGCTCGGCTTCATGGTCTGGTATCTGACCTCCTCGCTGGCACCCTTGCTGCAGGGCGCCCAGATCATCACCGGCTCGCAGGCCTATTGGCTGGCGGCCATGCCGGGGTTGGCCGGAGGCCTGTTGCGCCTGGTCTGGACTTTCCTGCCGCCCGTGATGGGCACCCGTCGCCTGGTCCTGTGGTCCACCATCGGCATGATCTTGCCGATGGCTGGGTGGGCCTGGCTGCTGGCGGTCCCCGCTCCCCCCTTCTCCGCCATGATGGCGCTGGCCTTCCTGACCGGGATAGGCGGCGGGGTGTTCTCCGGCTACATGCCCTCGACCAGCTACTTCTTCCCGAAGTCGAAGCAGGGCACGGCGCTCGGCCTGCAGGCCGGGATCGGCAACTTCGGAGTCTCGGTGGTTCAGTTGCTGACGCCCGTGGTGGTCGGCGCGCCGCTGTTCGGCGCCTCCAAACTGGTCACCAGCGCGGCCAAGCCCGACCGTCTGGTCTGGTTGCAGACCGCCCCGGCCCTGATCATCCCGTTGTTGGCGATCTCCGCCGTCCTGGCCGCGATAGTGCTCAAATCGGTGCCGATCAAGGCCAATTTCCGCCAGCAGTTCGACATCTTCTCCAACAAGCACACCTGGTTCATGACCGTCGAATACCTGCTCACCTTCGGCATCTTCTCCGGACTGGCGGGGCAGTTCGGCAACCTGCTGGGTGACCTCTACTCGACCGTCCCGACGATCAGTTGGCTGGGCGGCACCACCATCGCCTTCCTCGGAGCCTTCATCGGCTCGTTGGCACGAGTCGCCTGGGGACCGCTCTGCGACAAGTTCGGCGGCGGCCCATGGACGGTGGTGTCCGGCGGGGGCATCGCGCTCTCAACCATCCCGATCCTGATCGGCCTGGCCAAGGACGTGCAAGGAAGGCAAGACCTGGTGCCCATGCCGCTGTTCCTGACCGGCATGTTCGCGATCTTCTTCTTCGCCGGAGTCGGCAACGCCTCGACTTTCAAGCAGATGCCGATGATCTTCCCGGCCCGCCAGGCCGGCGGCGTGATCGGCTGGACCGCCGCCGCCGCGGCCCTGGGACCGTTCTTGTTCGGCGTCGCCTTCGACACGTTCTCGAAAACCGCCGTCTTCAGCTTCGTCCTGGCCTATGCCGTGGTCTGCGCCGCCCTCGCCTGGTGGTATTACGCCCGGCCGGGCGCGGAAGCCCGCTCATGAACCCGGTCGAGGCCCTCATGCGGACGCGAGCCTGGCTCACCAAGGAGCAGCTCGGCCCCGACCACCGCACCGTCACCCAGCCGGACAAGCCCGAATGGGAACGCTTCTACCGAGACCGCTGGGCCCACGACAAGGTGGTGCGCACAACCCACGGGGTCAACTGCACCGGTTCGTGCGCCTGGAACGTCTACGTCAAGGACGGCCTGATCACCTGGGAGCACCAGTTCACGGACTACCCGTCGGCCGGGCCGGACTCTCCCGAGTACGAGCCTCGCGGTTGCCCCAGGGGAGCGTCTTTCTCCTGGTACACCTATTCGCCCGGCCGGGTCCGCTACCCCTACGTGCGCCAGGTCCTGCTCGACTTGTACCGCTCCGAGCGCGCCCAGGGCAAGGACCCGGTCGAGGCCTGGGCCGCGATAGTCGAATCGCCCGCCAAAGCGCTCAGCTACAAGCGGGCCCGCGGCAAGGGCGGGTTCGTCCGCGCGACCTGGGAGGAGGCCCAGGAGATCCAGGCCGCCGCCCACGTCCACACCATCAAGCGTTACGGCCCCGACCGGATCGCCGCGTTCACCCCCATCCCGGCCATGTCGATGGTCTCGTTCTGCGCCGGGACCAGGCTGTTCTCGCTGCTCGGGGCGACACTGCTGAGCTTCTACGACTGGTATTGCGACCTGCCTCCGGCCAGTCCCCAGATCTGGGGCGACCAGACCGACGTGCCGGAGAGCGCCGACTGGTTCAACTCCTCCTACATCATGATGTGGGGCTCGAACGTGCCCGTGACGCGCACTCCGGACGCGCATTTCATGACGGAGGCCCGCTACAAGGGCGCGAAGGTGGTGGCCGTTGCCCCGGACTACGCCGAGAACGTCAAGTTCGCGGACGATTGGCTGGCCCCCGCGCCGGGCACCGACGGCGCGTTGGCCTTCGCCATGGGCCACGTCGTCTTGCGCGACTTCCACCGCGACCGCCGCGTGGACCGCTTCGAGGCGTACGTCAAGAAGTACACCGACGCGCCCTTCTTGGTCCGGTTGGAGCCCGCGCCGGGCGGCGTCTGGCGTCCGGGCAAGTTCTTGACCGCCGATGCCGTGCCCGCGCTCGCGAGCGCCCAGCACGCCGCCTTCAGGCCGGTTCTGTTCGCCGACCGCTCCGAGCAGGCACCGGAGTTGGTCGCGCCGAACGGCACGCTCGGCGACCGCTGGGGCGACGCGGGCGAGGGCCGGTGGAACCTCGACCTCGAGGACCTCGATCCGCAGCTGTCCCTGTTCGCCGAACTCGGCCCAGCCGTGGAGATCGAGTTGCCGCGTTTCGACTTGCCCGGCCCGGACGGCTCCACCGACAAGGGCCGGTCGGTCCGGCGCGGCGTGCCGGTCAGGACCGTAGCGACCACCGCTGGCGAGGCCTTGGTCACCACCGTCTTCGACCTGATGATGGCCCACTACGGCGTGGAACGGCCCGGCCTGCCGGGCCAATGGCCCACCGGCCCCGAGGACGTCTCCGCCCCAGGCACGCCGTCCTGGGCCGAAGCGATCACCGGCGTCCCCGCGACCCAGGTCGAGCGCATAGCCAGGGAATTCGCCCGCAACGCGGAGGTCTCCGGCGGCCGGTCCATGATCATCATGGGGGCCGGGGCCAACCACTATTTCCATTCGGACACCATCTACCGCTGCATGATCGCGCTAGTCACCCTGACCGGCTGCCAAGGGATCAACGGCGGCGGCTGGGCCCACTACGTGGGCCAGGAGAAGGCCCGGCCCATCACCGGCCAGCAGCACATCGGCTTCGCCCTCGACTGGGCGCGTCCACCCCGGCACCAGGCGGGCACCAGCTTCTGGTACACGCATTCCGACCAGTGGCGTTACGACAAGTTCGGGGCCGGCGACGTCAGCTCGCCGACCGGTCCTGGCACCCTCGACGGGAAGTCCATGATCGACTGCCTGGCCCAGGCCGTGCGGGCGGGCTGGACGCCGGGACATCCCGGCTTCAACCGCAATCCCCTGGACCTGGCCGGTGAGGCCGAGGCGGCCGGGCGGACCATCCCGGAGCACGTCGTCGCCGAGCTGAGGTCCGGCGCGCTGCGTTTCGCGGTCGAGGACCCGGACGATCCGGCCAATTTCCCGCGCTGCCTGACGATGTGGCGGGCCAACCTGCTGGGGAACTCCGCCAAAGGCTCCGAGTATTTCCTGCGTCACTTGCTGGGCACGGATTCCGCCGTCACGGCTGAAGAGACCCGGAGCTCCCAGGAGACCGTCTGGCGCGACCCGGCGCCGGAGGGCAAGCTCGACCTGGTCACCACCATCGACTTCCGCATGACCGGCTCGGCGCTGCTCTCCGACATAGTGCTCCCCGCCGCGACTTGGTACGAGAAGCACGACATCTCCACCACCGACATGCACCCCTTCATCCATTCGTTCAACCCGGCCATCGCGCCGCCGTGGCAGGCCCGAACCGACTACCAGGCCTTCGGCGACCTGGCGGATAAGATCGCCGAACTGGCCGCGACCCACTTGGGGACCAGGACCGACGTGGTGCCCGTGCCCCTCCTGACGGACACGCCGGACGAACTGGCCTCGCCCCACGGCATCGTCCAAGACTGGAAGACGGGCCAAACCGAACCGGTGCCGGGCGTGACCATGCCCAAGCTGGTGGTGGTCGAGCGGGACTACACGGACGTCGGGCGCAAATGGCGCACGCTCGGGCCGCTGATCTCCAAGCTCGGCACCACCACCAAGGGCGTGACGGTTCCGGGAGACGATGCGGTCCGGTTCCTGTCCAAGAAGAACGGCACGGCGGACGGGAGCCCACTGCTCGACACGGACGTGAAGATGGCGGACGCCATCATGGCGCTGTCGGGGACGACCAACGGTCTGGGTGCGGTGGCGGGGTTCAA
The DNA here is from genome assembly GCA_031265345.1 of Bifidobacteriaceae bacterium. The sequence continues at coordinate 10,437 of JAISCU010000023.1, forward strand.
AGCGCTGGAACGGCGCACCGGCAAACCGCTGGCCGACCTGGCGGAGGAGTCCGAGGACCGCCGCATCACCTTCGCGGACCTGAAACTGGGGCCGCAGCCGGTCATGACCAGCTACGAATGGTCGGGCTCGGAGACCGATGGCCGTCGCTACTCGGCCTTCGTCATCAACGTGGAGCGGGACCGGCCCTGGTCCACCCTGACCGGGCGCCAGCAGTTCTACATCGATCACGACTGGATGACGGAGTTCGGCGAGGGCCTGCCGGTCTACCGTCCGCCGCTGGACCTGGCCCGCATCTACGGGCCCATCGCCGACCGGGACGCGGGCGCGCAGGTGACGGTCCGGTACCTGACGCCGCACTCGAAATGGTCGATCCACTCCTCCTACGCCGACAATCCGTACATGCTCGCGCTGTCGCGGGGCGGACCCGTGATCTGGATGTCGCTGGAGGACGCGGGGAAGATCGGCGCGGGCGACAATGACTGGATCGAGGCCTACAACTCGCACGGCGTGGTCACCGCGAGGGCCGTGGTGTCGCACCGCATGCCAACCGGGACCGTCTTCATGTACCACGCCAAAGACCGCAACGTGGCCGTGCCGCTGACCCAGCGCGACGGCCGCCGCGGCGGCACCAACAACGCTCTGACCAGGCTTTACATCAAGCCCACTCATCTGATCGGCGGCTACGCCCAGCTCACTTTCGGCTTCAACTACTACGGTCCCACCGGCAACCAACGCGACGAGCTGACGGTCATCCGCCGCCGCTCGCAGGAGGTGAAGTACTGATGAGGGTCATGGCGCAGGTCGCGATGGTCCTGAACCTGGACAAGTGCATCGGTTGCCATGTCTGCTCGGTCACCTGCAAACAGACCTGGACCAACCGGGACGGCGTGGAATACGCCTGGTTCAACAACGTCGAATCGAAGCCTGGCGTGGGCTATCCCGTCGCCTGGGAGGACCAGCGCCGCTGGCGCGGCGGCTGGGAGCTGGGCCGCGACGGGCGTTTGCGCCTGCGCTCGGGAGGGAGGCTCCGGCGCCTGGCGCGCATCTTCGCCAACCCCGAGCTGCCCGCGCTGGACGATTACTACGACCCGGTGACCTACGACTTCGACACCCTGCTGAAAGCGGCGCCGGGCGCGAATATGCCGGTGGCGCGGCCCCTGTCGGCTTTGACCGGACGGCCCGCGTCGATCGAGTGGGGTCCGAACTGGGAGGACGGCCTGGCGGGCTCGGAGCTCTACGCGAACCAGGACCCCAACATCGTCGCGACGGGCCGCAAGGTGCGCTTGGAATTGGAGCGCGCCTTCATGTTCCATCTGCCACGCCTGTGCGAGCATTGCCTCAACCCCGGCTGCGTCTCGGCCTGCCCCTCGGGCGCGCTGTACAAACGTGCCCAGGACGGCATCGTGCTCGTGGACCAGGACAAATGCCGGGGCTGGCGGATGTGCGTGAGCGGCTGCCCGTACAAGAAGATCTACATCAACCACCGCACCGGCAAGGCCGAGAAATGCACCTTCTGCTTCCCGCGCGTCGAGGCCGGGCAACCGACGGTCTGCGCTGTCACCTGTGTTGGGCGCATCCGTTACATCGGGGTGATGCTCTACGACGCCGATGCCGTGGGCGCGGCCGCCGCGGTGCGTGATCCTCGCGCGTTGCTGGCCTCCCAGCGCTCGGTGTTCCTGGACCCGTTCGACCCTTCGGTCGTGGCGGCGGCGCTTGAGGCCGGTATCGCTTCCGACTGGATCGACGCTGCCCGGCGCTCCCCGGTCTGGGCGCTGGCGATGCGGCACCGGGTGGCCCTGCCGCTCCATCCGGAGTACCGCACCCTGCCGATGGTCTGGTACATCCCACCGCTCTCGCCCGTCCTGGACGCCACCGCTGAGCTGGGCGGCGACCAAGACTGTGCGGACGATGTGTTCCACGCCGTCTCCGGCCTGCGCATCCCCTTGGAGTATCTGGCCGAGTTGTTCACTGCCGGGGATGCGGCGGCGGTGGCGGGCGTGCTCATGAAACTGGCGGCGATGCGTTCGCACATGCGTCGGCTGACCTTGGAGGGGTCCGTTGACGAGTCCCTGTTGTCATCCGTCGGCGCCTCGGCCCAAGACTTGGAGGACCTCTACCGGCTGTTGGGCGTGGCCAAGGCGGCAGATCGTTTCGTGGTGCCGATGGCCCATCGGGTCGAAGGCGCCCGGCTGGCCTCCTGGCAGACCGATTGCGCGCTCGACCGACCGGGCGGTCCCGGCATGAACGAACAGCCGGGCCTGGCGGGGTTCCCCGCAGCGGCTGGTGGACCGGTGCGCCTCGAACTGAACGGACCGCGGCGATGAGGCGCCGCGCCCGGCCTGCGGACGGCATCGGCCACGCTAGTCAGATCTATGGCCTGATCAGCCTGCTCATGGAGTACCCCGGCCCGGACCTGCTGGCCGCTCGCGACGACCTGGCGGCGGTGGCAGAGTCGTTGCCGGATTCGCCCGCGGCGGCGCGGGTGGCGCGATTCGCGCGGCACTTCGCCGCTGGCCGGGTCGGGACGTTGGAGTCCGCTTACGTCGAGACGTTCGACCTGCGTCGGCGCACCACCTTGCACCTGACCTACGGCGAGTTCGGCGAGACCCGGCAGCGCGGCGCCGCGCTGGTGGTCCTGAAGCAGCGCTACCGTCTGGCCGGACTGGTGCCGCCCGAATCCGAACTGCCGGACTACCTGCCTTTGTTGGCGGAGTTCGCGTCCCGCTCGCCTGAAGCCGGTCAAGCGGCGCTCGCTTCCTGCCATGTGGGGCTGGAACTGCTGGACCGGGCGCTCGACGGTTCCCCCTACCGCGACCTGACCGCTGCCTGCGGGCTTATGCTGGGCCGCTTGTCCTCCCAGGGACGCGAACGGGTCGATTCCCTGGTCATGTCAGGACCGCCGATGGAGCAAGTGGGGACGGGATCATGAGCCTGGCGCTGTTCGGGATTTGGCCTTACGCCGCGTTGGTGGCCTCCCTGGTCGGGCTGGTGTGGCGGTGGCGCACCGATCAGTTCGGTTGGACCAGCCGGACCTCCCAGCTGCTGGAGCGCCGTTGGCTGGGCTGGGGCTCGCCGCTCTTCCACGCCGGGGCGTTGATCGCGATCATGGGCCACGCCGCCGGGTTGCTGGTGCCCGCCTCGGTGACCTCGGCGTTGGGGGTGCCGGAACACGCCTATCACCTGATGGCGGTGATGGGCGGCGCGTTGGCGGGCACTTTGCTGACAGCCGGGCTGGTCGTCCTGGTGATCCGTCGAATCCGGTCCCGCGCCCGGTTGCGGTTCGTGACCACCGGCTGGGACCGGGTCATGTATGGGCTCTTGTCTGTCATAGTGGCCTTCGGCATGTATCCGACGTTCGCGCTCAACGTCTTCGGTCCGGGCTACGACTACCGCGAGACCATCGCGGTCTGGTTCCGGTCAGTCTTCTACCTCGACCCCCAGGTGGGGCTGATGGCGGAGGCGCCCTGGCCGTACCAGGTGCATGTGGTGGCGGCCTTCGCGCTGTTCGCCATCTGGCCGTTCACGCGCCTGGTGCACGTCTTCTCGATTCCTCTGGGGTACCTGGCGCGTCCCTATGTGGTCTACCGCCAGAAGGTCAGGCGATGAGCGGCCTGACTCACGTGGACGCCAGCGGCGAGGCGCGCATGGTCGACGTCTCGGCCAAAGCGGTGACCGTGCGCACGGCTCGGGCCCAAGCGTTGGTGCTGGGCTCGCCCACGGCACTGGCCCTCCTGCGCGACGGCGCCCTGCCCAAAGGCGACGCGCTGGCCGTGGCGCGGATCGCCGGGATCGCCGCCGCCAAGCAGACCCCGGCACTGATTCCGCTCTGCCATCCCGTCGGGCTGACCAACGTCGAGGTGACCGCGCAAGTGATGGACGGCTCCGTCCGGCTGGAGGCGTCCGCCCGCGCGGGTGGACGCACCGGCGTGGAGATGGAGGCCTTGACGGCTGTCACGGTGGCCGGGCTGGCGTTGATCGACATGATCAAGGGGGTCGACCGTTCGGCCACTCTGGCGTCGATCCAAGTGGTGGCCAAGTCCGGGGGCCGCAGCGGCGATTGGGCACTCGACCTGGGGCGCGCGGCGGTGGTGACGGTCTCCGACCGGGCCGCAGCTGGGGTTCGGTCCGACGCGTCCGGCCCTCGGCTGGTCGAAGGGCTGCGGTCGGCGGGCTTCACCTGTGACGATGCCGTCGTGGTTCCCGACGAGGTGGACGCCATCCGCCAAGCGGTCAGGTCCGCCGTCGCCCAAGGGGCGGCGCTGGTGCTGACTACTGGAGGGACTGGCCTGGGGCCGCGCGACCACACGCCAGAGGCGCTGGGCGAGTTGTTCGACGCTCCAGCACCGGGATTGGCGGACCTGCTCCGAAGAGACGGGGACACTCCGTTCGCGGCTTTGAGCAGAGGCGTGGCCGGCTTGATAGGGCGTTGCCTGGTGATCGCGCTGCCCGGTGCGCCCGCTGCGGCGGATGCCGGGTTGGAGCTGCTGGAGCCGCTGTTTCCGCACATAATGGCCCAATTGGCCGGCCAGGACCACGAGCCGCGAGCGAAGGTCGCCGCCATGGTGAGCGAGGCCGTGCTGGACCCCGAGCGCCTGCGCGCCCAAGTGACCGCCAACGCGGCCGGCGCCGCGGTGGTGTTCGTCGGGACCGTGCGCGACCACGACGGCGGCCGGGCTGTGACCGGTCTGACCTATGAAGCGCATCCCGACGCCGCCGGGGTCCTGGAGAATCTGCTCAGACGCTTCGCACGCTCCCATCCAGACCTGACCGGCCTGGCGGCGGCCCATCGCACCGGCCAGCTGGCCGTCGGCGAGGTGGCCTTCGTGGCCGCCACCGCCGCCCCGCACCGGGCTGCCGCCTTCGCCGCCTGCGGTGAACTGGTCGACCTGGTCAAGGCCCAGTTGCCGGTCTGGAAACAGCAGTTCTTCGCCGACGGGGCCGACGAATGGGTGAACTCGACGTGACGGCGGCGACCCTGGCGGGCGGCATCGTGCAACCGTCACGTTTGATCGACCAATACGGGCGCGTCCACACCGACCTACGCGTCTCGCTGACGGACCGCTGCTCGCTGCGCTGCGTGTACTGCGTGCCCGCAGGCGGCCAAGCTGGCATGCCGCGGCGGCTGTTCCTGGATCGCGCGGAGATTGTGCGCCTGGCGCGGGTGGCGACTGGGCTGGGGATCACGAAGATCCGACTGACCGGCGGCGAGCCCCTGGTGCGGCGGGACGCGGTCGCGGTGGTTGCCGGATTGGCCAACCTGGCGGCCCGGCCCAGAATCGCCCTGACCACCAACGGACTGCGGTTGGCAGAACTGGCCGGGCGGCTGGCCGAGGCGGGCCTGACACGGGTCAACGTGTCGCTGGACTCGCTCGACCGCGACCGCTATGCCCGGTTGACCGGCCGCGACGGGCTTGGCCAGGCGCTCGCGGGGATCGATGCCGCCGCCCGGCTGATGCCCGTCAAGATCAACGCGGTGCTTATGCGCGGGCACAACGACGACGAGGCGTGCCGCCTGCTTGAGTTCGCGCTCGCGCGCGGATGCGAACTCCGTTTCATTGAGCAGATGCCCCTGGGCGACCCGACCGCCTGGCGCCGCTCGGACCTGGTGACGGCGGACGAGGTGCTGGAACGCCTCTCGACCCGTCACACGCTCATGGCGTTGCCGGAGAGCCGACAAGGGGCGCCCGCCGAGCGCTACCTGGTTGACGGCGGTCCGGCGGTGGTCGGTGTCATCGCCTCGGTGACCAGGCCGTTCTGCGGCGACTGCTCGCGCCTGCGGCTGACGGCCGACGGCCAGCTACGATCCTGCCTGTTCGCGCACACCGAGGCCGACCTGCGCTCCGCCTTGCGCGACGGCGCCTCGGACCTCGAATTGGCGCGGGCAATGATCGCCTGCGTGGCGACCAAGGCGCCTGGCCACAAGATCGGGCGCAGCGACTTCCGGCCACCTGACCGGCTGATGCGGGCGATCGGGGGATGACCATGATGGCCGTGGTCCTGGCTGGTGGCCGCTCGCGGCGCTTGGGCGGCACGGACAAGGCGAGCCTGACCGGCGCTGGCGGAAGTCTGCTCTCGGTGGCGGTGGGTTCCTGTTCCGCCGCCGGCGCCGAACGCGTGGTGGTGGTGGGGCCGGAACGTCCGCTTGAGGCGGCCTTGTGGGGGCCCCGCGTGATCTGGACCTGCGAACAGCCCCGCTTCGGCGGCCCGGCCCGGGGAATCGCGGCGGGTGTGGCGTCGCTTGGGCCGCGTCCGGATACCGAGTTGGTGATTGTGCTGGCCTGCGACATGCCCGGAGCGGGTGCCAGTTTGGCGCGATTGGTGAGGGCCGGCGCCGAAGCGAGCCAGGCGGGAGTCCTGGCGCAGGGACCGGACGGGCGCGACCAGTGGCTGTTCGGCGTCTGGCGGCTGGGTGCGCTGGCCGCGGCCTGTGGCGGCCTGGCGCCGGGCGGCTCGGGAGAATCGGTCCGCAGCTTGTTGGGGCCGCTGTCACCGCGCCGAGTGCGGCTGGCCGGTCCGGCCGTCAGGGATGTCGACACCTGGCGCCAGGCCAGGGAATTGGGTTACCAGTGAATACCAGTGAATACCAGTGAATACCAGTGAAGGAGATAACCATGCGAGAGACACCGGACTTGAGCGGATGGCTGGAACAGATAGCGGTCGCCTTGGACCTTCCCAGCACGTCGGCCCTCGATGCCGCAGCGGTGCTGGACATGACCGCCCAGGTGGCTCATAACGTGGCCCGACCGGCCGCGCCGCTGACCGCGTTCATCGCCGGGTACGCGGCCGGGATGCGGGGCGGATCGCGGGAGTCCGTCGACGCGGCCCTGGCCGTGTGCTCCCGGGCGGCCCGCGACCGCCTGCCCGAGTCCGCGTCATGACAGAGCCAGTCCAGGTCAGGCTGTTCGCGGCCGCCAGAGCCGCGGCCGGCGGCACGGCGGTGGCTGATGCCGGGGCCGGCATGACGCTCGCGCGGACGCTCGATCACCTGGGCGAGGCTTTCGGGCCGCGCTTCCG
>JAISCU010000137.1 GCA_031265345.1 Bifidobacteriaceae bacterium
TGCGAACCAGACCACCGGGTTCCGCTCGCTCCGGCGAGGCCAGCTATCGATCACACCACGGGTTCGAATATGCAACTCTTGTACAAGTTATGCCGACCATCAGTTGAAGACTCACCACGGGTGGGCCAACGACCCCGCAACCGGGACCACCATCGTCACCCCGCCGCACAGCCCAACAATCACGACCGGCCCGCGCGAATGAACCCGGCGGCCAATCCAAAGACACCCGGACCCACCAACAGCGGCGGGCTGACGCCAAAGGTTGGCGTGAACGGGTTCGTCACGACCGGCCACCCTTCATGGTCGGGTTGATTTCTTCATAATCCTTCATAATCGGGTTGATTCTTTCATAATTCGGTCAGGAGCGGTCAGTCGGCTGCTCCAACGCCCGGCGCACCCGTCGGATCTTCCGATCAGAGACCTGTCGCTCGCCGAACGCCTCCGCGTTCCATTCCAAACCGGCGGCATCGTAAGCGCCGGGGGCGGGCCGCCGCCGCCGCTCGGGCGCGCACACACCATCCGCCAAGCGGCGAGTGCGGACCAGGAAACCGGTATGCCCGATCATGCGGTGCTCGGGGCGCACCGCCAAACCCTCGACGTGCCAACCGCGCACAGTGGACTCCCACGCCTCCGGCTCCGTGAAACTGCCGAAGTCCCGTAAGGTCTCCACGAACCGCGATAGCTGGGGTGTCGTGGCGACATACGCGATCAGCACACCGCCCGGCCGCAGCGCCTGATGGGCGGCTTCGACGTTCTCCCACGGCGCCAGCATGTCCAGCACCATCCGGTCGAAACCCGTCAGATTCTCGTCTTGCACAACCGCGCTCAGATCGCCCACCCGCAAAACCCAGGCCGGGTGCGGGCCACCGAACCAACTCTCGACGTTGGCCTTGGCGATCACAGCGAAGTCTTCCCGCCGCTCCACGCTCACCAACCCGCCTTGGTCCCCGACGGCCCGCAACAACGACATGGTCAGCGCGCCAGAACCGGCCCCGGCTTCGATGACGCGGGCGCCCGGGTAGATATCCGCCATCTGGACGATCTGCCCGGCGTCCTTCGGATACACCACCGCCGCGCCGCGCGGCATCGACAGCACGAAATCCGCCAGGAGCGGGCGCATGGCGACGTACTGACGGCCCTCGGATGTGGTCATGACTGTGCCCTCCGGCCGCCCGATCAAATCGTCGTGCGCGAACGAGCCGCGATGGGAATGGAACGCCTTCCCGGCCCCGAGGATGATCGTGTTGAGCCGTCCCCTGGTGTCGGCCAGTTGGACGCGGTCGCCGGGCCTGAATGGCCCACGTCTCTGGGTTGCTCCGGTCGCTTGGCTCACGAGCGTCCACTCTACTTGGCGCTCCCGCATCGGCTCGCTGCCATTTGCCTCCACATCCGCCCGTGGCCCCGATCCGCCTATGTGTGTAGCATTGTGTGACATCACGTGTGACCACCTGCCAGATCGGATAAGGACATGCCCAGCAACCTCGCCCTCGATGACGAGCTCCTCGCGACGGCGCTCCGACTCGGCGGCATGAAGACGAAACGCGAGACCGTGAATCGGGCTCTCCAGGAATTCGTCCAACGGCGGCGCGCCACCTAGTTGGTCGAACTCTTCGGCACCATTCCCTACGACCCCGACTACGACTACAAGAAGGCCAGGGAACGCGCCTGATGCCAGTGCTGGTCGACACGTCGGTGTGGTCGCTGGCTCTACGCCGTCAACGCGTGCCCGCAGCGGACGAACACTTGGTGCGCGCGTTGGCCGAGTTGATGCTCGACGCACGCGTCGCCCTGATCGGCCCGATCCGCCAGGAATTGCTCTCCGGCATCCGCGATCTCGCGGTCTTTGAACGCCTGATGGAACGGCTAGACATCTACCATGACGAGCCCGTGACCAGCGCCGACTATGTCACCGCTGCCCGATACGCGAACGAATGCCGCCGCCACGGCATTCGAGGATCCGGCGTCGATTTCCTCATCTGCGCCGTCGCCACGAGCCGGGACTGGCCGATCTTCACCACCGACGATGACTTCGCCGCTTACGCGAAGCACCTGCCCATCAAGCTGTTCCAACCAGGCGGCGTGGCATAGCTGGGATGTTTCCTCGCCCAGCCACCAAACGACCCGCGTACCGAACCAAAGCTGGCGCCCAGCCGCAACATGGTTTGCGGAGCGTCTGCGGGGTCAGCCCTCGAAATCGCTGGTGGCATAATGGCGGGTGTAACCCTAGGAGGACCTCAATGGCGATCTTCGCCGTCCATTACCAGTACGCCGACCAACCTGAGGCGGTCGCCGCCGCCAAGCCCGAGCACCGCGCCTACCTGGCCCGACTGCTCGACGGGGACAAGCTCGCGGCTTCGGGGGCTTTCCTGGACGCGAACGAAGGCTTGCTGATCCTCAAGGCCGATGACCAAGCCGGCGCCGAGGCGCTGATCGCCGCTGATCCGATCAACCGGGCGGGACTCGTGGCCAAGATCACCATCAACCACTGGAGCCCCACGTTGGGGCCTTTCGCGGAAGGCTGACATGCATATCCGTCCTTTGCTCGCCCGTGACTGGAGCGACGTCTCAGCCATTCTGTCCGGAGCGCTCGGGCCAGGCGCGCTCGAGGGGAAGCTCCCGACCTGGGAGGAATGGGACGCCCGCTACCTGCCGACCCACAGGTTGGTGGCCGCCAACCGCGAGGGCCGGGTGACCGCCTGGGCCGCGCTTGAAGCCATCTCCAACCGGCCATCGCTGGCGGGCGTGGCCTCCATCTCGATCTTTGTCGAGGCGGGCTACCGGGGCCAGGGATTCGGCCGTCACTTGCTGGCCAACCTCATCACGGCATCGGAAGAGGCGGGCCTGTGGACCCTCCAAGGTTACGTCGCCCCCCAGAACAAGGCCGCCCTCGAACTGTTCCAAGACCTGGGCTTTCGCACGGTTGGACGCCGTGAGCGGTTCTTCGAGATCAATGGGGCCTGGCACGACGCGATCCTGGTCGAGCGGCGCAGCCCGGTCGTCTTCCCGGAGGCGGACGTCCTCACTCAGGAGATTCCGGAAGCGTCGTAGGGCACCTCGCCTCGACGCGCCGCCGATGCCGCCGAAACGGCTCCCAGCGCGCCCCGAACCCGGCAGAGCCCAAGAAACAGCCAGCTACTTGATGGCCTCGCGGACTTCCCGCAACTCCCGTTTCAGCTCCGCGATCTGGTCGCGGTACCGCGCCGCCAACTCGAACTTCAACTCGGCGGCGGCGGCACGCATCAACTCGGTCAGTGACGAGATCTCGTTCAGGATCTGCCCCACCAGGGCCGGTTCCTTCGGTCCGCGTGACCCTCCCGACCCTCGAGACCCTCCCGACACACGAGCCTTGGCCTTGCCAGGCCGAGCCCCGCCGTCGGAACCCGACCCGGCGGCATCGGCCAACAACTGGGCGGTGTCCTGGTCCTCCCGCATCAGCGCGTCGGTGATGTCCGCGATCTTCTTGCGCAGGGGCTGCGGGTCCACGCCGTGCGCCTCGTTGTAGGCGATCTGCTTGGCGCGACGGCGGTCGGTCTCCATGATGGCGTCCGCCATCGCCGGCGTGATGTCGTCCGCGTACATGATGACAGCCCCCGAGACGTTGCGCGCGGCCCGCCCGATGGTCTGAATCAGGGACGTCCCCGAGCGCAGGAAGCCTTGTTTGTCGGCGTCGAGGATGGCGACCAGCGAGACCTCCGGCAGGTCCAGGCCCTCACGCAGGAGGTTGATGCCGACCAACACGTCGAAGACGCCCAACCGCAGTTCCCGCAACAGTTCGACCCGCTTGAGGGTGTCCACGTCGGAGTGGAGGTAGCGCACCCGCACATCGTGGCTGGCGAGGTACTGGGTCAGGTCCTCGGCCATCTTCTTGGTCAGCGTGGTCACCAGGACGCGCTCGTCGCGGGCGGCGCGGTCGCGGACCTCGTGCAGCAGGTCATCGATCTGGCCTTCAGTGGGCCGCACCGACACCTCCGGGTCGACCAGCCCGGTGGGCCGGATGATCTGCTCCACCACGCCGTCCGACAACGCCAGCTCATAGGGGCCGGGGGTCGCGGACAGGTAGACGGTCTGACCGATCCGCTCCAGGAACTCCTCCCAGCGCAGCGGCCGGTTGTCGAGGGCCGAGGGAAGGCGGAACCCGTGCTCCACGAGCGTGCGCTTGCGCGACATGTCGCCCTCGTACATGGCGCCGATCTTCGGCACCGTGACATGCGATTCGTCGATCACCAGCAGGAAGTCCTCGGGGAAGTAGTCCAGCAGGGTGTTCGGCGGCGTGCCGAGCGAACGGCCATCGATGTGGCGCGAGTAGTTCTCGATCCCGGCGCAGGTCCCGATCTGGCGCATCATCTCCAGGTCGTAGTTGGTGCGCATACGCAGGCGCTGGGCCTCCAACAACTTGTCTTCGCGCTCCAGCTGCCCCAACCGCCATTCCAGTTCCATCTCGATGGCGCCCGTCGCCGCCTCCATCCGTTCCGGCCCGGCCACATAGTGCGACGCCGGGAAGATGTTGAGGCTGGCCTCCGGCCGGATGACCTCGCCGGTCAGGGGGTGCAGGGTGGCGAGGGCCTCGACCTCGTCGCCGAAGAACTCGATCCTGAGGGCCAACTCCTCGTACATCGGGATGATCTCGACCGTGTCGCCCCGCACCCGGAAGGTGCCCCGCGTGAAGGACATGTCGTTGCGCGCGTACTGCATGTCGATGAACCGCCGCAGCAACCGGTCGCGCTCGATCTGCTGGCCGACTTCCAACTGCACCATCCGGTCGACGTACTCCTGCGGCGTGCCGAGCCCGTAGATGCAGCTCACCGACGCCACCACCACGGTGTCCCGCCTGGTCAGCAGCGAAGAAGTGGCCGAGTGGCGCAGGCGTTCCACCTCGTCGTTGATGGAGGAGTCCTTCTCGATGTAGGTGTCGGTCTGCGGGATGTACGCCTCCGGCTGGTAGTAGTCGTAGTAGGAGACGAAGTATTCGACCGCGTTGTTCGGCAGCAGTTCGCGGAACTCGGACGCGAGTTGGGCCGCCAGCGTCTTGTTGGGCTCGATCACCAGCGTGGGGCGCTGGACCTGTTCGATCAGCCAGGCCGTGGTCGCGGTCTTCCCGGTGCCGGTCGCGCCGAGCAGGACCACGTCCTTCTCCCCCGCGTTGATCCGCTCCGTCAGTTCCTTGATCGCCGTCGGCTGGTCCCCGGACGGCTGGTAGTCCGCCACGACCTCGAACGGGGCCACCGTCCGCTGCAGTTCTGTCACCGGGCGCATGGCGTCCAACCGTACTCCGCCGGGCTGACACTGTGCCGCCCCGGCCTGCCGCTCCCAGGCCTCGCGGACGGCATCGTCCACGGGTTTCCGCTTTTCAGATGTCCGATGCCGCCGGGGCAGGTCGTCACGCTCGCTCAAGCCTGGCCGTGGTTGAGTCGGGCGACCTTGCCATTTTTCGGGGCCAATCTGTGGCGCTGCCGCCACTTTTCGGGGCCAATCTGTGGCGCTGTCGCCGCCTTTCCGAGGCAAACCCTGTACGATGAGATCGTGGAACGCGATGCGATGGCCAAACTGACAGCGTGGCAGGCCTCCGCCCGGCGCAAGCCGCTGTTGTTGGAGGGGCCGCGTCAGGCGGGCAAGACCTGGCTCCTGCGAGAACTTGGACGGCAGCGGTACCAACACACCGCCTACATAGACTTCGAGCAAACCCCATCGCTGGGCGCCGTCTTCGAAGGCGATTTTGATGCCTCCCGGATCATTGGCCAGCTACAGGTGGCGACCGGCGTCCCCATCAAGCCCGGCGGGACGCTGATCGTGCTCGATGAAATCCAGGCCTGCCCCAGAGCCTTGACCGCGCTGAAATACCTGTCCGACCACGCCGAGGCCCACCACATCGCGTGCGCCGGATCGCTGCTGGGCATCGCGCTTCACTCCGACGATTCGTTCCCGGTCGGCAAAGTCAACTTCTTGCCGGTCGGTCCAATGTCGTTCTGGGAATTCTTACGCGCGCTGGGTCAGGAGGCGTTAGCGTCCGCCATGGCCGGGCAGGACTGGCAGTTGCTGGCGCCTTTCCATGATCGATTGGCGACCGCGTTGCGTGATTACCTGTTCGTGGGCGGCATGCCAGAGGCCGTGGCCGAATTCGCAGGCCAACACGACTACTCCCGCGCCCGTGATGTCCAAGAGGAGATTCTACGGGCCTATGATCGCGACTTCTCGAAGCACGCCCCGGCCGCGCAAGTGCCGAAGATCAGAGCGATTTGGAGATCGATCCCGGCGCAGTTGGCCAAGGACCAACACCGGTTCGCGTACGCGGACCTCGGGCCGGGCGCGCGCAGCCGCACTCATCTGAGAGCCATCGAGTGGCTGGCCCAAGCGGGAGTCGTCATGCAGGTCCGCCGGGCGGCCGCGCCGCGCCTGCCGCTGAACAGCTACGCCGACCCTTCGGCCTTCAAGCTGTTCCTGGCCGACACTGGCCTGCTCGGCGCGTTGGCAGGGCTCAGCCCCGAGTCCGTCATCCACCCCAACCAGTTGTTCACCGAGTTCCGAGGCAGTCTGACCGAACAGTACGCCGCCGCTGAACTCTCGGGCGCGCTCGGGGCCGTGCCGCACTATTGGGCCAACGCCGCGGGCTCGGCCGAAGTCGACTTCGTTGTCCAACGGGCGCAGGACATAGTGCCGGTCGAAGTCAAGGCTGGGCTCAACCTCAAGTCACAGTCGCTGCGGGTGTATCGACAGAAATACGACCCTACGCTGGCGGTGCGGGCCTCGTTGGCGCCCTATGCCAGGCGCGGATCAGTGGTCGATCTTCCCCTCTACGCCTTGGCGGCCCTGCCCACGCTTCCGATCGGCGATTGACCGCTGGTAGTCCGCCACGAACTCGAACGGGGCCACCGTCCGCTGCAGTTCTGTCACCGGGCGCAAGGCGTCCAACCGTACTCCACCGGGCTGACACCGTCGTGCCCCGGCCTGCCGCTCCCAGGCCTCGCGGACGGCATCGTCCAGGGGTTTCCGCTTTTCAGATGCTCGATGCCGCCGGATCGGACCCCGCCGTTCGCTCGGGTCCGGCCATGCTTGGGCCCAGCGGCGTAGCGACTATTCGGGGCCGATCCGCGCCGGACACCCGGGGTTTCAGTCATGAGACGTAAGCCTGATACCATGAAGTAAGGAATGATTCCGCAAACAAGGAGACGTCCGATGAGCATGGCGACACTCACCAGTAAAGGACAGATAACGGTGCCCGTCGAAGTGCGCACAGACTTGGGGCTCGAACCCGGAAGCAAACTGGATTTCCGAGTAGTGGGTCCTGGGCGGATGGAAGTCACTGTGCGGACTGCCGACATCTCCGACCTGTTTGGAGCGGTGCCGAACGGCGGCCGGAGCCTGAGCATCGCGGAGATCGAGGACACCATCGGTGATGCCGCCGCCGAGCAAGACCGTGCGGCCGACTCGTGATCGGCCTAGAGACGAACGTCCTGGTCCGCTTCCTAACAAACGACGACCGGGACCAAGCGCTGGCCGCCAAGCATCTTCTGGAGAACCGGACGGCGACCGACCCCGCATACGTCAATCTGATCGTTCTGGTCGAAACCCTGTGGGTATTGCGGCGGGCGTACGCCTATTCGGGCGCGGACGCCCGTCAATTGGTGGCGAAGCTGCTGGCCAAGGGAACGCTCCGCTTCGAAAGGGCTCGTCTGATTGAAAAAGCGCTGGCTACTTCCGAGCAGTACGAGACGGACTTGCCGGACACTCTGATAGCGATGCTCAACAGCGAGTCCGGCTGCGCCGGTACGGTGACATTCGACCAGCGGGCCACGCGCATCCCCGGAATGGTTCCGCTGGAGACCCGCGGGGGAATCGCGTCGCGAAGCTTCGGCCCGGGGCTATACTCTTAGTTTTGGCGAAACTGAGAGTAAGGGCCGAAATGAGCACGCAGTTGCCAGTCCCGGCGGTGGCCTACGAGGACCACACCTGGACGGCCGAGCCCGACGGCACTACCGGTCGTGCTCGCGTGGCGGCAGCGTCGGGGCCATACCGATCCGCCATTCCGGCTCGGATCGCCGACTACACGCCAAGTCTGTCCAGCGCTGTGGCGGCCGATCTGGAAGAGGCGGCCGCGGCAGTCGCGGGGTTCGACGCCCACGCGGCGGCCGCCCTCGGCGCCGAAGGGGTCATCGCGGCGCCCATGAGCGCCGTGTTGTTGCGCACTGAGTCGGCCTCATCTTCCCAGATCGAGCAACTCACGGTTGGCGCCCGCCAACTCGCCTTGGCTGAAATCGATCAGGCCACCAGCCCCAACGCCGCCACTGTGGTCGGAAACGTGAAGGCGATGGAGGCCGCCCTGGCCTGGACGGGGCCAGTGGATCAGGCCGCGATACTGGCGATCCATGCTGAGCTGCTGGCTCATCAGCGGGGATGGGAGAGCCACGCGGGACGTTACCGCGACCGCCTGGTGTGGATTGGGCGCAGCGCACTGGGCCCGCGGGGCGCCTCGCATGTCGCCCCGCAACCCGGGTTGGTCCCGGAAGCGATGGCCGACCTGACGGGATTCATGACGCGCCTGGATCTTCCGATCCTGTTGAGAGTGGCGGTGGCGCACGCCCAGTTCGAGACGATTCATCCGTTCAGCGACGGAAACGGACGCACCGGGCGGGCCATAATCCAGCTGATGCTGAAGTCATCCGGCCTGGTCACCCAAACCATCGCTCCGATCTCGGCGGGTTTGTTGACCGACACGGAAAGATATTTCGCCGCACTGACCGCCTACCGCCAAGGCGATGCGTTGCCGATTGTCGAACGGCTGACCGACGCGACCCGTTTCGCCGCTTCCAGCGGGAAACGACTGGTCGAGGCCCTTGCACAAGCCCTCGATCAAGACCGGCGCCGGTTGGCGGGATTGCGTCCTCAAGCCGTGGCCTGGCGGGTGCTGCCTGTCCTGGTGTCGCATCCGGTGGTCAATGCGCGGCTCTTGATGCGCCAGACCGGCCTGGCGGAGGCCTCGGCCCAGCGGGCCTTGGCTCAGCTCGCAAACGCCGGCGTTGTCCAAGAGCGCACCGGCCTGCGCCGCAACCGCGTCTGGCAGCACCATGGGATAGTGCGAATCCTCGACGACTACGCTGCCGAGCTGCGCCGACATTGAACCTTCCGAGCCTGCGCCGACCATCCGGTAAGCTCCTCGGGTGCCCCCAACCGACGCCGCCGCGCCGTTCCGGGTCGACCTGCGTGGCGTGGTCGACCTCCTCAGCCGCCACATCTACTCCGGGCCCCGTGTCTACCTGCGGGAACTGTTGCAGAACGCGGTGGACGCCATCACCGCGCGGCGCGAACTGGACCCCTCGAACCCTGACGCCGACACCTGGTCGATCAGGGTTCTCCCCTTGGCGGGCGAGACCGGCGAGTTCCGGCTGACGGATGACGGGATCGGCCTGACCCGTGACGAGGCCACCGAACTGCTCTCCACGGTCGGGGCCACCTCCAAGCGCGACATCCTCGACTTCCCGCGCCAGGACTTCCTGGGACAGTTCGGGATAGGGCTGCTCAGTTGTTTCATGGTGGCGGACGAGATTCGGGTCGTGACCCGGTCGGCCAGGGGCGGCCCGGCGGTCGAATGGCTGGGCAGCGCCAGCGGGACCTTCACGGTCAAGGAGTTGCCCGATGCCGTCCCGGTGGGCACGTCCGTCCACTTGAGGCCGCGTTTCGACGGCACCGACCTCTTGAGCCCGGTCGCGGTGGCGGAACTGGCCAGTCAGTTCGGGCAGTACCTGGCCGTGCCGCTAAAGGTCGGCCCGGCGGGAGAGCGCGTCAACCGGGCCGCCGTGTTCGCCGACCGTGGCGCGTCGCCGGCCGAGGTCCACCAGTTCGGCTCCGAGTTGCTGGGCGCCGATCCGCTGGACTCGTTTCCGTTGGTCTGCGAACAGACCGGCACGCGCGGCCTGGCGTTCGTGCTGCCGTTCTCGCCGCCGCCTGGCGCCCGCCAGGCCACCCAGGTGTACCTGGGCCGGATGCTGGTCTCCACCCACGCGGACGACATCTTGCCGGACTGGGCCTTCTTCGTGCGGGCCTCAATCAATTCGACAGGCCTCACGCCGACCGCCAGCCGTGAGTCGATAGTCCAAGACCTCTCACTGGAAGTCACCCGCGAGGCCTTCGCGGGGGCGATCCGCGACTGGCTGGTGCGCTGCGCCACGTCCGATCCGTACCGTCTGGAGCGCTTCCTGGCGGTCCACGAGCGCGCCATCAAACAGATGGTCCTCCACGATCCGGAACTGGCCAAGATCATGGCCGGGCACCTGTCGCTGGAGACCTCGATCGGTCGGCGCCGCGTCAAAGACCTGGTCAAGGACCACCAACGGCTGCGCTACACGGAGACGGTGGACGAGTACCGCCAAGTCGTGGGCATATCCGGTGGCGCCACCGGCGAGAGGGGCGTGATCGTCAACGGCGGCTACCTCTGGGACGCCGAGCTGACCCGGCTGCTGGCGGACATCTACGACCTCGAGGCCGAACGCGTCGACGTGTTGGCCGAACTGGACGCGCTCGACCCGCCGCCATTGGATGACCGCGCCGCCGCCGTCGAATTGGAGCGCCGCGCCACGGCCGCGCTGGCCGGACGCGATTGCCAAGTGGTGGCGCGGGCGATTGGGGACGGTTCCATGCCGGCTGTGTTCGTGGCCGATCCAGAGTTGTTCCGCCGCCTCGACCGGGTCCGGTCGGGCGGCACAGCCGGTCCCCTGTGGCGCGGCGTGCTGGACCGCGCCGACTCCGCCATCGCGGCCCACCGCTCCGGGCCAGCGGCTGCCGCCGCCTCACGGCTCTGCCTGAACTGGCTGAACAAACTGGTCCGCACCCTCGCGGCGTTGGACGACCAGCCGGTCTTCGAGCGCTGCGTCCAGTTGCTCTACGCCCAGGCCCAACTGGCCGGGCACCGTCCGCTCAGCCCCGCCGACCGCAAGCTGCTCGACTCGGCGCTGACCGACTTGATCGCCCTCAGCGCCGGGGTGGGCGACCTGCCGCCCGCCTGAGGACAGTTGGACCCCCACCGCGCCGGGATCCCCATCCACCGAGAGGAACACCCACATGCCCCACTCCGACTCCCAAGCCGAGATCGAGGCTCTGCTCGAACAAGCCGACCAACTCCCCTACGGCCCGGAGGAACTCGCCATCGTCCGGCAAGCGGCGGAGCTGGCGACCGAGGCCGGCGAGGAGGACCTCGAGTACCTGGCCCGGATGCACCTGACCGATTCCGCTTCGATGGTGGGCGACACGGACACCAAACTGTCCAGTTTCGCCTGGTGCCTGGCCAAGCACGATTCCGACCCGGACCGCTTCCCCCTCCAGATCGACGCCGGGTCGGACCTGATGTGGCAGTACAAGTGGATGTGCGGATCGACCAATCGCTCCCCGGCCTTCCCGCTGGACCAGATCCGAGCACTCCTGGATGACATGGAGGCGCGTTACCGGCAGTCCGGGCTGGGCCTGAGCGCGGTCATCTCCGAGCGGTTCGACCACGCCTGGACCACCGGCCAGCTCGAGGAGGCGAAAAGGCTGCGGACCGTCCTCGAGGCCACACCGCGCGACGACTATTCGGATTGCGAAGCCTGCGCCCGGTCGCAGCAGGCCGGCTTCGCAGCCGAGCTGGGAGAGGACGCCCGTGCCCTCAAATTGATAGACGAGATCACCGGACAGGGCCTGAGCTGCGCCGACGAGCCGGAGTTCGCCCTCGCCCGGACGCTCCTGCCGATGCTCCGGGCCGGGCGCTTCGATGACGCCAAAGCCAATCATCTGCGCAGCTACCAGTTGGCCCGCCTCGACCCCGACAACAGCTCCATAGTCGCCGCCAATCTGAGCTTCTGCGCCATCACCGGGAACCAGGCCCGCGCGCTGGCGATGGTCGAGCGGCACTTGCCGTGGTTGGTCCACGACGCCCTCAACAGCGCCGCGCGCCTGGAGTTGCTCGCCGCCATCGGTCTGGCTCTGGAGTCGGTCGAGCGGATCGGGCACGGTGATCAGCTAGTCCGCGGCGCCGATCGGCCAGAGTTGGCCGCGTTGCTCAATCTGGACGATGCCGCCGGGCCGTGGACTGTCCAGAACTTGGCGCCCAAGGTGTGGGCTTCGGCGCTCGCCTTGGCGGAGGCGTTCGACGCCCGCAACGGCAACCTGTTCGCCAGTGGAAAGCTCGGCGACCAGAAGGCGCTGTTCGACAACCCATTCGATCTGCCGATCCAATCGAACGCCTTCGTGACCGCGCCCACGCCGCCCGCCGAACCGGACACCGTGCCCGAATTGCTGGAGGCGGCCCTGTCGTTCCAAGCCTTGGGCCAGCCCCAGCGGACGGCCGACCTGGCCGACCGAGTCCTGAGATTGACCACCGCGCACGGAGACGCAAGCTGCGCCAACGGCATCGGCGGCGTGGAAAACGGCGTGTACGGGCCTGGCAGCAAGGCCCAGGAGCGCAGCCTGGACGGGGTCGGCCGCACCGCCGCGATGGGCGGCGTTGACGGGGCTGGCGGCGTGGACCGGGTCGCCAGCACGGAGACCGTCGACGGCCCCTGTCAGGTGCGGGGGCTAGACGACGACCCCCGCCTGACGGCCCACCGTCTCAAGATCGGTTCGCTGGTGGCGCTGGAGCGCCTCGACGAGTCCCGCACCGCGCTGGACGAGAGGCTGACCGCGCTGCGGGACCTGGGACTTGGCGACCGCGCAGAGGTCGAGAGCTTGGCGGGGCTGGCGTTGTACTCGCCGGACCGGGACGGCGGCATCGACACCCTGAGGGTGGCCCTGGGCCGGGCGAGCGAAGCCGACGACCAGAACCAGGCCGAAGCCTGGATCGCGCGCAAACTCGCCCTCGCCCTGATCAATGGGGAGGATGCGGGCACACACACGGATGAGGTCGAGGCGCTTCTGGATCGGGTCGACGCCAAGGCCGTTCCCGGATCGTTCGACCAGGTCGCCGCCTGGGCAACACGCTCCAATTGGCGTTCGGAAGCGCCCGAACCGGTGATCGAGGGCATGACCCGCTGCCTCGACGCGGACCTGCCGGCCGGCCAGAGATACGCCTATCTGCGGTCGCGCGCCAATGCCTATGGTGCGGCCGGGAGATTCGCGGAGGGCCTGGCGGACGCGGACCAGGCCACCCGGATCGCGGCGGCGCTGGGAGCGGGCAAGGCGGGCGCTCGCGCCGCCGAACTGGCCGGGTTGCTGGCGATGGACGCCGAGCAGCACCAAGAGGCCGCGTCCCGGTTCCGCTACGCGGTGCGCCTGGACGAACTCGAGTCGAACCGGACGCCCTCCGCCAAGTTCCACCTGGCCCGTTTGCTCTACCAACTCGACCAAGACCTGGAGGCGGCGGAACTGTTCGCGGACGTGCTGGAGCTGGAGACGGCCGCAAGGGCGGACGCCGCAGCCATCGCGGCCACGCTGGAGTGGCTCGGACGCGCCCGCGAGGCCACCGGCCAATGGGGCGCCGCCCTGCAGGCATGGCAACAGGGCGCCCAGGCCTATTGCGATGCCGGCCGGCCCTCGGACGCGGCGCAAGTCCGCTGGCGGATCGGAAATCTGCTGCGGCGGGCCGAGGATTGGGAAGCTGCGGTCGCCGAGTTCGACGCCGGGATCGAGTTGTTGGAGGAGGCCGATTGGCGGGCGCAGCAAGACCTGCACCAAGTCGGCATGACCGTCCTCGAGGCCCGCGCGCTGGCGAAGGCCGAACTCGGCCAGGATGAGGCCATCGCTGATGTTGACCTGGCCAGGAGCGTCGCCCTGGCCGACGAGGCGGCCTGGCGCGCGGCCGATCTGATCGACACGCGCGCGCGGGTTCTGTTCGTCCTGGAACGGCCCGAAGAAGCCGTCGCGCATTTCCTCCAGGCGGCGGACGCGTACCGGGCCGCCAGTGACCCGCTGGCCGGAGCGCGAGCCGAATTGCTGGCCGCCAACGTGCTCAGTGGGTCCTTGTCCCGCCCCGACGAGGCGCGCGGCCTGCTCGAGGCGACCCTGCGGGACCTGGGTGGCCTGGCTGCGGCATCGTCCAAGGAAGTGGCCGAAGGAACGGCCGGAGACGTGGCTGGGCTCACCGAAGCGGTCCAAGCCGCGCTCGCGGAACTCGCGTGAGCCTCCTTGCGCGGCCCTGATCCAGCCCGATGCCGGTCGGGACAGCACGGGTAATACTGGTTATACTGGTCCCATGAAAACTGCGATATCGCTCCCCAATGACCTATTCGAACGGGTCGACGAGGCTTCGGATCGGCTAGCCATTTCCAGGTCGGAGTTGTTCGCGCGCGCCGCTCGCAAGTATCTCGACGAGATCGACAACGACGCCTTGGTCGAGCAGATCAACGAGGCTTACTTTGCCGAAGGACCGGAAGCCCACGCCGAATCCGAAGAATTCGCCGCCTATTCCGCACGCCGGTTGGCCGACGAAGCCGAGTTCGAGGACTGGTCGTGAGGCGCGGCCAGGTCTACTGGCTCGACTTCGGCGAACCGGACGGGCACCAGCCCGCCAAGCGGCGCCCGGTCGTGGTTGTGCAATGTGCGGCCTTGAATCGATCCGCCATCGGCACGGTCATCGTCGCCAGCCTCACCACCCGCGCCGCGTCGGCACGCTTTCCGGGTGCCACCACCATTCCGGCAGGTGTGGCCGGTCTTCCCAGGGACTCGGTGCTCAAGCCGACCGAAATCTCCACGGTGAATCGATCTGCCCTCGAAGGCCCGCTGGGCCAGGTCCCGGCGACGATCATGGCCGAAATCGACCGCTGCCTGAGGTTCGCTCTCGACCTTTAGGCGTTCGCCCTCACTTGGTGTGCTCGGCGATCCAGGCGTAAGCCGCCTCGTAGTCAGGCTTGCCGACATCATCCCCGCGATTGGTCCAATACTGCGACGGCAAGGTCGTGGCGACCACGATCGGTTCGGTGACGGTCTTCGCCCCAGCGTTGTAGACCTGGACATAGGTCTCGCCTTTGTAGCCGGGGAAAGGCTCTATGCCGCCGTCTGAGCGAGTGTAGGTCCCCCATTCCTCCCCCTGCCGGAAGTCAACCACCACAACCGACGCGCAATGCTCCGTGTCTGGGCAGAGCTTGGCGGCCGGGATGCCCTCGAAATCCAGCCCGTAGGCTCCAGCGTGAACAGAATTGCCAGTGCCCTGGATCACGATTGGGCCAGTGATCGAGTCGACAGGACCACCAATCGAATAGCCCCCGCCGCGAACCTGGTCGACCCAAGGTTTGAGGGCTGACTCGGCGGCGAATTCGGCGGCCACGCCATCGTCTTCGGCTTTGATTTCGGCTCGGCTCTGCGTTGATCCGACGCCTAACATCTCAGCGGTCACCTCACCATTGGTCAGGTTCACCCCGTTGAGCGTCTCCAACTCCGGCAAGGCCTCCTGGACGCGCAGCACCAACCGGAGGGTCTCGGTGCTGATGCCTCCCAACGGGTCGTCCTCCGATCCCAAGTTGACGTTCAAATGCTTCAGCGATCCGAAGCCTTCGAAGTGCTGCCAGTCCCAGTCCGCAGTTCGATCGATCGACAGCGAGAGGGTCTCCACATTCGGAAGCTTCTCGGCGACATCGGGCATTTCGGACCAGCCGGAAATATCCGAATATCCACTCAGGGCGAACTCCTTCACACCTGGTTCCACGGCCACACGCGACCAATTGATGGCGCCAGACCGAGTCCGGATGGCGACCTTGTGGCGTAACGCTCCGAAGGCGTGGACCTCTCCCGAATCGCTGACCGAATTGACAGTCAGGTCCACTTCTCCCAGTTCCATCGCACGGGCGAGCAACAGACCTTGCCGATCGCCTACGCTCACAGCCAACCTGGCACACCGGAAAGTCCCGGAAACCAGGTCGAACGCCTCGCCCATTTCCTCTGGGGTCGGTTCGTCAACCGGGTCAACCCTGATCACAAGCGGGGCCGTCGCGCTCGCGTGAAGGAAGCGGATCGACTCAAGCGCGTCAACGGTCGTGGACACGAACTCGTCGACCTTCTGCGCCGAAATCTCTTTGACTTGCGGGCACCGCTCGGGAATCCGGGGCATGTCCGCGCTCGGCGCTGAACAGGCCGTCAGGGATGCCGCGCCCAGCGTCGCCGTCAGCACGATGCCGCTCACTCGGCTACTCATTTGGGGCCTGCCTCTCGTTTGGCTGGGTTGGAAAGCCGTCCGGCGATGGTGCCCCTGGCGCCTCGGCGGATGGAGCGGCCTGACCGGGCACCGGAGCTTGACCCGATGGCGAGGCTTCGCCGGGCATCGGGGCTTGACCGGGCGGCATCGTGCCAGGCTGTGGCGGGCTCCCTTTCGCGCGGCGTCCCCGCCGCATGACCAGCAGACCAGCCACCAGGGCTGCCAAACCGGCCGCCACAGCTGCGCTCAGCGCTGTCCAGAGGCGTGGGCCGGGACTCGCGTCTGCCGCGATCGCCTCGACCCGGTTATCCTCGCCTGGCTTGAGCTTGAACGTGACAGTATTCTCAGCTATCTCGCCGTTGGCGCTATAAACCTTGCCCGGGAACTCGAGCTTCAGGCTGAATTCGGGATCATCCGCTTCCTCGAATGATTCCAGCGCCGGAGTCATCGCGGCCAGATCGACATTACCGGCGACTTTGAACCAGCCGCCCTCGTGAGCCACCGCCAGCTCGGCCGGGCCGATCTCGACCGGCCAGTCCGCCAAGGCCGCGCCTTCGACGGTGACCATCTGGCCCTCATACTTGTCCCGCTTCGTGGGCTCCAATCGATAGTTACCCGAATCGCCGCCCAGACGCTTCCCAACCAACTCCAGTTCGATAGCCATTTGGTCCGCGTCTTGCTCAAAGACCCTCGAGGGATCGACATACCCTCTCAGCACGGCGCGGTTCATCCCGACGAACACTTCCGCGCTGTAGGTGTCGTCCTTGTTGAAGGAGAACTCGGCGTCTGCTCGCACGCAGCCGGTGGCCAGCGCGCCAATGGCCGCCACCACCACCGCGACTGGCAGCGCTTTCGCAGCCCCTGCTCCCATGACCTCCGCCTTTCTTCGTCCGCCATTTGCCGAGTCTGCTCCCGGCGTCGAAACGCACACTCATAACAGGTTGCCACGGCTCGGCCCACCGGCGGTCTGCTCCGAGCAGACAATCTGGGTCTTCAGCCAATAGCGCGCCCGGTTCGGGGCCGCCGCGACCCCCATTCTTGGACTTCGCGGCCTTCCGGGGACAGCGGGCGGCCGGATCGTGTCCCCGGAACGCGTCTTGGTCGCAGTTCGGGCCGCCGCAGTCCCCAATTTGGACTTCCGAGCCTTCTGGGGACACTCGGCGGCCGGATCGTGTCCCCAGAACGCGGTTTGGTCGCAGTTCGGGCCCGCGGGCGCCCCATTTTGGACTTCCGAGCCTTCCGGGGACACTCGGCGGCCGGATCCTGTCCCCAGAACGCGGTTTGGTCGCAGTTCGGGCCGCCGCGATCCCGGAATGCCGGCCACCTTTCCGTGCTTGGGCTGCCGGAGGCCCGCTGAGCCGCGCCCGAGTTGAGTGAAGGCACGCGCAATCGTCCCTCGGAATGACGCGGATACCGCCGAGTTTTCGGTAGAGTCGGATCGATTAGTGCTTGCGAGAGTGTGGAGTTTGCCCAGTGCCGATTGATCCGAGCGATAACCTCCCCGCCCAGGTGGGCGGGGATGACCCGCTGTCTGAGTCCGCAGATGAAGTTCAACCTCAAGTAGACGTTGATGTCAAGCGCGAGGCCGCCGTGCTCACGCCTGGCGAGGCCAGCGGACTGATCCATGGCCAATTGCGCGCCGACGGCCCCGTCGACGACCACCATGCCGACCGGCAACCGGAGGCGGCCGTCGGCCCACCAGGGATCGCCCCCAATGCGCAGCCCGAACCAGAGGCTGACTCCGAGCCTGGGTCGGATACGGAACCAGCGCCTCGCCTGAGCGCCGAATCCGAGACCGAACCCGAGCCCGGCCCGGACGCCGAAACCGTATTCGATCCCGGAACGGATGCCGCACCTGAGACAAATGGAACAGCAGACAATGCGGCCGACCACGACAGCGAGCCGTCGGCGGACGCCGAACCGAATGTCGAATCCGAAGCGGGGACAGAATTCGCATCGGACCCTGTGATGCGGGCCCAACCTGAGACGCATGGCCCCGAGGACGATCCGGTCGATCAAGCGAGCGAGCCGCGGGCGGACGCCGAACCGGCCGCTCGGTCTGAGGTGGAGAACGATGCCGCCCCGGTGCCATCTGGCCATGTGGACGCCAAGCCAGGCTCAGCCCCAGAATCGGAGCCAGAAGCCGTTGTATTGCCCGAAACGGAGCCCGTTCCGAACCCGACCACTCCATCCGGGTCGGCGCCGGTCGCGCCAGCCGAACGAGAGCCCGTCCCGGACGCCGTTCTGAGGCCAGCCGCGGCACCGGAGCCGAAAGCCGCTCCGAATCCGATCCCGGAGTCGGTTCTGAACCCGAGACCGTCGGCTGGGCCAGCGCCAGCAGCACCGCTCGAGCCGGAGACCACGCCCGAGCCCGTTCCGGGCGCTATCCTCCCAATCGAGCCGGACCCCTTCCTGCCAGTCGAGCGAGGGCCTATTCCCCCGGTCGAGCCAGAGCGCATCCCGCAATCCACCGGAGAGAGCAGCCCCAAGGACGAGCCGGAATCCGAGCCGACCGTGGTGCTGACCGCGATCCAGCCCGTGCCGCCAGCTCCTCCGCCCAGTTTTCCGCCGGCCAGTCCGCGCCTGGAGCCGTTGATGGACAGCCCCGCCGCGCCCCCGGTGGCAGCTGCCCCGCCCGCAGTCCGCCGCGAGCCCCCGACCCCCACGACGCCGATTGACGCGGCGTCGATCAGCCCCGCGCCGCCGGCCGATCCCACCGACGCCGACAAACCGAACACCAAGCCGGCCAAGAAAGCCAAGCCGAGAAAGCGGCATCGTGCGCTGTTTTGGTCTTTGGCGGCTGTGTTCGTGCTGATAGCCGCAGCCGCGGGCGGCGTGATCTATGCCAACCACTACTACGCCGACAGGGCCGCGCCGGGTGCCACCCTGGCCGGGCTCAAGGTATCGGGCCAGACGCAGGCAGAACTGGAGCGGACCGCGCAAGGCCTGGTCAGCGACATGCGGTTCACGTTCACCGAGGGCGCGACCACGCTGGAGGGCACCGCCCAAGACATGGGCGTGACCACGGACCCCGCCGCCATCGCCAAAGACGTGCTGGCGGCGGGCAAGAGCGATCCCCTGTGGAACCGGCTCAGCCCTTGGACGGCCAAGCCGGTCGTGATCGAACCGGAGATCGACCAAACCCAACTGCGCCAGTTCCTCGACGCGAAGTTCGTCGCCAAGGACGAGGTCACCACCGACGCCACGGTCGCCTACGACCCTGAGACCGAGACCTTCGCGGTGGTGCCGTCCGTCACTGGGCTCAAGACGCAGACCGAGCCGGCCGCGCAGGCCATCAACGCATACCTGGCGGACACCTCGGCCCCGGCCAGGCTGGAGGTCGAGTCGGTGGACGACCCGCCCGCGATCGACGATGCCGCCGCCCAAGCCGCCGCCGACGCCGCCACCGCCGCTTTGAGCCGCGCGATCACCTTCGACAACGGCCAGGACGGCGTCAAGTCGCGCACGTACCAATTGCCTGCCGCCTCGATCGGCGCCTGGACCAAGTTCACCGCCGATCCGGAGAACGGCGCGATCACGGTCGGCTACGACGAGGAACTGATCAACGAGGAACTGCCCGAATTGCTGGCGGACAAGGTCGCCATCCCGTCGCGCCCGCAGATCGTGGTGACGTACCCGGATTCGGACAAGGAAATCGGGATCACCCAATGGGGCCTCAACGGCCTGAAGATGGCCGACCCGGCGCCAGTGGTGACCGAGGTGGCGGCAGCCCTGCAAGAGGGCCGCGACACCACCGTGACGGTGCCGTTGGAGTCCGATCCATTCGAGACCGAGAGAACCAAGCCGCCCTCGAACTACGACGAGGCCAATGGCGCGCACTGGATCGACGTCAACAAGTCCACCTTCATCGCCACCCTCTACGCCGGGACCACCCAGATCGGCTCCTACGTCATCTCGATCGGCAAGCCCGGCCACGACACGCCCTCGGGCACGTTCTACGTCTACCTGAAGTACGACCACCAGGTCATGCGCGGCCCCGCCTCCGACCCGTACGAATCCCCCACCGACTGGGTCTCCTACTTCACCGGCGGCGTCGCCTTCCACTCGGCGCCCTGGAACGAGCCCAACAACTGGCAGCGCCGCGTCTCGCACGGGTGCGTCAACATGAAGAAGGCGGACTCCAAGGTGGTCTACGATTTCGCGCCCATCGGCACCAAGGTAGTGGTCCACGACTGACCGCCTAGAGGCGCCACAGGATTGGTCGGCCTGAGTTGGGGCGCCTGACCGGTTGCACGATGCCGCCCGCTCGAGTTCGCCGCGCCAGGCAGGTTGCTTTGCCAGCCGATCCCGCCAGGCAGAGCCAAGGAGATTTTCAAGGCGCTGTCGCCCCCTCCCACATGCGAATGCCCGGTCGCATCGACCGAGCCGATCACTGCCGTCGTGTGACCGATGCCGCAGGCGGGATCAACTGCGTCTTGCCACAGGACCATGCGTATTCTTATACTGACAATTATCTGACAGTTGGGAGGCGCCCGAATGGCGACAGTGACGATGGCGGAATTGAGCCGAAGCACCAGGCAGGCCCTCTTGGATGCGCAGAACGGGCCGGTCGTGGTGGTCAACAATGGCAGGCCGACTGGCGTGATCTTGGGGGTGGAAGGCTTGGACGCCGCAGAGGCCGAACGGGTCGCTCGCCGGGTGCTGGCTGAACGGGCGGTCGCCGCTATCCAGTCTGACTCCGTCGAACGGGGCTTGGATGCGATGACGTTGGAACAAGTCAATGAGTTGATCGCAGAGTCTAGGGATCGCACCAAGGGACGCACTGAGTGACCGGAAACGGTAAGGCAAACGGCCTGCCTATTCGTGCCGTGCTCGACACCAACGTCCTAGTTTCGGCCCTGATTGCCCCTGCCGGGACTTGCGCCGCGGTATTGGCCTGCGCGCTGCGCGGCGAGATCACGCCCTGTTACGACGGTCGTATCATGGCCGAATACCACGAGGTCCTTGGTCGGGGCCGGCTCGCCTTGCCCGCCGTCCGCGTCAAGGCTGTCCTTGATTTCATCCGCGCCGAGGGCGAGGTCATCGTGCCTCCCAGGCTCCTATCACTGGCTCCGGACCCGGACGACACGAAGTTCTGGGAAGTCGCGAGCCACCTGCAGGCCCTCCTGGTGACCGGGAACGGCAAGCATTATCCCGCGAGCGAACTCGTGGTGACCCCGGCAAGACTGCTGGCCATCACCGGCGGGGCTTGATCAGCCCGCGGCCTGCGCCGGGCTCGGAAGCGTTCAGGCGTGCCCTTGGGCGATTCAGGACACGCTCGCCTTCCTCATGGGCGCGATGGGCCTGGGGCTTGAAGCCTCGTTCGAGGCGGTGTCGCCGTGGGCGAATGCCTCCGATGAACACAGTTGGCTGCTTCACCGGGCACTGGTCGGCAAATTGGAGCCAGTCACGCTTGCCGCCTGGCGGGACACGATATCGCCGAACTTGGACCATCTGTGCGGAAAGGTTCACGGCGAGCCGCATCGCACGCGCCTGGCCGAATGGCGATCCCTTTGCCAGGACACCGACCTATCCGGGATTCGCCGAGCGCTGCTAGCCACGGGCGACTACGCGAAGCAGATGCGCGACGTGTCGCCTTTCACCGGAATTCTTGATCAATCCGAGCGCCTCGCGGCTCTGGCGCCGGCGGGACCGTCCGCATGAACCGTCACGAATTGAATCAGGCGGATGCGCACGCCTCCCTCCCCTTTCTGGGCAACGTGTTAGCATGGTTGCTAACCGTCCCCGCCAGGGCTAGAGCTGCGAGGCTTCCCCAATACCGGCGGGGCTCGTTATCTCCCGAGCCCGTCAAGTCCCCCGGATAGAAGCGGACTCGGCTTGTCCGCAAACCAAGAAGCCTGGTGTCCAGCAAACCGCCGCTCAGCATCATCGACCAGATCAATCGGCTGGTCGAACGCGGCATCGACGCGCCGGATCAAGACACTCGAATCGAGTTGGCCCGCTTGCTCACGGACAACAGCTACTCCCGCCTCGCCCGCTACTGGCGTTACGCCCAAGACGACCGGCTCCACGGAGACAGGTCCTTCCGCCCCGGCGTCACCGTGGCCAACTTGGCCGATTCCTACCGGTTCGACTCCGCGCTCCGGCGCCTGCTCTCCCAGGGTCTGGCGGACTTCGAGATCACCTTCCGCGCCCGCCTTGGCTATTTCATGTCCGTCGGCGGCGCGGCCTACACGTACCGGTCCCAAAGTACGTACCGCACACTGACCATGCGACGCGGCGACGATGCCCGCGCCGAGCTTCTCGACAACATTCAACGCGACCTTGAGCGATCACGGGAGGAATTCATAACCACCGCCCTTCGCCTTGGTGACACGCCTCCCCTCTGGGACGCGATGGAGGTGCTGACTCTCGGCTCGGTGTCGAAGATGTATAGCCTGCTAGACGACGAGGGCGTTCGACTCCGAATAGCTCGCAGCTTCGGCTACCCGAACACCCGGATCGCTGAGTCGGTGTTTCGCTCCATGACTGTGGTGAGGAACATTTGCGCCCATCACGCTCGCATCTGGAACCGCACCAATGTCCACCTGCCCCCGCCTGTGCTCAACCGGCTCAAGACAGACCCTGATCAGCGAATCTACCAATCGACGCCGTGGGCTTGGTTGGTTGTTCTGGCCGACCTTGTTGACACCATCCGCCGAGACGATAGTTACTCGAGCGCCCTGTGGCGCCTGGTGCATGCCAACCCGCAATTCGTGGACGGCCTGAAAAGGCCCCGTCGCGCGTAACCTCGGCCGACACGGGACGGACTTGATGCGTGCCTGCGAAGGCGGGCGGGCGGCATCGTCCAAATCGACATGTCCGCGCAGGTCAATCGCCGCGAGCCAGAGGGCCGTCCGCAGGTGGGCGCGGAACCGTCCCCTGTTCGGTGACCGTCAGGCGTGCCCTTGGGCGATGTCGAACTCGCCGACGCAGTGGACCATGATCTGGTTGGTGGTGCCGGGTTGGCCCATGGGCGCTCCGGACACGATCACCACGGTGTCGCCGTCGCGGCCCAGGCCGGTGGAGCGCAGCACCGAGTCGGTGCCGTAGATCATCTGGTCGGTGTGCTCGAAGCAGGGCACTTGGAAGGCTCTGATTCCCCAGGCCAGGGCCAGTTGGCGCAGCACCGAACGGTTGGGCGTCAAAGCGATCAGAGGGATCGGCGAGCGCAGGCGCGCCATCCGCCGGGCCGAGTCGCCGGACTCGGTGAACGCCACCAGGTAGGACGCCTCCATGGTGTCCGCGATCTGCGCCGCCGCCTTCGTCAAGATCCCCGCATGGGTGTGCGGCGTGGCCGTCATGGGCCTGATCCGGGCCGACCCGCCCGCCTCGGTAGCCTCGATGATGCGGGCCATGGTGCGGACGGCGTCGATCGGGTACTCGCCCGTCGAGGTCTCGCCGGACAGCATGACCGCGTCCGCCCCGTCCAGCACCGCGTTCGCGCAGTCGGAGGCCTCGGCGCGGGTGGGACGCGGGCTGGTGATCATCGAGTCGAGCACCTGCGTCGCCACGATCACCGGTTTGGCGTAGCGCCGCGCCATGTCGATGGCGTCCTTCTGGACCAGCGGCACGTCCTCCAGCGGCAGCTCCACGCCCAGGTCGCCGCGCGCCACCATGATCCCGTCGAACTTGCGCACAATCTCATGCAGGTTGTCCACGGCCTGCGGTTTCTCGATCTTCGCCACCACCGGCAGGAC
>JAISCU010000140.1 GCA_031265345.1 Bifidobacteriaceae bacterium
GCCGGCGGACGCCACCTGCCCGCGACCCGCATGGGGCCGCCAACACGCCCGCCGGCCCCACCCCACCGCCGAACCCGCCCAGACCGGCACCCCATCGGTGGATTGAGGTTTAGGGACGCCAACGGCACTGGAGCCCCGAAGATGACCCCCAAAACTCTCGATCTGAAGCGGGATTTCTGGCCTTTGGGCATGGAATGGGGACGGACCCGTTATCCACAGGGCCTGACCTGCGAAGACGCCTGTGGAAAACCGTCGGGCGGGCATGGAATGGTACCGTCCCCGGTTATGGAATGGTACCGTCCCCGGTTACTTCCCGGTCAGGGGCGCGTTCGGGGGCGCTTCGGGCCTGATCAAGGCCGTGGACCAGGTGACCTTGTCGGTCGAGCGGCGCAGCAGGGTGATCAGCAATCCTCCGACCACCACCGCGTCCGCCACCGAGTAGCGGTCCTCCAACAACCGTGGCGCGACGGGCCAGGCGTTCCCTCGGCGAGCCTTCGAAGCCTCCCCGTCCATGTACCAGACGTTCCACTCGTCGAACGAGATCATCATCGCCATAGGCCTCCGCCAATACCTCGCGCTCCCAGGCGCCGAACGTGGGCATCGAAGACCTGGACGAGCCGCAGGCCACCAGTTCCAGTGACGGGTCGAGCATCCTCATCGCTTTGGCGGTCTGCGAGGCCAACCGCCCATACTCGCAGGCCGTCTTGGCGCCGATCTGCCACGGACCGTCCATTTCGTTGCCCAGGCACCACATCCGCACGTCGTACGGGTCCGCGTGGCCGTTGGAACGCCGCGCGTCCGACCAGTAGGTGCCTGCTGAGCTGTTGCAGTATTCGAGCAGGTCGAGCGCGGCCTGCGGCCCGCAGCTGCCCAGGTTGACCGTCATCATGGGCTCGACTTGCGCTGACGCGGCCCAGCCCATGAACTCGTCCACGCCCACGGTGTTGGGTTCGGTGGAGTGCCACGCCAGGTCCAGGCGCCGGGGGCGTCGATCCACCGGTCCGATGCCGTCCTCCCAGCGATAGCCGGAGACGAAGTTCCCGCCCGGGTAGCGCACGGCGGTCACTCCCAGGTCGCGCACAAGCTCCAGCACGTCGCGCCGAAAGCCCGCAGAGTCGGCCCGGGGATGGTCGGGCTCGTAGATTCCGGTGTAGACGCATCGTCCCAAGTGCTCGACGAAGGATCCGAAGGTCCGCCGGTTGACGGGTCCCACAGTCGACATCAGCATGACAATCTCCTCGATTGGCAGTGGGTCCGGCTCCGCTCCCTCGTGATAGAAGTCCCCGACCAGCCTCGATACCCCCCACGCATTCGCCGCGCCGAACCAGTCGCAGGGGCGGTCGCGTCAGCGCCGAACCCGTCGGCGGCACCAAACCCGTGCCAACAGTCCACGCAAGTCGTGTTGGCACGGGTTTCGTATCAGGCCGCCGATGCCGCTCACTCGGCTTCCCGCGTCACCGCAGGTCACAGACCTGACCGGCCAGGCACCACCCGCAACGTCCGGACCAAACCCGTGCCAACAGTCCACGCAAGTCGTGTTGGCACGGGTTTCGTACCAGGCCACCGACGCGCCGGTTGCCCTGTGACCCAGTGCTACACTGGTTCACATGGCGAACAGGAACGTGACTCTGACCATGCCCGAGGATCTGTTCAGGAAGGCCAAGGTCTATGCCGCCGGGCACGACACCTCCATGTCCGCACTGGTCACGGACCTTCTCACGCGCAGGCTCGCGAGCGGTGACGACTACGACCGCGCCTGGGCGGAAGGGCTCGAGTTCATGCGGAACAGTCCCATGCGCATTGGCGACAGGCTGCCATCCCGCGAAGAGGCGCACGAACGGTGAGCCCCGAGTTCGTCGACACCAACGTACTGTTGTACGCCCACGACCCTCAAGCAGGCCACAAAGCCTCGATCGCCTTGGACCTGGTTCGCCGCCTGGCCTCGGAACGCGCGGGCGCGCTGAGCATCCAGGTGCTTCAGGAGTTCTATGTCAACGCGACCAAGAAGCTCGCGCTGCCCCTTTCCAATAGCGAAGCCGCGCAACAGGTCTGGCTGCTGTCGTCTTGGACGGTCCACGCGCCAAGGGCCTCGGACGTGGTGGAGGCCATACGAATCGCAACGGACAACACCATCAGTTTCTGGGACGCGATGATCGTCAGAAGCGCCTCCGCCCTCGGGTGCGGGACGTTGTGGACCGAGGACCTGAACCACGGGCAGCAGATCGAAGGCGTCACAATCATCAACCCGTTCGCCAACTAGGTCGCGACCGCACCAGATCACGCCACACGATTCGAGTCGCCCCGCCGCGTCTTGCCTCATGTCAAGGTGATCGCGAAGAGCCGCACAGATCCGTCTCGACGCATCGGCCCTGGCCGTCCGGCCTCTACGCGACGCTCCCCCGCGCAGCCAGGAACTCCGCGATCCGGCGCCGGTTCACGGCCATCAGGACCTCCGGGTCGATCATCGGATCGTGGTACACGTAGTCGATGCCGGGGTCCTTCGGCTCGATCTGGTTCACCCCGAAAACTAGAGAGCCCGGCGGAATGTCGCGGGTGACCAGGGCACCAGCAGACACGAAAGAGTCCGCCCCGACAGTGACCGGCCCGAAGATCTTCGCCCCGTCGGCGATCGTCACATAAGGCCCGATGATGGGGTTGCCGACGTTCTCCCATTCCCCGGTGCGCTTGTTGAAGCGCGGGTTGACGCCAATGGTGACGTTCTGGAAGATCACCGCCCCCTCGCAGATCTTGGCCGCCATGATGGTGCAGCCGCGCGCGTGATGGGCGAAGATGACGGAGCGGTCCATCTCAACGACGCCGATCTGACAGTTGTAGAGCTGTTCCAGTCTCTCGGCCGCCGCCTGCCGAACCCTCTCATCGACGGCGAAACAGTTATCGTGAAGAAGTTCCTCGAACATCGGTCTAGCGTAGGGCCTCGACGGCCGCGTGCTCGATCGCCAGTCCGGCCTCGTAGCGCTCCAGGAAGGCTGCAAACCCGGCCACGTCCGCCGCCGAGGGGGAGGCGAAGTCCACCGCGGCATCGGCGAACACGATCTGGTCCAAGAACTCCGCCAAGCCGAGCCCCGCCTCGCAGGCCTCCAGGTAGCGCGCCAGGAGCGCGATCCCCCACGCCCCGCCCTCGGACGCTGAGGCCGAGACCCCGACCGGCGCTCCGATCGTCGCCGCCAGCAAACGTTCGGCCACGCCCCGGGTCTTGAAGATGCCGCCGTGCCCGTACATCGCCTCGATCCGGACATCCTCGCTGGCCAGGACCCTCATGCCGAGCGCCAGCGCGGCGAAGGCGGCGTAGAGCTGGGCGCGCATGAAGTTCGCCAGCGTGAAATGGGCTGACGGCGGCCGCACGGTCAGGGGCCGCCCCTCCGTCAACCCCACGATCGGCTCGCCGGACAGCAGGTTGTAGGCCAGCAGCCCGCCCCCGTCCGGCTCGCCCGCCAGCGCCGCCCGGAACAGCACCTCGAACACCACATCTTGCCCGATGCCGCCGCCCCGGTCCCCGCTCCCCGTCAGGTCCCCGCGCCCAGCCAGGTCGCCACGTTCAGCCGGGTCCCCGCGCCCGCCTAGGTCGCCGCGTCCAGCGGGGTCCTTGCGTCCATTCAGATCCCCGCGCCCGTCGAGGTCCGGGCGCCCAGCCAGGTCCCCACGCTCGGCCAGGCAACCGCTCCCGCCAAGGTCCCCGCCTCCGGCCGGGTCCGCACGCCCAGCCAAGTCGCCGCGCCCAGCCAGACCGCTCAGCCCGCTCAGCCCGGCGGCGAACTCGCCGAACAGCCCGGCCCAGGCACCCAGTTCGGAGGCGCCGTTGTTGCAGTGGACCATCGCCACCGGGTCGCCCGCCGGGGTGGTCACCAGGTCCAGTTCCGGATGCGGGCGCGCCAGCGCCTTGTCCAGCACCACCATGGCGAAGATCGACGTACCGACCGAAGTGTTGCCGGTCCTGGGCGCGATGGCGTTGGTGGCCACCATGCCGGTCCCCGCGTCGCCCTCCGGCGGGCAGAGCGGCGCGCCGGGCTCCAGCACGCCGGACGGATCGAGCCGCGCGGCCCCCTCGGCGGTCAAGCGCCCAGCGAATTGCCCGGCCACCCGCACCTCGGGGAGGATCGCGCGCAAAGGCTTCGCCGGGATCGGGGGCGGCGATCCGGACACGAGCCCGTCGAACGCGTCCGCCATGCCCGCGTCCCAGTCGCGCGCGCCGGAGTCGATCGGGAACATGCCCGAGGCGTCGCCCACCCCGATCACCTTCTCGCCCGTCAACCGCCAGTGGACGTACCCCGCCAGCGTGGTCATGAAATCGACCGCTGGGACATGCGCCTCACGATCCAGCACAGCCTGGTACAGGTGCGCCGCCGACCACCGCAGCGGGACGTTGAACTGGAACAACTCGCTGAGCTGAGCCGCCGCCTGGCCAGTGTTCGTGTTGCGCCAGGTCCGGAACGGCGCCAGCAACTCCCCCGCCTGGTCGAACGCCAGATAGCCGTGCATCATCGCGCTGATGCCGACGGCCCGGTACCGCGTGGGCGTCACCTGGTGCCGCTCGCCCAAGTTCCGGAGCAGATCGGCGTAGGCGGCCCGCAGCCCGGCCCAGACCTCGTCCAGGTCGTAGGTCCAAAAGCCGTCGCGGTAATGGTTCTCCCAATCGTGCGCGCCGGTCGCCCAGACCTCGCCGCCCGGCCCGATCAGGCAGGCTTTGATCCGGGTCGAGCCCAACTCGATTCCCAGATAGCCCTCGCCGCGCGCGACCCGACGGCCAATTTGCCCGATGCCGTCCGCCAAGTCCGTCCGGGCTTCCACAGTTTGCGCCACGCTCACTTCCAGACCCCCTCATTGGGCTTAGGACACACAGGTCGAACTCACAGATCGTCAC
This sequence comes from Bifidobacteriaceae bacterium, assembly GCA_031265345.1. Next base: position 4,880 of record JAISCU010000140.1, read on the forward strand.
CCAATCATAGTGCTTGCCGCAAGGGCCAGGTTAGCGCTAACATTGTCAGCGAACCAAGCGTATCCGCAGGTCGCGTGGGCGGCGGGGGCGCGACGCGGCAACGGCAGTGAAAGCGACGGCATGAGCACCATCCCGAGTTCGGCCAGGGCCCAGATCGAGGCGCTGCGCGAGGAGGTCGCGCGGCTGCACCAGGAATTGCCCCGTTGGGGACTGGTGGTCTGGACCGCGGGCAACGTCTCGGCCCGAGTGCCGGGCGAGGACCTGATGGTCATCAAACCCTCCGGCGTGCCCTATGAGGAACTGACTCCGCAGACCATGGTGGTGACCGACCTCCAAGGCGAGGTGGTGGACGGAACCGGCAAAGCGTCATCGGACACCGCTTCCCACGCCTACGTCTACCGGCACCTGCCGGGCGTGGGCGGAGTGGTCCACACCCACTCGACCTACGCGACGGCCTGGGCCGCCCGCCGCGAGCCCATCCCCTGCGTCCTGACCATGATGGGGGACGAGTTCGGCGGCCCCATACCGGTCGGCCCGTTGGCGCTGATCGGCGACGACTCGATCGGGCGCGGCATTGTCGCCACGCTCCGCGACTCGCGGTCGCCCGCGGTGCTGATGGCCAACCACGGCGTCTTCACGATCGGCCCGGACGCGGCGGCGGCCGTCAAGGCGGCGGTGCTGACCGAAGAAGTCGCCAGAACCGTCCACGTGGCCCGCCAACTGGGCGCGCCCGTGCCGCTCGACGGCATCGTCATTGACCAGCTTTATGACCGTTACCAGCAGGTCTACGGCCAGTAGGGGCGCTGGCGCCGCTTGGTGACGGACGCGCAAACCGACGCATGAATCAAAGCGCGAACTGAAGCGCCAACTGAAAGGAAGACTGATGGAGGTCTGGTTCGTCACCGGCTCACAGGGGCTCTACGGCCCCGAAACCCTCGCGCAAGTAGGCGAGAACTCGCTTCGGATCGCTTCTTCGCTGGACCGGGCGCTCCCCGTCAAAGCTGTCTGGAAACCAGTGCTGACCAGCAAGGACGCCATCACGCGTCTACTCACCGAGGCCAGCGCGGAGCCGGACTGCGTCGGGCTGATCGCGTGGATGCACACCTTCAGCCCGGCAAAGATGTGGATCAATGGGCTGAACGCTTTGACCAAGCCCTTGGCCCATCTGCACACCCAGGCCGAGGCGGCACTGCCCTGGGACACCATCGACATGGATTTCATGAACCTGAACCAGGCCGCCCACGGCGACCGCGAGTTCGGCTACATAGAGGCCCGCCTGGGCGTCCGGCGCTCGGTGGTGGCGGGACACGTCGACGATCCCCGTGTGATCGGGCGCTTGTCGACCTGGGCTCGCGCCGCGCTCGGCTGGCAGGCCGCCCGGACCATGTCGATCGTCCGGTTCGGCGACAACATGCGGAACGTGGCCGTGACCGAGGGCGACAAGGTCGAAGCCGAATTGGTCTTCGGCGCCGACACCAACACCGTGGCCGTGAACGACCTGGTGGCGGCGGTGGATGCCGTGCCTGTGGAGTCGGTGGACGGCATCGTGCAAGAGTATTTGGACCTCTACCAGGTGGCGCCCGAACTGGCGCCGGGCGGGGCGCGGCACGAGTCGCTGCGCTACGCCGCCCGGCAGGAAGCGGCGCTTGCGATGATGCTCGCGGAGGCCGGCGCGGATGCTTTCACCACCAATTTCGAGGATCTGGGCGGGCTCGAGCAGCTGCCGGGGATCGCGGTGCAGCGCCTGATGGCTGCGGGCTACGGGTTCGGGGCCGAGGGCGATTGGAAGACGGCGTTGCTGGTCCGGGTGGCCAAAGTGATGGGCGCGGGCCTGCCCGGCGGCGCCTCTTTGATGGAGGACTACACCTACAATCTGGTGCCCGGAGCCCAATGCATCCTGGGAGCCCACATGCTCGAGGTCTGCCCCTCGCTGACCACTTCCCGGCCGCGGGCCGAGATCCATCCGCTGGGCATCGGGGGGCGCGGGGACCCGGTCCGTCTGGTGTTCGATGCCGACCCCGGTCCAGCCGTGTTGGTTGGGCTGTCCGACATGCGCGACCGTTTCCGGATGGTCGCCAACACGGTCGAGGTGATCGCTCCCCGTGAGCCCATGCCGCGCCTGCCGGTCGCGCGGGCGGTCTGGGAGCCGGAACCGGAGCTGCCCACCAGCGCCGAGTGCTGGATCACCGCGGGCGGCCCGCACCACACCGCCATCTCGACCGCCGTCGGCGCGCCCGAATGGGCCGAGTTCGCGGAGATGACCGGCACCGAGCTGGCCCTGATCGATTCCTCCACGACTTTCCCGGCCTTCCGCGACCGCCTGCGCTGGAACCAGGCCTACTTCCGCCTGGCCCGCGGCCTGTGACCCCGTCCCGCGCCGCCCGCGCCGATGCGAGACCCTTGCGTGATCGGCACTGGCAAGTCCTCGTGGCACCCACTGCGGTCTGTGCCCCCGTGAGCCGCGGCGCAGCGGGGCTGCCGGGCGCCGGCCGCCTATAGGAACACGGGTTGGTGCCTGGCACCAACCCGTGTTCGGGCAGGCAATCCGTGTTCGACGGTTCAGGCCGAGGCGCGCACGATCAGGCGCGGCGGCACCAGAACCATCGGCGTCTCAGCCTGGCCCTCGCCGCGTTTGAGTTGGAGTTCCAGGAGTTCGACCACGGCCCGCCCCAGAGACTCGTGGTCCTGGTCCACTGTGGTCAGCGGCGGGTTGGCGACATCGCTCCCCGGCACGTTGTCGAAGCCGACCACGGCTACGTCGCCGGGCACGCTCAGGCCCGCCCGGCCGAGCGCGATCATCGCCCCCATCGCCATCAGGTCGTTGCCGGCGAAAATGGCATCGACGCTCCCCGAGGCCAGCACGCGGCTGGCGGCCACCAGGCCCGACTGCCCCGACCAGTCGCCGGCGGCCACCAGGTCCGGCTCGAGCCCGTGGCCCACCAGGGTCGCCGCCCAGGCGTCTTGGCGGACCCGCGCGTGGAGGAAATCGCGCGGCCCCGAGATGTGGGCGATGCGCCTGCGTCCCAGTCCGATCAGATACTCGGTGGCGAGCCTGGCGCCGGCGGCCTGGTCAGAATCGGCCACGGCGACCCTGCGGGTGGCCGAACCGCTCGTGACGGCCACCAGCGGCGGCAAGTCGCGTGCCCCGGCCAAGGCGTCCAGAGCCGAGCGGTTGGGCGCGATCACGGCCACGGCATCGACCGACTGCTCGAGGAAGTGGTCCAGCGCCGCCGCCAGAGCTTCGCCCGTGAGTTCCGGCAACGACGCCAGCGACACCCAGTAGCCGCGTTCGCGGGCCGCGCCCTCGATGGCCAGGACCGAGCGCGACGGGCCATAGAGGCTGGTCCTGGGCGTGACCACGCCGATGATCCGGCTGCGGGCGGTGGCGAGTTGACGG
>JAISCU010000152.1 GCA_031265345.1 Bifidobacteriaceae bacterium
CCTCAGAATTGCCTGCGTTCTCGCGCCAAGCCAGTGAGACCGGCCACCCGGTCACCGTCGCCGTGATCGGAGCCGGATCGCGGGGAGGCCAGTACGCCGCAATCGCGGCTCGGCTCGGAGCCCAGATCGTCGCGGTGGCCGATCCAGCGGTCGAGGCCCGCGCGGACTTTGCCAAGACCCACGGCGTTCCGCCCGTTCAGGTGTTCCGACGCTGGGAGGATCTGGCGGCGGCTGGCCGGTTGGCTGACGTGGCGGTGATAGCGACGCCCGACCACGAACACGTCGAACCGGCGCTGGCCTGCGCCGCCCTGGGCTACGACATCCTGCTCGAGAAGCCCATAGCACCGACTGAGGACCAGGCCGCGCGGGTCATCGCGGCCGCCCGATCCACCGGAGTCATGGTCGCGGTCTGCCATGTCCTGCGGCACACGCCCCACACCTTGGTTCTCAAACGAATGCTGGGCCAAGGGGCCATCGGCGACCTGGTGTCTGTCGAGCATCTGGAACCGATCGGATGGTGGCACTTTGCCCACTCCTTCGTCCGGGGCAATTGGCGCGACGAGACGGCGTCATCGTCCATGTTGTTGGCTAAGTCCTGCCACGACATTGACTGGCTCAATCACGTGGTGGGGCGCCCAGCCCGAAGAGTGTCATCGTTCGGCTCGCTCTTCGAGTTCACTGCGGACCGCAAACCGGCCGGCGCCGCCGAGCGGTGCCTGGATTGCGGTGTCAGCGACGACTGCCCGTACTCAGCGCCGCGAGTCTACGGTGGTTTCCTGGGCGACCCGGACCATGAGCTATGGCCGTTGTCGGTGTTGACCCGCGACCTTACGGAAGCTGGCTTGGAACGCGCCTTGCGTGACGGTCCCTACGGTGAATGCGTCTACAACGGACACAACGACGTCGTGGACCACCAGGTCGTGTCGATCGAATACGAAGGCGGAGTCACTGCGAGCTTCACGGTGGCGGCCTTCACTGAGATGGCCTTCCGCAAGACGCGGCTGTTCGGCACTCGCGGTTGCATCGAATCAGACGGGCGTTTGATCGTGTTGCGGGACTTTGTGACAGGCGAGACTCAGATGATCGACTCGAATCCCGGCGCGTCCGACGCGAGCGCCGCCTCTGGGCACGGCGGCGGTGACGAGGGCTTGGTCAGAGCATTTCTGGAGTGCGTGACAAGCGGCGACCGCGAGGCCATGGACGCCAACTTGGCTTCGGCCTTCGCCAGCCACCAAGCAGTGTGGGCGGCCGAGCGGGCCCGCAGATCGGGCACCGTCGTCGCGCTGGACCCGCAGCACCGCGCGGCCCCCGAATGGGATCAGTCCAAGCGAAGGAGCACTTTGTGACCAATCACGCGGCAGTTATGAAAGGTCTGAACACGATCGAGATGGAGGAACGTCCAGTCCCCGTAGCCGGGCCGGGCCAGGCCCTGATCCGGCCGGTGGCCGTCGGAGTGTGCGGATCTGACGTGACCTACTTCACGCGCGGAAGGTTGGCGGACTTCATCGTCACCGGCGACATCATTCTTGGTCACGAGTTGGCTGGCGAGGTCGAATCGGTGGGCGAAGGCGTGACCAACGTCAAACCGGGCGACCGGGTCGCCGTCGAACCGGGGACGCCTTGCCGCAGGTGCGAGGACTGCGCCAGAGGCAATTACCACCTGTGTTCCGACCTGGCTTTCATGGCCACACCGCCATTCGACGGGTGCCTGATTCAGCAGCTATTGATCGACGCGCGCAATTTGTTCCTTTTGCCGGATTCGATGTCCTACGAGGAGGGGGCGCTGCTTGAACCACTGTCGGTCGGCCTGTGGGGCTGCCACCGGGCCGGCCTGCGGCCGGGCGACCACGTGTTGGTGACAGGGGCGGGGCCGGTTGGGCTGCTGGCGGCCGAGGCGGCCCGAGCGCTGGGCGCGGCCGACGTGGTCCTGGCGGATGTTTCCGAGTTTCGCCTGCGGATCGGAGCCGGACATGGCTTCGTCACGGAGACTCCAACGAATCGGGTGAAGCGTTCTTTCGACGTGCTCTTGGAATGCTCCGGCGCACCGGGCGTCCTGGCCGAGGCTCTTGGCCGACTGGGCAACGACGGCAGGGCGGCCGTGATCGGGATCGAGCACGCTTCCACCGTTGGTTTGCCGCTGGCCTCGCTGAACTGGAACGAACTGACCATCGCCCTGGTCAACCGTTACAACGCGACCTGGCCCAAAGGCATCGCGCTGGTCGGCGATGGCCGCGTCAATGTGGCTGACCTCGTGACACACCACTTCACCTTGTCGCAGACCGACCGGGCGCTGAACAACACCGCCACGAATCCCGAGGCCATGAAGGCCATCATCCGTCCGCAGCAGCTGTAGCGGCTGCTGCCGCCACGCGCCCAGGCGACCACGCGGCATCGTCAATTTCCAAGCCTTCCCCCTGTGCGGCTCCATGACCCGTCGGCCCGGCCCGTGGCCCGAGCGGAGGGAGAGCCGGCCGAGCGGCACGGCCGTGGGACCACGCCTGGAAACCGCGGGCCGGTTGGGGTTGAATTGGTGCCTGGACCAACAAAGGGGGCAGGCGAACCGCCAGCCGCCGCCCTCGCGGATCGAGAGGATTCCCGATGAAACCGGTTGACATTGATCAACTCGCGGAACAGCTCGACATGGGCTTCGACGATTCCGTCGGATTCGTCGACCCCGAGACCGGCGAGCTGATCTGGCTGGAGCTCGACGGCGTGGGCATGATCGAGGACGGCGCCACCTGGGAGGAGGTCGAAGCCGCGTCGGCGCACTGGGCAAGCGACATCAGCCGCGAGGACTTCGACCGGTGGGACAGGTTGATCGCCATGCCGAGCCAGCGCGAACTGGGCGGATACGGCATGATGTGCGATTTCATCGACGGGCTTGACGATGGCCGCGCCGCCGATGCCCTGGCCCGCGCCATCCAGGGCAGCGGGGCGTTCCGCCGCTTCAAGGACGTCGCCTACTCGGCGGGACTGTTGGAGGACTGGTTCGCGTACAAGCACGAGGCGGTGGTCGAGTTCGCCAAGGATTGGTGCGGCCAGGAGGGCATCGCCTGGGAGTACCGGCGCCCGCAGCCCTTCCCTCCGGCCGCTCAGGAGCCCGCGAAGGAGCCGGGTGCCATCGAGGTCACGGTCACGCTGGACCGCGCGTTGGTCCGGGCCGCTTCGGAGTTAACCGGCATCGAGGACGTCTCTGCTCTGCTCGCCTGGGCGCTGAAGGCCGCGGTGGAGGAGTAAAGGCACCAGTTGCACGATGCCGCTCGGCCGGGCCGGGCGCGTTGGCCCGGCGCAGCCTTGGGCCCCGATCGCGCCCGCCGTCGGCGCCCCCGGCCTGGTCTGTGTCCAGCCCGATCATCGCATGGTCTGCGCCGCGCCCTCGGCGATGCCTTGGTTCATCTCCGCAAGCGACTTCGCAGGCTCCGCATACCGCAGCATCCCGTCCAGACGCGACACGGGGCGGCTTGCGAACAGGTCAGCCTCGTTGGCTAGCAGGTCCGCCGCCAGCACTTCCGGGCCGAGGTACCGGATGCCATAATCGTCGTTGTCGATTTCGCGAGCCAGACGGCTGTGGTAGTAGGCATCCATGGCCTCGCGTTGGCCGAGCCCAGTGAGGGCCGCGACGCATGTGATGATGTCGGCCTCCAGCCGGTCGCGATAGGCTGCTTCGAGCGCTTTGGTGTCGAGCGCATCTGTCACAATTCCACCTCGTAGGATTTCAAGTAGGTTAGCTGCTCACCGATCAACTGCTGGCTACTGAGGCACACCTGATCGTTGGCTTCGTAGAATCTGAGGGCGTCCAGGGTCCGGGCCATGTCCCAGAGTCCCTTCGCGAACATGTCCACGGCCACGTAGATCTTGTCATTGGCCACCGGGCCGAAAATTGCGTCGTACGCCTCGTGGACTGGCTCCCCGCGCCGGCAGGCGCAAACGAACTGAACCAATCGCTGTCGGCGCCGTCCATGCGCAGCACGGAGTAGCCGTCGAGGTGCGCCCGGAACTCGTAGGCGCTGACCACCGCCCGTCCCGATACGCGCAGAGCTTTGCGCAATGCCCAGCGTCTCGCCTGCGCCTCAAACGAAGTCAGGTAAAAGCCGGGACCGAAGTCGAGCTTGCGATGAGAGTGGGTGGCATCCGGGGTCGCTACGGCAACGGATGATCCGTGGTAGAGCCTCATATGGCGACGCCCCGTTCCTTGGCCATGTCTGTGATGTCATCCACCAGGTAGTCCGTTCCGAGGGTGTGCAAGGTGTCATAACAAGGGAATATGTAGTCGTCCAGGATTCCGGATTCGTGCAGAGCCGAATACGTTTCGGGCACCGGCTTGTGCCAACGTTCCGCGATCCGGTGCAGGAGGAAGACGCCGAAGTCGACTTCCACGCGGGTGAGGCCCGTCAACGTTCCCCCTCTCGAAACGCGCAATTCGCCAGGCCAGTCTACTTTGACCCGACACCGCCGTCGGTAGGTCATCGGTGCACGATGCCGCTTGGCCTGGTCCGGCCGTCGCTCCCGTCGCCGTCTCGGGTCGGCACTGCGCCGGACTGACGTGCGTCCCCCGGCGTGAGGCGAGGTTTCGTCGCCAAGGTCAGAGGTCGAGTTCTTCGACGGCGGCCATGAACTGGTCGAGGGCTTTCTGGTTGTCGGCGATGAACTCCTCCTGCAGTGCCCGGACCCGGCCG
>JAISCU010000218.1 GCA_031265345.1 Bifidobacteriaceae bacterium
GGCGAACAACGCCAGCACCGCTAAGGCGCCGCCCAACACCGTGCCAAAAAGGAAGCCGATGATGAAGGCGAGAGCCGTCTCTTCTTCATTGAACCCAATGCCGTAGAACAACGCGGAGCCCAATAGGAACCAACCGGTCGCCAAAGTCAGCAGCGTGATTGAGCCGATCTTGAGGATCACCGGCACGGGACGCCTTGCGACGGGTGGCTCTACCGGCGCCGTCTTCCAGGCTCGCATAAGCACCAACCCGGTGATAACAGGATTGATGGCACCAGCCAGCGGCGTGGCCAATCCCCCGATGACGCTTCCCATCGCAATACTGTTCGCATTGGGAAGGGCCCAAATCAGATTGTTCAGGCCGGCACTGAATTGGGCGACTATTGCGATGCCCGCCGCCAGCAGGATCAGCGCGTAGCCGAGCCGCCGCGAGCGGAGTAGCTGGAGATATCCAATTATGCCAACGATGGCCAGCAGGGCGGCGAAGAAGTCTACGGAGCTGGATCTGGGGAGGTTGCTCTCGACCACGGCCCCAAGGATTCCGTTGACGATCAACATGATGATCGAGAAGGCCAGGCAAAGGGCGAACCATACCTTTGGCCCGGTCGTGGCGGTGATCAGGCGGGACTTGAACGAGCACACGGCGCCGACAAACTTGACGGCCACACCCAGCGCGGCGGCGCAAATGATGACTCCGGACACGCCCGTTGCGATGTATATGCCTGGGTACATCCTGTCCGCCGAGGCAACTCCGATCAATGTCACGACCAGACCTGCCAGGGCGTAGCCGCCTCCGGCGAACAACGCCGCCATGGTGGTCCGCTTGCGCGGATCGGCCCGGAACAGGACGGTAGCCACCGCCGCAGCGCCAACCGCTGCTGCGGCGACCACCACTTGGAAGACGAAGCTCAAGAGGTTGGCGCCGAAGGAAAGGGCAACGGTGGCGGTCGAGGTCCCGGCGAGGAACACCCCGGTCGCATCCACTGCCACAAAATAGGCCGCTTGGTTCAAGCAGTAGGCGAGGGGCGCCGCCAAACCCACCAGTATCGCCATGATTTTGTAAGACCGGCCCGGCTTCAGGATCAGGTAGGCGGCGCAGGCCAGCGCCACGGCTTCGAGCACGTTCAGGTAGGCGAGGTGCTTCCCCCAGCCAGTGACGGACGTGAGCAGCATGGCTGCGACGGCCGCACCGGCCAGCACGATGGCGCGAACTGGGTTCTCCGGCAAAGGCTCGGCTTGCGGCACGGGCGGCTGTCCGCCCGGCGCGACCAGCACCGGAGCGTACCCGCCGGGCGCGCCGTAAGGCACCGGAACGGCGCCGGAACGGGGGACAGGCACCTGTTCTGGTGGAGCATAGCCAGCGGGCGCGCCATACGGCGCGGGGCCGCCATGGGGCAGCGGAACACTGCCAGAACGGGGGTCTGTCCCCTGTTCTGCGGCGGCGTAGGCAGCGGGAGCCGTCCCCGGCGGCGGCGGGGGAGGCGACGGTTGGGGCCGGGGTTCGGCCCCAGGACGACCGGACGACATCGTCGGCGTGATCGCCTGCGTCGGCGCGCCGTTGCCACCCGAAGCCGCACCGGCCCCATTGGAAACCGCTCCGCTCCCGGCCGAGGGCGCCCGGTCCACCCTCGTGCCGCACGAGTTGCAGAACGTCGCGCCAGCCCTCAATTCGGAACCGCATCTGTTACAGAACATCGCCCTCTCCTTTGGTTGACGAACCTGGCCATTTCGGCCTCTTGCGAAGTAACACTATTGAGGCGGGCGCGGGCATGGGTCTGCTCGGAGCAGACAATTTCCACTGATTCAGGACGGGGGCTCGAAAGCGTGGTCGTCGGTGCCGTCGGCGCGGACCATCCAGAGGTTGGAGTCGTCTTCCTCGTTCGTGTAGAACACCCAATCGCCAGCCAGGAAGATACCGAAAGACTCGTGATCCGTCAGGACTTTCTCGGCGCCGCCCTCCAAAGGCAACACGACCACCTCGTCCATGGTGTTGGCGTAATAGAGGCCGCCGGGCGCCGCGACCACGAACGACGCGGCGCCCCGAGTGACGCGCTCCGGATCAGACCCGTCTAGGCCTGCCGTCATCAATACGCTGCTGCCTTCCTCCGGCATGTCGGAGAAATAGAGCCTGTCCCCCGAGACGGTGAACCAGAACACTGACAGGTCGTAGACCGATTTGGTCTCGCCGCTCGCCAAATCGGTTCGATAAAGCTTGTCATCGTCCTCTCGATCGGAGAAGAAGTAGTAGCCGACATACACCAGAGCCGGGAAGACCTCGCCCTTCTGCTCCAAGCGGCGAATGCCCGAGCCGTCCGCGCCAATGGTGTACAACTCGGTCCGCCCGTCCACCGACAGCTCGAAATAGAGCTTGCCTCGGTCGATGAATAAGCTGGTCACAGGCAATTCGACAAGGGGATTGGACTGGCGCGTGCGGGGGTCGTAACTGACCAGGCCGTCCTTGGCGGAGGCGTAATAGAGTTTGTCCTGCCAGTAATTCAAGGACATCGGTTTAGTGGCGTCCAGAATTCGGCCGCGCGGCGTGCCGTCGAGCCCCAATTCGTAGATGGCGTCATCGGTCGCCACGTAGATCGCGCCGGCGCCCTCGACCGCGAGGCCCCCGTTGACCAGGTTGCCGGGCAGGTTGCCGGTCTGGCTGGAGTCGAACAGTCCGCCGCCCAAGTCTTCAGACGTGGACGATGCCGTCGGGTCGGCCCCATCCGTCGCTTCGGCCCCGGTCGGGTCGGCCTGGGATTCGACCGGCTCCTCGACCGGTTCCTCGATCTGCTTCCCCGCCCGGCCGTCGCTCCCGTCCGGCGTCAACAGGGCGACCAGACCCCAGATGCCGACGCCCACCAGGGCCGCCGCCACCGCCCCGGCCGCGATCATCATGGTCAGGCGCCGGGGGCGCGTGCCCATCGAGTCGATCCGCTTGACGACTTGCTCGACGCTTTGGAAGCGGTCTTTCGGGTCGAATGCGATGCAGCGTTCGATCAGGGCACGGAACTGCGGGTCCTTGATCCTCTCGGCCAGGTTCTGGCGGTCGGGGCTGCCTGTGGCCAGGTAGATCAACAAGATGCCGAGGGCGTAGATGTCGGTCTGCGCGGACGACTGGGCGTAGCCGTACTGCTCCGGCGGGGCGTAAGGGAAGGTGCCCACGTTCTGCGTGTCCGAATCGGAGCCCTCCTTGAAGATGCGGGCGATCCCGAAATCGGTCAGCCCCAGCGAGCCGTCCCGGCGCATGATGATGTTCTGCGGCTTGATGTCCCGGTGGATCACCGGCGGCGTCTGTGAGTGGATGTAGGCCAGCAGTTGGCACAGTTCGCGGCAGAGCTCGTAGATCTGGGCCGGTTGCATCACGCAGCGGGCTATCACCTGGTCCAGGGGCTCGCCGTCGAATTAATCGCGAGCCAGGTAGATGCGCCCGTCTTTGACCATGCCGCCGTAACTCTTGGGGATGCCGGGCCTGTCCAGACGCCAAAGTATGTCTTGCTCGGGATCTGGGCGGGCGGCATCGTACACCTCGGAGACCCTGAGGACCGCCTGGCCGCCGGTGCGACGGTCGGCCACCAGGTAGACCTGCTTGGTGGGGGTGTGCTTGAGGCAACTGATCGGTTCGTAGGCGGCAGCGACCTGATCCGGCCAGTCGCCAGCCGCGACGTCACCGAGGGCCTGGTGGTACGAACCCAGGAAGGCCCGCGCGTCATCCATTTGTTCTCTCCTAAGGCGCAGGGGGTCGGGGGTTGTTCGCGTCAGAAGTTGTCTGGTTGTCGCAACTTTACTCCGGACGGCGCCCGGACGGGGAGGGGTCGGGACGGATTATGCTCTGAGCGCCCCAAACCGGGGACGGTTCCTCGGTTGCTGGACGAGGACTGGTCCCCGGTCCGCCATGGCCAGTCGCCCTGTCCGGCCAACCGCGGCGGCGAGACGAGCCCGCCCTGACCAGGCGTGGCGCTGGGACCGGGAAGGACGGCATCGTCGGCGTGGTGGCACTCGCCGATGAGCTCCGACCGTTCGAACCGGCCCGATCCCGGCCCGCGAACAACTGCGGCGTCAGGACCAGCGGCGCCGCGACGTGGGCCACCACGAAGAAGACCACCAGCGGGCGGACTATGTGCGGCGGCTGGTCCAGCAAGACGCCCACGCAGCCGACCGCCACGAAGGCGTAGGCCAAGACCGCCGGAACGTGCTTGCGGGCATACGCCCAGGTCAGCGCCAGCCCAGCGGCGAGGGAATGATCTATCCGGTCGACGCTGGTGGCCTTGAAGGGCTCGTAGGTGCCGCGGGCCGAATCGGCGACGTAGGCCACGAAGCCCGTCAGCATGGAATAGGAGTAGCCGACGAAGGCCAGGCCGTTGAGCGCGAAGTAGCGCGCCACCTGGGCAAGGCGGGTCGGGCCAGTCCCCTCGAAGCCGACCGCCCGGCCGAGCAGGAAGGCCTGCAAGATCGGCGGCCCGAAGAAGATGATGGAGTTCACCAGCATCCCGGCGAACAGATAGTAGATCTGGTGGGCAGCCAGCAGCGTGACGATCATCGGCAGGGCCGCCGCCAGGTTGAGGTACGAGCAGTAATGCACCCACAAGTCCGCCCTCATGGCGCCGGGCAGGCGGCGGCGGCCGAGCGTGACCTCCGACATGCCGTAGCAGTAGCGCTGCTGTTTGTCCGCCTCCTCCGCGAAGGCGGCGCAGACCTGCTCGGTGAAGGCCAAACCCTCGAACGCGATGTACTTGCCGTGCCAGCCGTGGGCGTAGGCGTCGAGGGCCTTCGCGTAATCCTCGGAGACCCGGTCCTCCGCCCAGTCGCCGGTCGCCTCGAGGAAGGACCGGCGCAGGAAGGCGCTGTGGCCCATCAGATGGACCTGCAGTCCTTGCAGGGCTTTGGTTGGCAAGGCGACGCGGTAGACCATGTCGGTGAAGCGGGCCTGGAGCCAGGCGAAATAGTTCTCCTCGGGGTTTGACGCCCGCGTGACGTGTTGGGTGAAGCCGAGGGTCGGATCGGCGGCGAACTCCGGCGAGGTCGCGGCCAACACGCCCGGCGCCAGGCCGGAGTCCTTGTCCAGCAGGCAGATCAGGTCGTGGATCACGATCTGGCCCTCGGCGTGGCCTCCCGCGAACAGGCCGCCCTGGCCGAACAGGACGTCGGCCCGGCCGCCGTGCGCCAGCCGCCAAGCCACCGCCGAGGTGTAGTTGAGGTTGCCGGCCTTCTTGAACTTGCCGCGCCGGCCCTGGACCGGGCGGGCCACGAACGCCACCTGGTGGCGTCGGTAGAAGGCGATCCGCTCCGCCGCCGGGCCGATGGCGTGCTCCAGGCCCGTGGGGGTGACCCGGCCACCGAGGAACTTGGCCAGTCCGTCGTCGGAGACAACCAGATTGGCTCTTTGGCCGGTAGTGCGCCGGTACTCCGCCACCGCCCTTTGGCACCCCCGGATGGTCTGGAAGATGACCTCGTTCGATTCCGTGTACACGGCCAGGTTGATGGTGATGGGCAGGTACTCGGCTTTGGAACGCACCTTCCGGCGGACGTTCGCGAAGTAGGGGGTGGAGAGGCGGAGCCTGCCCGTGAACACCGCCCGCACTTCCGGCTGGAGCCCCCACAGCGTGTTGACCAGGAAATAGACCGGGTAGGTGAAGAACAGCGCGCTGGTGGCGATCAGCGCCACCCACAGCGGGCTGGTGCCGTAGATGGCCAGCGCCGCCAGGTGCACTCCCACGTTGCAGGTCGCCGCGATGATGATTGTCTCGCCGGCGTGGCCGCGCTGGCCCAGTCGCAGCCGCGTCAAGTAGTCCGGGACCGTGGCACGCAAGACCGCGCAGCCGACCGAGAAATACAGCGCCAGCCCCGCGATCATGGAGATGAAGATAGTCAGGAAGTCCGCCCCCCAGCCGCCCACCGAGACTTGGAAACCGAGTTGGACCGGCGCCGCCGCGACGGCGATCGAGGCCGCGAAAGTCACCGCCTTCGCGGCCGTCAGCCCCACATCTACCGCGGGGGGCTCGTTTCGGCGGCTGTTCTGGTGGCGTTGGTGGCCTTGGTGGCTCTGCGGCGCCCGCGCCATGATCCGTTCCTCTCCGCCTGGTGGTGGCCCTTCGACTGGCCGTCGCGTCGAGTCTGGCAGCGCCGCGTTCGGCATTGGTCTGCTCCGAGCAGACAGTTTTCGCGGTGCGGTCGATCCGGCTCGGGTCGCTCGGGAACACGGGTTGGCGTCAGACGCTAACCCGTGTTCCTTTGGAGCCTTGGACGATGCCGCTCCCGCAGGTCTCC
>JAISCU010000228.1 GCA_031265345.1 Bifidobacteriaceae bacterium
GGTGCCCTGCCCGCCTGGAGCGCCTGGGTCGGGGGTGCCCTGGGGGGCGAGGACCCTGATCACCTGGTCCGCCACCACCTGGTCGACCCCCAACTCGCCGGACCGGGCCGCCTCCAACAAGTTCGCGCGCTCCTCCTCGCTCCACGCGATCACAGGCACGTCAACCGTCGTGCTCGAGTCGAACACCCCGCGCAGCTCCAACTCGACCCGGTACTCGCCGGGCCGCGGATCGGCCACCAACGGCAGACCGACCACCTGGGTCGCGAACTCGTGAGCCGTCGACCCCTCAATCGACACGTCCAGCTCCACAGGGGCCTCCAGCAACTCGCCCGACGCCGCCAACACCCACGAACCAGGCGACCACGACCGGTTGACCACCCGGACGAACAACTCCTGGCCGCCCTCGCCCGCTATGACCGAGAACGGCACCACCCCCTCCACGTGGCCCTGGCCCGGATGCCCCGCCAGATTCATCTCCAACGCCTCCTCCAGGGTCAACTCGTCATAGTGGGGAACGAGGGTCGATGGCTCTTGGGCCGCCAGCCCGAGGGCTCCGATGGTGCCGCCTCGGAAGACCAGGTGCTCCCAGTCATCAAATCCCTCGAGGTCGCCGAATATGTCGCCCTGGTTAGCGTCAAGATCGCCGTTCAGGTTCACCGAAACGGGGGTGGAGGAAAACGTGCCGTCGCAGTTCCAGTCGATCGCAAGGGGTTCGAAGACAGGCCCCAATCCATTTTGTACTCCGATTACCCTCCCATTCGGGCAATGATAGACCGTTCCGAGTCCGCCTGTCGCCGCATTCCCCCCGATCCCGGCCGACTCGAAGAAGGCACTCTCGTGGAGGGTGGCCAACTCGGTATGGGAGAAGTCAGCCCCGCCGTCCGGGAACAGCCCATCGAGCTGGAAGGCATAGCTCATTATGCTCAAGTAGTTGGGCTTCCGGTTAACGTGGTCGCCACCGCCGTGTCCCAGGCCCAGCGTATGGCCCAACTCGTGCATGAGTGTACGCGCGACCACCCCATCGTCGGAGACGTTGTTCCCCAGGACGAAGTGCTGGCCACCCAGGTCGAAGGCGGGCTCGTCAGAGTCCCTTTCGGCCGACCCCTGCGCCCAGGCGATGCCGCCGCTACCCGCTCGCGGGACGGCCGCGGCGACGGCATAGCGGAACACCATACGGCGTGCGGGATCGAATGAAGCGCCGCCGCCTTGGAGATACGCGCTCTGAAAGCCCGTCCAATCGTCCTGGCCATTGGCCACAGGTACAACCTCTTGCGTGGAGTATGCGACCGAGCCGCCATGTGATAAACCGTCCCATGTGCGACCGGTCGGGAAGTCCATGACGGACGAGGGGCCGGCGTCAATGTGGAGGTTGATCCTGCACCCGCCGGGGAGGGACGCGCACTCCTCGTCGGGACCGCCCTGGTAGTTCCAGAAGGCCTCTTGGACCATGCGCAGTGCTTGAGCCGTTGGCCTCAGGCTGATATGCGAGGTCCAGATATGATCGGCAAACTCTCCGGGTCGCTCCATCCAATCGACTTCTAAGAACAAGTCGCGGGTGCCTGGGTCCGCGCCCATATCGGCCAGCATCACGTCGCCGGTGCCGTCCTCGCAGTCGCCGTCGAAGTCCGCATCGTAGCAACTGACCTCCCACGAATCGGGCAATCCGTCGCCGTCAGTATCGAGGCCGAACTCCTCAGGCGTGAAGATCATTGAACTGGTGAGGGTTACAGGGTCGAAAACCTGAAGTGTGCTTGAGTCCACCTCCCAGCTCAGACCGGCGGCGTTGTCGTGGCGGTCGGTCGTGAACTGACTGGCGAACGGCAGGCCCAAGCGGATCTGCCACCAGAGACTGTTGTAATACATTTCGGCCATGGTCGCCCTCGGCGAGGCGGTGGTGTCCTGCCACTGCTGCACGCGGCCAGTCTGTTCAGAGATGCAGGAAGCGGTCCGGTTCGTGAGGTTGACCGAGCCGGTCCCATAATCGTCGTCTGCCACGTAGCAGTCGCCCGCGCGGTACACCATGACGGGGCCGGCCGGCGGAAACCCCGTGCCTGTCCAAAAGAGGTCAATCGAGGTGTCGATGCTGGTGCCGCCCGGCGTCCAAACGTCGACTTGTTCCAGCAAGATGTGCGTCCCGGCAGCCCACACACACCGCCGGTTGTAACTCTTCCCTTCCGGCACCGAAGGCTCCGCGCCCCGGCATTGAGCTGGCGCGAAAGCTGTCTGATTAAGGGCCGCACCGGCAGGGATTCGGCTTGGTCCGTAGACCCTGCCGTCGTACACGAGGAAGGTGCCGCACGCGGTCCCCCCAAAGAACTCGGGGTACCTGTCGCCTTCAATCTCAACGTAACAATTGAGCGTCTCGCTCGTCTCGACCACCGCCAACCCCGCTCCGGCGAAATCAGCTACTTGACCGGCACCTTCAGCCGGTCTAGCTTGTGCAACAGCTAGGCCCCAAAGACTGAGGCTAGTCGCAACAACAACGGCAAGAGCAGGCCAACGGTTCGGACGGACGCGGTGCGGCATGGGGGGCCTTCCACTACTTGTCGAGGTGCGCCCAAATGCTAGCACCTCCGAGACGTGGAAGGCGCCCGAGTGCTTCCAGCGAGCCATAGTCGGGGACCGTTCCCAACTATGGTTCTAGCCGAGATGACGGTGGCCCCTCAAACCCAACCCACGGCATCGTCCAACACGGCCAAGGGCAGAACAAAGCCGGCCGCCGAGGCTAATAACCCCATGAGCCCCGACGGCCGGCCGACCGGCCCCCGGCAAGACTAGATGTCGTAGTACAGCTCGAACTCGTGCGGATGCGGGCGCAGGCGCAGCGGATCGACCTCGCGGGTGCGCTTGTAGTCGATCCAGGTGGTCAGGAGGTCGGAGGTGAAGACGTCGCCCTCGGTGAGGAAGTCCTGGTCGGCCTCGAGCGCGTCGAGGACCTCCGGCAGCGAGGCGGGGACCTGCTGGATCTGGGCGTGCTCGGCGGGCGGCAACTCGTAGAGGTCCTTGTCGACCGGCTCGGGCGGCTCGATGCGGTTCTTGATCCCGTCCAAGCCGGCCATCAACTGGGCGGAGAACGCCAGGTACGGGTTGGAGGAGGGATCCGGCACGCGGAACTCGATCCGCTTGGCCTTGGGGGAAGAGCCCGTCACCGGGATGCGGATGCAGGCGGAGCGGTTGCGCTGCGAGTAGACCAGGTTGACCGGGGCCTCGAAGCCGGGCACCAACCGGTGGTAGGAGTTGACGGTCGGGTTGGTGAACGCCAGCACCGCCGGAGCGTGCGCCAACAGCCCGCCAATGTACCAGCGTGCCAGATCGGACAGGCCGCCGTAACCGCGCTCGTCGAAGAACAGGGGCTCGCCGGAGGCCCACAGCGACTGATGGCAATGCATGCCGGAGCCGTTGTCGCCGAAGATCGGCTTGGGCATGAAGGTGACGGTCTTGCCGGCCTGCCAGGCGGCGTTGCGGATGATGTACTTGAACTTCATCAAGTCGTCGCCGGCGTGCAACAGGGTGGAGAACTGGTAGTTGATCTCCTGCTGCCCGGCGGTGCCGACCTCGTGGTGCGCCCGCTCCATGGTCAGGCCGGAGGCGGACAGCAGATGGACCATCTCGTCGCGCAAGTCCGCCATCTGGTCGGACGGAGAGACCGGGAAGTACCCGCCCTTGATCCGGGTCTTGTAGGCGAGGTTGGCACCGTCCTCGTCGCGGCCCGTGTTCCACCAGGCCTCATTCGAGTCGATGGCGTAGAAGGATTCGTGCTCGTTGGTCTCGTAGCGGACCGAGTCGAAGATGTAGAACTCGGCCTCGGGGGCGAAGAAGGCGGTGTCTGCGATGCCGGTGGAGGCCAGGTACGCCTCCGCTTTGGCGGCCACGTTGCGGGGGTCGCGTGAGTACTGCTCGCCGGTGAACGGGTCCACGATCGAGAAGTTGACCACCAGGGTCTTGCGGGTCCGGAAGGGGTCCACGAACGCGGTCTTCACGTCCGGCATCAGCTTCATGTCGGATTCGTGGATCGCCTGAAAGCCGCGGATCGAGGATCCGTCAAACATCAGGCCGTCCGCGAAGGCGTCCTCCGTGAAGGCCGAAGCCGGGATCGTGAAGTGTTGCATGATGCCCGGCAAGTCGCAGAACCGGACGTCGACGAACTCCACGCCTTCCGAGCGAACGAAGGCCAGGGCTTCCTCAGCGCTGTTGAACATGGGTGTAGGCACTCCTAAAGGGTTGGTGGTCGCGAAACACCGCAACCCTAGAACGGCCGGGTGACCCGCCCATGAAGCCTTTGTTACGGGTCGGTTTCCGCCGCACGGTTTCTTGACTTCGCACGATGCCGCTGGGTCGTCTTCGCCCCTGCCCCGCCGTGTCCGCTCCTGGCCAGGTCAGGCGTCCGGCAGTCGCGGGGTCCCAGCCAGAAATGAACCCGGCAGATCTCTGGTCGGAGAGCCGTCGGGGCGGTAACAGCCGTGAACGCGGGGACGACCGCGCGGCATCGTCCACCGAAAGGGCTTTCCTCTTGCCTTGAAGTGGAATCAGTGACTCCGGACAAGGTTGACGCGAGTGGGTGCGGGCACTTAGTATACTAAGTATCTCTAGTGCCTGGTTGTCGAAGGAGGGACCATGCCGGACAGGCCGCCTCGGTCGCTTGGACCGCCGTTGTACGCCGCCCTCAGAGCGGAACTCTTGGAGCGCATCAGGTCGGGCGAGTTCGGCGTCGGTCAGTGGCTACCATCCGAAGCCGAACTGCAGCGTGAGTACTCGATTTCGCAGACGCCGGTGCGGCGGGCTTTGCAGGAACTGGAACGCGCCGGCTTCATCCGTCGTCATCAGGGCCTCGGCTCGATCGTGGTGAGCCGGGAGATCGCGGCGGTGACCAGAATGATCGGCCTGGGAGCCGAATTGCGCGAGCGGGGCCACGAGGTGGTGGCCAAGGTATTGGGGGATCCGACTCGCGTGGAAGCCGAGCCCGCGGTGCAGGAGGCACTGGCATTGCCAGCCGGGGCCAAAGCCCTGCGCCTGGACCGGGTCTTCTTGGTGGACGGCGTCCCGGCGGTGCTGTTCGAGCACTATCTGTCGCCACGGGTGCCGATCCGCCCGGAGCAACTGGCTCATGCGTCCTCGCTGTACCAGTACTTGTCAGAGGTGGGTGCCCCTCCGGACTGGGCGGACGAGTCCATCACCGCCGACCTGCTCTCTCCGGCACGGGCCGAGGTGCTTGGCAGGCCGGCCGGGATCCCGGTGCTGGTCCGCAGGCGGACAGCGTACAGCGCCAGCAATCTTCCGATCGAATTCGCGACCTACTGGATTTGCGCCGAGAACTATTCGATGGCGCTGTCGCTGCGTTCGACCTTCCCATAGAACAACCGAGCCGGGCGCGCAGGCGCGCTCGCAACCAGAAGGAGGAATGGCAATGCATCGTGGTTACCACATTGGACGGGTCGCGGGCTTAGCGGCGGCCGCTGTTTTGGCTGGGGCGATCGCGGCGGGCTGCGCCGAGGACGAGGGCCCCGACGTGTCGGGGACGGCGACGGATGACGCCGCCAGTCAGACGGTCAGGATCGCGTTCATCGGCGAGTCGTCCTCGACCGACGTGATCTGGAGTTACCGGGCGGCGCGCATGCGTGAAGAGGCGCAACGCAACGGCGCGGAGTTCGTCGACCGGTACGCCGAAGGCGACTACGCGGCCCAAGCGCGGATGATCGAAGAGGAAGTGGCGCGCGGGGCCAATGCCATCATCGCGCCCTTCTTCGATCCGACCGCCGCCAACGACGCCATCAAAGCGGCGGTAGACAAGGGCGTGGCCGTCTACGCCCTGCTCGGAGTGCCGGATCTGGAGGCCGACTACCTGGCTAAGATTGGGCAGGCTCCGACCGACTGGGCTGATGTGGGCGGCAAGCTGGCCGAGGTCTCCTTGGAGGCGGTCCCCGAAGGAGGGGTGATCGTCTGGCCGGCCGAAGCCCCTGACGGCACGTACATCACCGATGCGGTGGCTCGCTACGAATCAGTCGCGGCGGACCTCGGCGTCGACGTGACCGTCGAGGTCATCGACGTGGGCTCCGATCCGACCTCGGCGGCCTCGACTATCTTGTCGTATCTGACGTCGCACCCGGACACCGCCGCCCTGGCGACCTCAGGCGCGATAGCCATTGGAGCGGCCAACACGGCCATGTCCCAGGGCGGCCTCCAACCGGGCGATCCGCCGCTGTTCGGGCAAGTGGTCTCACCGGCGTCGACGAACGGCCTGATGGAGGGATTCATGCCGGCCGGCGTCAACCTCGAATTGACCGAATCCTCGTATTTCGCGGTGCAGGCAGTCGTCGCGATGGTTCGTGAAGGCGCCCAGCCGTCAATCAAACCCGTCCCGTTGGTGGTGGTCACCACCGACAACGTCGAAGAGACGGTCCCGGAGGAACTCCGCTGACCGCGCCCGGCGGCGCCCCGCGGCGCCCGGCGGCGGCCCGAATCCAGAAGACCGATCCATCGACAAGGAGCAGAATGACGGGATTAGCGGATCGAGTGTCAGGCGGTTTGGCAGCCAGCTTGATCGGTGACGCCATGGGTTCAGCCACCGAAATGCTGACGGCCGGCCAAATCTGCGAGCGCTTCGGCTATGTCACTGGATTCCTGGCGCCTGGCGAAGACACGTTCGCGGTGGGACGGGCCGCTGGCCAATTGACCGACGACGGCTTGCTGACGATCGCGTTGCTGGACGAGTTGGCCGCGAACAACGGCGCCATCACAGCTGACCGAACGGCCGCTCTGCTGCTCGAATGGGCGGATGATCCGGAGGTCTTCGACCGCTTCGCCGGGCCGTCTTCGCGGAAGGCGATTCTGGCATTGCGCCAAGGACAGCGGCCAGAACTGGCCGGAGCCCCCGATCCAATGGCGAATGACTTGCGAATCTCGAATGGAGCGGCGATGAAGGTGGCACCGGCGGGTTGGACCCACCCCGGCGAGCCTGGCCTGGCCGTCGACCTGGCCTGTGTGATTTGCGTGCCGACCCACAACACCAATATCGCCTTCGCCGGGGCGGGCGCGGTCGCGGCGGCGGTGGCCGCTGCCTCCGCCGGGGCCGCTCGGGCCGACGTCCTCGAGGCAGCTTTGGCGGGCGCCCGTTCGGGCGACCAGGTCGGGTTGAGGCGGGCCGTCGAGGTCCCCGGACCCAGCGTGGAGGCGCGGATCGAGTTGGCGTTGCGCATAGTGGACCAGGACGCGCCGCCGACGGACCGATTGGCCGACCTGGCCTCGGTAATCGGCTCCGGGCTGCCCATCACGGAGGCCGTGCCGATGGCGATCGGCCTGGTGGCATTGTTCGGAGACGATCCGATGGAGCTGATCCGCCGGTCCGTCAACCTGGGCGGAGACACCGACACAGTCGCGGCGATCGCTGGAGCCATCAGCGGGACGATGGCCGGTCTGGGCGCGCTGGACGCGGGACTGGTCGCGCAGGTCGAGGAGGCCAACGGGATCGATATAGGTCGAACGGGCGAGGCGGTCGCCGCGATGGTCTTGAGCCGTGGCGCGCCCGGCGGGCGTCGCGCCGCGCGGGGGAGGGCGGAGCGATGACCGCGCCTCCCCGTGGGCGGTTCGCCGCGCAATCTCCCCGTCTGCTGACCTCTTCGCCACGCGCCATCCTCGGCTACAGCCGGGAGGAACTCGCTCGAGCGATCCGGATGTCTGAAGGCCGCACGGTCGTGGCGGTGGCACGGGTTCGGGGCGCGAATGTCTGCGACGGTGTGTCGAACATGGAGTTATGCGCCGCGTTCGGCGCCGACATCATCGCGCTGGGCCTGTACGACCCGTACGATCCGTACTTCCCAGGTCTGCCCAATCTCGCCGATGATGCCTCGGCCGATGCCCTCCTGGCGAAGGTTCAGATCGACCTCGGTCGGGGTTGGACGCTCGGGCAGGTGCGACGTTTGATCGGACGGCCGGTGGCGGCGGCCATGTATGGCACACCGGACTCTTTCCCCGACCAGATGGAGGCCTCCTTCGCGCCGGTGCGCGGCTCGGTTGACACCGCGCGGCTGCTGGTGGACCAGGGCGCCGATATTGTCCAATTGATGGATTGGCTGGCCCCGCTCGAAGCAGTGAGCGACTTGCTGGCGCAGCTTCGAAAAGAAATCGGTGCTGAGGCCCTGATCAGCTTCGCGCGCCCGAACGGATGGGGGTTATTCGGGTATGAGGCCGGTCGGGACTTCTTCACCGTGTCGGAGTTGAAGACGCTTGTCGCGGCCGGAGCCGACATCATCGAACTGCCCGGGGTGGGCACGTTCCCCGGCCTGACCGTCGAGAAAGTCGGATCGTGGGCCACGGCAGTCCGAACATCTGGCGGACTGGTCAATATGTGGATCGCTTCCTCGCAAGAAGGAGCCGACACCGGCACTGTGCGGACCATCACCCTCGACTGCAAGAAGGCCGGGGCCGACATGTTGACGATCTCGGACGTGTGGCTCGGCGAGTCGGTTCCCGATCCAGAGAACATCCTGGCTCTGAGTGTGGCCCTGCGCGGCCGACGCCACACCTACAGACGCATGGCCTTCTCGACCCAGCGATGAGGAACCCGCCATGATCGACCCGGTGGCCGCGCCGCGCAAGGCCTATATCTTCAATCCGTTCCTGCACCCCGACTTGTTGGTGTGGCCCGCGTCAGGGATGGAACTGGTGCCTGGACGGTTGTTGCCTGCCAGCGGTCAGGAGATTCGGCCGGGCGCCGGGGCCTACACCGGCCTCATGGCTCATCATCTTGGCGTCAGCGTCGAGTACCTCGATTGGGTGGGCGATGACGTGTTCGGCGAACTGACGTTGAGCCAAGTGCGGGCGGCCGGGCACGGTACGGGCTTGGTCCGGCGCTACGAAGGGGACCATATGGTGTGCGTGGCGGTGGCGGGAGACACCCGTGACGACGCGACCATGATCGCGACTTACCCGTCGGCCTGGCGCCGCCGGCTGGAGGACTTTGAACCGCTGGTGCGAGCGATTCCAGCGGATTCGCTGGTCTATGTGTACTCCTGGCTCTGGTCGTTCGCGCATCCGGAACTGGAGAGCGCGTCGACTGCAGATTTGCTGATCGAAGCCGTGCGCGTGAATCGACTGCAGTTGCTGATCGATCCGAACTGGAAACCGGCCAACCACGTGCCGCCAGGCGATCTCCGGCAATTGCGGGCGGCCCTGGGCTGGACTCGGACCCTGCTGCCGAATCGGCGTGATGCTGAGGAATTGGTCGGCGCCCACGAACCGGTCGACCTGGTGCGCCGGCTCCTTGACCTTGGGCCTGCGGTGGTCGTGCTGAAGGACGGGGCGGCCGGTGCTTACGTGGCCACCCGCGAGGAACCCGAGGTGGTCCGAGTTCCCGCGCTGACGGTGGCGCCTCGTGACACGACGGGCGCAGGCGACTATTTCGGCGGCGCCTACCTCGCTGCCGGAGGAGGCGCCGTGTCACGGACGGCCTTTGCCATCGCGGCGGCGGGTCTGGCCATCTCGCGTCCGAAGGGCCATGCCTTGCCGGGGCGCGAAGAGATCGAGGCGCAGGGGCAAGTATTGCTGGAGCGAGCCTGGGAGGTGCGATGAGCGGCGTCACTGTGGTTGATCATGATTCGGCGACCGGCCGGCTGCGTCGCTTGATCCCGCAATCGAACACCGCCATCGCTGGCGTCCTATTGGTCGCGGTGACAATCCTGTTCACGGCCACCACTCGCGGCATCCTCATCTCGCCAGCGTCGCTGAACGTGCTGGCGACGTTCGGGCCGGAGATCTGCTTGATCACAATCGCCATGGGGATGGTTCTTCTTGTCGGCGAGATGGACTTGTCAGTCGGGTCGATCTATGTGGTGTCCAGTGTGGTGTTGGGTGCCTTGTTCGCGGCCGGATGGCCGCTTTGGCTGTGCATCGCCGCGGCGATTGTCGGCGGCGCAGCGATGGGTGTGGTCAACGGCATGTTGGTTGTCGCCACCGGAGTGACGTCGTTCGTTATCACCCTGGGCACGATGTGGGCGTTCCGGGGCTTGATGCTGGTCGTGCTGGGCGGCGGAACCCTGTCGGTGTATCCGAAAGGCGGCGCCGAATCGTGGTTCAGCGCAATCGCGGGCCGTGTCCTGGGGGTGCCGGCCCAGGTGCTCTGGCTTGCCGGGATCGTGGGTGTGCTCGCATTCGTCCGACACAAGGCTTCCGTAGGTAGCTGGCTCCAGGCCGTGGGCTCGAATCCGAGGGCGGCGCGAATGATGGGAGTTCCGACCGCCTCGGTGCGGGTGTTCGCCTTCGCCCTGTCCGGGACGCTGTGCTCGATCGCCGGTGTGATCCAAGTGGCGCACTCGCACCAGGCGGTTCCGCAGTCAGGCGACTCGGTCATGCTGACGGCGCTGGCGGGCGCGATCGTGGGCGGAGTCGCCCTGACCGGCGGGCGCGGAGACGTGCTCGGCCCGCTGCTGGGAGGACTGACTCTGCGAGTCATCTCGAACGGGCTGGTGATGATGGGAGTGATCGAGTACTGGACCAATGTGCTGACAGCGGTTGCCATCATCGCGACCGCCTTCGCCTTTCATAAGCTGAATAGTTCGCGGGCGCGGAGGGGATCGGCATGACCAGGCCGTTGGCGCTCGACGCGCGGGGAATCGTCAAGTCGTTCGGCTCGGTGCGCGCGCTCCAAGGAGTGGACTTGGGTGTGGGCGCGGGCGAGGTCGTCGGGTTGATCGGCGACAACGGAGCGGGCAAATCGACGCTCATCAAGATCCTGTCGGGTTTCGAGTCGCCAGACGCCGGCGTCATCGAGATCAATGGCCAGGAGCGTGTCCTTCGTTCACCGAAGCAGGCGCGGGATCTTGGAATCGAAACCGTGTATCAAGAACAGGCTTTGGCGGATGATCTGACGGTGGCCCGGAACCTGTTCTTGGGCAAGGAGCTGACCAAACGCATAGGCCCGCTGAGAGTGTTGGACGACAGGGCCATGCGTGTCGAGTCGCAGGCGATGCTCGACGAACTCAGATTGCGGGTGGATGTCGATCAATCCGCCAGGTTCTGCTCTGGTGGCGAGAGGCAAGGCATCGCTATCTCGCGGGCGATCTATTTCAACGCCAGCGTGGTCATCCTTGACGAGCCGACCAACGCGCTGGGCGTGGTCGCCGTGGATCGGGTGCTCGAACTCATCGCAGGATTGCGCGAACGGCAGATCGCCTGCATCTTCATCTCGCACAACATTCAGCATGTGGTGGGCGTTTGTGACCGGATCGCCATGTTCGTGCACGGTTCGAAGGTCGCGGATGTTCCCACCGCCGAGACCTCGGCCGAGCAGTTGATCTCGATGCTGAACGTTCGCTCGGGCGCGCGCATCAACTCGCCAGGCGCGTCAGGAGTTCCCGATAGATCCGCTGAGCGGTCCTGATTGCCTCGACGCTGCAGTCCTCATTGGTGGTGTGGGGAGAGTCCAAGGCTCCGGGGCCAACAACATAGACACGCGGTGCCACTCGGTTGGCCAGCACGGCCGCGTCGGTGAAATAGGCCGCCGCCATGGGCCGCGAGGCCTGGCCGGTCATGTCGTGGACGATTCCTTGCACGCGTGCGCTGAGAGAGCTCGCCGGATCAGTCCAGATGGCTGGGAGATCGAGAGTCGTCGTCGCCGTGCCGGGACCGGTCACCTGTTCGATGGTCGCGATCACTGCGGCGGCATCGCGGTTTGTGACAGTGCGGACATCGACGTCCATATGGGCGTGATCGGGCACCAGATTGGTCTGCGCTCCGCCATGGATCGTGCCGACCGAGACGGTGGACCGGCCGAGGCGCGGATGGGCCGAGGAGCGCAGGTCCTCCAGCGCGACGACTGCCCGGGCCAGCCCGAGGATCGCGTTCGTGCCGAGCTCAGGCCGCGAGGCGTGGGCGGCTCTGCCGGAAGCCCTGACAGACAGCCAGACCACACCCTTGTGGCCAAACAGAACCCGGTTTCCGGTGGCCTCGCCCACGATCAAGATGGGATCCTCCGGAAGCGCTCGGAGCGTCCGTAGAGCGGTCGCGCCTTGGCAGCCGGTCTCTTCCGCTGAGGTGACGACCAGCGTGAATGGTGGCGAATCGGCCAGGGCGGCCTCGACGGCCGCTGACACCATCGCGGCCAGGCCGCCCTTCATGTCGGACGCACCTCGTCCCAGCAGTCGGCCGTTCCGAACCGCTCCACCGAAAGGATCCGCTGACCAGCCATCGGCGGGGGCTGGGACAGTGTCCATGTGACCGCTCATGACCATGTGGCCGCCGCCTTTCCAGCGGGCGCAGAGGTTCGACCTGCCGTCGCGCCAGGGCAGGAGCTGGACATCCAGACCGACCGCGGCAAGGGGCGCGGCTATGATCCGCAGGCCGGTGTCTTCGTCGCGACCAGCCGTGTCGAGCCGGACCAGGCGCGACGCGAGGTCGACGGGATCGGGCACTGCGGCGGGTGACCCAGTCGAATGCGAAGTGCTCATGGTGGTCGGATCAGACGGGCCGTTCCAGAGCGGACGAGCGGTAGCTCGTGGGGCGCCGGTCGCGTAGGGGGTTGTTGAAACGGCCCCAAGCGCGGGAACGGCGGCCGTCGGAAAGGTTCACGTTCGCGTAGAGCAGCGCCGGAGTGGTCTCGGCAGCCGGCCCGGCCAGGGCCTGGCCGGCCGCCGAAGCGATGATGGACTGGCCGATGAAGCCCTGACCCCGCTCGGTGCCGACTCGATCGGCCGCGGCCACCACAAAGCCGTTGACATGGGCGGCCGTGCGGACCAAGAGGGTCGCCATGGCGGGCGTCCCCGGTTCGTGACCGGCCAGTGGAACCCAGTTGGTCGGCAGACACACGAGGTCGGCGCCGGCGTCCGCCAACGCTCTGTAGGCCTCGGGGAACCAACTGTCGTAGCAGATCATCATGCCGATGCGGCCGTGGACCGAATTGACGATCGCGAACCCGAGGTCGCCCGGCTCGAAGTAGAGGGCTTCTTCGTCCCACAGGTGAACCTTGCGGTACACGCTCCAGCGACCATCCGGCAGGGCCATGAACGATGAGTTGTACAGCACATCGCCGGATCGCTCGGCGAAACCCGCAACCACAATCAGGCCAGTCCTGGACGCGGCCTGGCTCCAAGCTGTTGTCGCGGGTCCCTGGCCTGCGGTCTCGGCCAACGAGAACGCTTCGCGCCGACCATTGAACATGTACCCGCAGGACGCCAGCTCCGGCATGACGAGGATATCGGCACCGTGCCCGGCCGCTTCATCGATGGCTTCAATCGTCAAGGCGACGTTGCCGTCCAAGTCCCCGAAAACCGGCTCCAACTGGGCAACGGCTATTTGCGTCGTCTGATCGGACAAGCTCATTGGAAGACCTCCTCGATGCGGGCAACGTTCAGCCTTGACATCCTAGCCGCGCCTCCCGGCCCCATCGAGTCGCCGCACGGCCCGGCACCCGGACATGGATTCGCAAGAGCTGGACGATGCCGCTCGCGTGGCTTCCGTTGACCCCCGGCTCGCGTGGGGCCGGGTCAGGCGCCCAGCGACTCGACGCCCGAGGTCGACGTCTATCTGCAGAGGAGCTGAGGTCCTGGAGGCGGACGGTGTGGTGGCTCAGGAGACGGCCGCAGTCGGGTTGGATTTGAGGCATGGTGTAAGACATGCATGGTAGTGTCGAACCATGGCGACTAGTTATTCCACCGTCACGGCGAAGGGCCAGGTCACTTTGCCTGCGGACGCGCGCCGGGCGCTAGGAATTGAGCCGGGGCAGAAGGTGGCGATTCGTCAGGAGGGTGATGTCATAGTGGTTGATCCTGCCCACGACATCGCCGCTACGCGCGCGCGGCTGCGCGAGCAGATGGAGCGAGCGGGCACCTGGGGAAAGGTGCCCGCCAGCCCGGGCGGGTGGGAGGCTCAGGCCGAAGACAGGGCGCGCGGGAGAGCCAGTGCCTAGCCTCGACACCAACTGCCTGTTGCGCTGGCTGCTGAACGATGTGCCTGCTCAAACCGCGCGACTCGACGCGCTCTTGGCCAGCGAACAAGAGTTCGCGGTGCCAGATGTGGCGCTCCTCGAAACCGTCTTCGTGCTTGAACGAGTGGCCAAGCTCGACCGCGCCGATGTCGCGGACGCCATCGAGACCGTACTGGCTCTTGGCACCCTCGTGATTGATCGGGAACTATGGGGCGAGTTGCTGCCGCTTTACCTGGCCCATCCGAAGCTGTCTGCCGCAGACATCTATCTAGGAATCGAGGCGCGGCGGCGCGGGCGCACCCCGCTCTACACGTTCGATCGTAAGCTGGCCCTTCAATTGGCGGTGGGCGCGCCCGTTCCGGGCGGCTAGACCGCGGGCGTCCCGCCACGAAGCCTCGAAGGTCGCAGTTGAGGCAGCGGCGGCAAGCGGCAACGGGCAGGCGGCTACTTGCCGCGCAGGGCGCGCCGGTCGGGCCGGGCCCGCAAGGGATCGACCCCCTTGGGGACGGGCAGTTTCATCCCGCCGATCGACTGCATGCGGCGGTTGACCTCGGCCAACGCGCCCTTGTTCAGGGATGGACGCAGCCGCTTGAGCTTGCGCACCAGCTTCGGCAGCGGCACCTGGTCCTCGCCGGACCCAACGATCAACTCGTGGATGGTCACCCCGGGGGCGACCCGCGCCACCCGCTGACGCTCCTTCTTCATCAGCCCCTTCACGCGCCCCAAGGACGGCCCCTCGCCGATCAGCACAATCCCCGGCCGTCCCACCACGCGGAACACCATCTCCATGGAGCGCGGATCGGCCGCCACCGGCTCGTCCATGATGGTCCAACCCCTGCGGATGGTTCCGAGGGCCGATGCCGTGGCGCCGGGTTGCCCCTCGATCTGACGGTAGGCGGTGGACTCGGCCCGACGCGCCAGGAACATGGTGCAGACCAGCAGCGCGACGGGCGCGGCCAGGAAGGCCATGTAGCCGATCCGGCCCTTCCAGACGAACGCGCCGAACAGGATCGCCGCGCCTTCCAGTCCGATCACGATCAGCAACAGCCACAGCCAGATCAACGGCTGCGCCTTGGCCACCATCTGGTAGACCTGCGCGATCTGCTTGTACCAGCGGGTCTTCTTGGTCTTCCCGGCTTTGGCCGCCGCCTTGGCTGCCTTCTTGGCCGCCCGGCCGGTCAGCTCGGGTCCGGCCCACGGGTCGTTGTTCGGGGATTTCGATGCCACGGCGAACGATCCTACCTACAACGACAATTCGGCCTCGAACCCGCCCGCTTCCAACCGCTGTTTGATCAGCGCCAAGAACTTGGCCGCGTCCGAGGGCGTGATCAGACGCGAGTCGTAGGACAGCGCCAGGTAGCTGGTCGAACGCACGGCGATGCCCTCGCCCACCACGACCGGCCGGCGGGTCACCGCCCCGATCGACAGCACAGCCACCTGCGGCGGTTCGATGATCGGGAAGTCCAACATCAGGTCCGGGCCGGCCGGAGCCGTCAGCGTGAAAGTGCCGGCGGCCAGGTCGGACGGTAGCAGGGCGCCGCCGGCGGCACGAGCTTTGACGGCCGCGATGGCGTGGGCCAGGCCGATCAGCCCGAACGCTCCGGCGTCCGCGATGACCGGCACCAACGGCCCGGAGGGCGCGAACACGGTCACGCCCAAGTTCTCCTGGGCGTAGTAGGTGACGTCGCCGTCCACGATGGCGGCGTTGAACACCGGGTTGGCCTTCAACGCCTCGACGGTGGCGCGGGCGAAGAACGGATCGGGCGTCAGCTCGACCCCCTCGCGCTCCAGGAAGCGGGCCCTGCCACGGTTGATCAGCCGCACCACCTGGGTCACGTCCACCTCCGCCACCGAGGTCAGTTGCGTGGGCTGGTACACCTCGTGGAGTTGGCGCTCGATGGCTCGCAGGCGCGGCAACCGGTCGTCGTCGCCAGGCATCGTGGCGATCACGGGCACCTCGGGCGGTGGCGGCACCGCGGCCAGCACGTCCTCGCGCCGGATCCGTCCGCCCACGCCGCTGCCACGCACGGTCGCGAGGTCCACTCCGACCTCGTGCGCCAGTTTGCGGACCAGAGGGTTGACATAGGAGTTGTCCGATGCCGCCGCGCCAGCTCCCGTTGCCGGGACGGGCGCCGCGCCGGTCGCGACGGGCGGCAGCGGAGGCTTGGCGGGGGCCGAGGGCGCGCTGCGCTGCGGCGCGGCCACCAACGGCGGCGGCGCCTCGGGCGAGGCGGCCGCATGGGCCGGGGCGCGGGCCGGGGCCTGGACAGCTGGATTGACCGGGCTCTGGGAGGACCGCGCGATAGGCGCGAACGGGCCCGGAGCGTCGGCGCCGCCTGCCTCCGGGACGCTTGGAACGGGAGGCGGCGCAGGGGCTGGCGGCGGGGTGTCCGGCAGGGCCGAAACACTCGGGGCCGGGGGGGCCTCCTGAGCGGCATCGGGCGCGGGGGAGCCCAGGGGAGCGGCGGACGGAGCCTCGTCGGCCTCCCCGAGCACGGCCAAGGCGGCGCCGACCTCCGCCACCTCGTCCTCTTGGACCAGGATCTCCAGCAGGACCCCGGCGAACGGCGAGGGGATCTCGGTGTCCACCTTGTCGGTCGAGATCTCCACCAACGGCTCGTCGACGGCGACCTGGTCGCCGACCTTCTTGAGCCACTGCGTGACGGTGCCCTCGGTCACCGATTCGCCGAGGGCCGGCATGGGTACTGACTGAGACATCGTTGCTCCAGTTTCTTCTAGGCGTGCGCGTGCAGGGGTTTGCCGGCCAGGGCGAGGAAGGCCTCGCCGATGGCTTCGTCTTGGGTGGGATGGGCGTGCACCAGTTCGGCCACATCCTCAGGGTAGGCCTCCCAGTTGACGATCAACTGGGCTTCTCCGACCAGTTCGCCGATCCGGGCGCCGAGCATGTGGACGCCGAGCACCGGGCCTCCGGCCAGGCGCACCAGCTTGACGAAGCCCTGGGTGCCGAGCACCTGGCTCTTGCCGTTCCCGGCCAGGTTGTATTCGACCGTCTCGATGGCGTCCTCGCCGTGCTCGGCCTTGGCGGCGGCCTCCGTCAGCCCGACCGAGGCGATCTCCGGGTCGCAGTAGGTGACCCTGGGGATTCCGGACTCGACCAGCGGGGCGGGCCTCAACCCGGCGATGCGTTCGGCCACGGCGATCCCCTGGGCGAACCCGCGGTGCGCCAATTGCAGGCCGGGGACTATGTCGCCGACCGCCCAGACCGGGTCGACGTTGGTCCGCAGCTCGGGGCTGGCCAGCACGAACCCGCGATCCATCTGGATGCCTATGTTGTCGAAGCCGGCATCGGCCGTGTTGGGGCCGCGACCGACGGCCACCAGCAGCACGTCGCCGGTCAACTGCTCGCCGTTCTCCAGGGTGACGGTCACCTGGTCGTCGTCCTGGGCCACGTCCGCCACTTTGACGCCGAGCTTGTAGCCGATGCCGCGCTTCCGGAACGAGCGCTCCAGCAGTTTCGAGACTGACAGGTCCTCATTGGGCGCCAAATGCTCGAGGGCT
>JAISCU010000268.1 GCA_031265345.1 Bifidobacteriaceae bacterium
ACGATCCGGCAGATGTCCTCGGGGACGTCGAGTGTGGCACGATAGGTGACCAATGCGGGGTCCTTCAGGGGAAGATGGACTGTTACACGATCAGCTTCCCGGCCGAGGGCCCCGCATCCGCGCACGCCACGCCGCGTCCCCGCAGGTCAACCCCAACAGTCAGGCATCAACCAACCCGGCCTGGTGAGAAAACCTCATTAATCGAAAATACGGGTATTTCCATATTGCTGCGCGATTAGGTGAGGCAAGCCTTTGCAATTGCATTCGGGCATTACCGTTGATTGATTTGCATTGCGACGAATGGTGTTGTATGACTTTATATGGCGCGAATACCGAATACGCCCCGCGATCAGGAAGGAATTCACAATGATGACTCTGGAAGAAATGTCGAAGGTTTCCGCGTGCTCGGTCACCGGTTGCTCCTACAACGAATCTGACGCCTGCCATGCTGGCGCCGTCACAATCGCCGGTCCGTCCGGCCAGGCTGGGTGCGCCACCTTCATCCCGCTGACCGTCAAGGGCGGGTTTGGGCAAGTGATTGCCGCCGTCGGCGCCTGCCAGCATCTCGAATGCACTCATAACAGTGCGCTCGAGTGCGGCGCCCCGGCGATCCAGGTCGGCCTGCGCGGCGCGACCAACGCCGACTGCCTGACTTTCGCGGCCGCCTGACCACCAGCGCGTCGCCCGCCCGTCAGGTGTGCAGAAGGTATGCGCTCAGGGCGGCGCGGGCGACCTCCGAGCGGGACTGGTTCGTTTGCGCTGCGGCCGCCGACAAAGCAGCATCGATATCTGCGGTGATCCGGACGGGAAGGACCGTGCTCGCGCCCGGTCCGAGCCGCGGGCGACCTCGCCTCTTCAATTCGGCCACGTCGTAGCCGCGTTCTGCCTCGTCGGCCCACGCTTGGACGTCACGGTCGGTGATCGGGCGACCGTTCGGCGCTGTCCCATAATTCGTCATTGTTTCTCCTTTCTCGGCAGCAGGTCGAGCATCGCAGCGCGGGCTCGCATGGCGTGGATGACGATTCCCGTTCCCTCTTCATTGATCAAGACCACCGTCTCGAGCAGGCGGGCCTCGGAGTCAAAGCCGAGGCGCAACTCTCTGATCGGATCATCGCCAAGTCTGTAGGCGGTGATGAAGCACTGGGCGGCGAGGAGGGCATCGTCAGAACGTACTCCATGCTTCCGAGCCGACTGCGCGACCTTCATTCCATGATTGTATACGAAATTCGCCTTTGTGCCTTGGCGTGGCACGCATCGTCCTGATTCCCAGGCCGGGATGATTGCGGCCTCGGGTGTTGCAGGAGGTGGGTGCGCGGCATCGGCGGTGTGGGCACGAAACCACCGCTGGGACGGCCCGGACGTTTGCGACCAATTGGGCACAGGACGCTTGGCCAAATGGGCACAGGTACCCTGGCCAAATGGGCACAGACTCCTTGGCCAACTGGGCATCTCATGAGATGATTTGACCCATGGGGACCGCATCGACCAGCAATTATCTTTCCAGGCGAGCAGCAGAACCCATCCGCGAAGCGCTCGGGGACACACGGGTGGTTCTTGTCAACGGTGCCCGCCAAAGTGGTAAGAGCACCCTGGTTCGCCGGATCGGCCGAAGCATAGGAGCGGTCTGGTACACCCTGGACGATGCCGCAACCCGCCAGCACGCGGCGGACGACCCAACCGAGTTCGTGCGTTTGGACGAGCACATGATCATCGATGAGGTCCAACGCGACCCGGACCTCCTGCTCTCGATCAAGGCGCTTGTCGATGAGGAACCAGAGCCGGGTCGGTTCCTGCTGACGGGCTCGGCGCGAGTGTTGGGTCTGCGCGACCTGCCTGACACGCTTATCGGCCGGATGGAAACAGTCGAGCTTTGGCCCTTGTCGCAAGGAGAAATCGACGGAACGCCCGACGGGTTCATCGACGCGGCATTCAGCCTTGGCCCGGAACTGAGGCACGAATCGAAGATCACCCGCAACGAGTACATAGAGCGGATTGTCCGGGGCGGATTCCCCGAGGCCGTCCGGCGTTCCGAGCGGCGTCGGGCGGCCTACCTGGTCGGATACGTCGCAGACCTGATCAATCGCGACGTCATGCGACTGAGTGAGATCGAACGCGGCCCTGAGATGCATGCCCTGGTACGGACGCTGGCCGGCCGGTCGGGGCAAACCATATCGCTGGCTGGGATCGGCTCATCGATTGAACTGGACCACAAGACCGTGCAGCGTTACCTGCGACTCCTGGAGGAGGTCTTCCTCGTCAAGCGCGTTCCGCCCTGGACGCGCCGGATCAGTTCGCGCGGCACTGGCCAGTCCAAGGTTGCGTTCGTCGACTCTGGCGTGGCGGCTGCTGTGTTGGGCATGGGCGCGGCACGCTTGCGCAAGC
Source organism: Bifidobacteriaceae bacterium (assembly GCA_031265345.1). The sequence goes on from JAISCU010000268.1 coordinate 2,383, forward strand.
CTGGTGCGCCGCTGGGCGGCTTGCTGGAGGGCTTCGTGGCCATGGAGATCGCGCGCCAACTGTCTTGGTCCACGACCGACGCGACCATGACGCATTTTCGCACCAAGGATCGGGTCGAGGTCGACATTGTGCTTGAGAACCGCCTCGGTGAAGTGATCGGCATCGAAGTGAAGGCCTCGTCCACGCCGGTCCCCGGCGACTTTCGAGGCCTTCATCACCTCGCTGCGAGGGTCGGCGACGATTTCATCGCGGGCTACGTTCTGCACATGGGTGCGCACACGCTTCCGGCCGGTCCTAAGATGCGGTCGGTGCCGGTATCGGCGCTCTGGCAGGTTGGAGCACCGTGACCTGGGCCGCGAATTCTGACTTGCACGGGTTCTGGGGACGCCAGATGGCCGCCGCGTGTCCCCGGAAGGCCGAGAAGTCCGAGTCCGCCGCCACCGGCGATTGCGGCCAGACTTGGCGCCGCGTTGAGGAACGAGCCCGGTTTCTGGCACAATGGCTGTTCGTATGTGTGCCTGACGGACCCTCTCAACCATCTCGCACGCGTCCCGCTTGCCGTTCAGGCTGCCCACCCCACTGGGTCGCCCGCGCGGACACCCATCTAAGAATGCAAAGGAAGTAACTGCTGCCGTGGCTGTGAAGATTCGGCTCAAGCGCCTGGGAAAGATCCGGGCTCCCTACTACCGCATCGTGGTCGTGGACGCGCGCGCCAAGCGCGATGGCCGCGTGATCGAAGAGATTGGCAAGTACCACCCGACCGAGGACCCCTCCTACATCGAGGTTAACTCGGAGCGGGTCCAGTATTGGCTGTCGGTTGGAGCCCAGCCGACCGACCCGGTCCTGGCTCAGCTCAAGCTGACCGGCGACTGGCAGAAGTTCAAGGGCCTGCCGTACGAGGAAGGCACGTTGAAGGTTCCCGCGCGCCAGGCCGCTGCCGCCGCTGCGGCGAAAGCCGTGGAGGAAGCTGAAGCCGAGGCCCTGAAGAAGGTCACCGCCCAGACCGAGGCGAGAGCCAAGGCGGAGGCGGAGGCGAAGGCCAAAGCTGACGCTGAAGCGGCCGCTGCGGCCAAGGCTAAGGCTAAGGCAGAAGCAGACGCCGCCGATGCCGCTCAGGCAGCCCCGCCCGCACCCCCGGCTGAGGTCGGGTCGGCTCCGGCGTCAGACGAATCGGTCGCCAAGGCCGAAGACGAACCCAAGGTCGAGGCGGCACCTGGGTCCAAGCCCGAGCCCAAGCCTCAGGCAAAGCCCGCGCCCGCTGCGGCTCAGGCGACGGTTGAGCCACCGCCTGCTGCCGAGGCCGCTCCCATAGCTGAGCCCAAGGTCGCCGACGCGCACGGGGCGGCCGTGCAGGCGAAGGCTGGGCCCGAAAGCGACGCCGAGCCCAAGCCGGGCGCAGCCGTCGAGGCCAAGGCTGAGGCTGACCAGGACGCTGAGCCCGCAGCCGAGTCCAAGGCCGACGAGGCGCCGGAGTCCTGATGCTGGCACGGGCTTTGGAACACCTGGTGCGGGGAATCGTGGACGATCCGGACGGCGTCACGGTGCGCTCGCGCCGCAACCGGCGTGGCGAGTTGCTCGAGGTGCGGGTCGCCCCGGACGATCTGGGCCGGGTGATCGGCCGCAACGGGCGCACCGCCCGCGCTCTGAGGGCTGTCACCAACGCGCTGTCCCCCTCCGGCGACGTCCGGGTCGACGTGGTCGACACCGACCGCCGCTGAGCGTCGCCTTGGCGATCGAGCCTTCGACGGACGCGCCGAATTCTTCGTCTCGGAAGCATGGGAAGGTCTGAGCCATGGAAGTAGTCGTGGCGGTGATCGGCCGTCCCCACGGGATCAAGGGCGACGTGATCCTGGACGTGCGCACCGACCAGCCGGCACTCCGCTTCCAGGTCGGCACGGCTTATGAACTGGACCGCAGTGGGGCTGTCACGCCAGATGCGGCACCGGAACGACTGACCCTGAGCCGTTACCGGGACAACGCCAAGCAGGTCGTCGCCAGTTTCTCGGAGGTCCATGGCAGGAGCGCCGCCGAGGCACTGCGTGGCATCAAGTTGCTCGCCGAAGTGGACCCGCAAGAGGAACCCGAGGCCTGGTACCCGGATCAACTGCGGGGCGCGGCGGTGGTCTTGCCGGACGGCACCCCCGTGGGGACGGTGAGCGACTTGGTGACCATGCCCGGCCAGGACCTCCTTGAGATCAAGCAACCTGATGGCCCCGCCGCCTGGGTGCCGCTGGTCAAAGCCCTGGTGCCGGAAGTCGATGTGGCGAACATGCGAATCGTGATCGACCCGCCCGCCGGACTGGTGGCGGCTCGTCCCGAGGCGCCGGAGCCCGCAGAACCCGCTGGCACTGCAGAACTCGCAGAACCAGCCGACCCCGCAGAATTGGCTGAACCAGCTCAAACTGGGGACCCCGCAGACACTGGTGACCCCGCAGATACTGCGGACCCCGCTGACGCCGCAGGACGCGCCGATACCGCAGCCCCCGCCGACTCGGCGGACCTCGCAACTCCTGCGGACCGTGCGGTCCCCGGGGACCGCACGGACCCCGCTAGGGACCGGTGAGGCCCGCATGCTGATCGACGTCATCACGATCTTCCCGGAGTACCTCGCTCCGGCCCAGCTGTCGCTGTTGGGCAAGGCCGCGGAATCCGGGATCGTCCAATTGCGGGTGCATGACTTGCGTGAATGGACTTCTGATCGGCACCGCACGGTCGATGACACACCGTACGGCGGCGGCGCGGGCATGGTCATGAAGCCGGGGCCGTGGGGCCGGGCAATCGATGCGACGCTGGCGGGCGAGCCGACCACGGGCGACGATGGGGGGGCGGTGCTGGTTGTGCCCACGGCATCGGGCAAGGTGTTCGACCAAACCACCGCGGCGCGCTTGGCCCAAGCCGACCACCTGGTGTTCGCGTGCGGGCGGTACGAGGGGATCGACGCGCGGGTCGCGGCCCACTACGGCGGCCGGCCGGAAATGCAAGTCGAAGAACTGTCGATCGGCGACTACGTGCTGGCCGGGGGCGAGGCGGCAGCCCTGGTCATGATCGAGGCCATCACGCGATTGATCCCCGGCGTGCTCGGGAACGCTGAGTCGCTGACGGAGGAATCGCACGTCGAGCCGGGACTGCTGGAGTACCCGGTGTACACCAAACCACCGGACTGGCGCGGATTGGCCGTGCCGGAGGTGCTGCTCTCGGGCCATCACGCCAACATCGCGGCGTGGCGGCGGGATCAGGCAGCCCAGCGCACCAAGCAGATGAGGCCGGACTTGGTGCCCGGCCAAACGACCGGCAAGAAGGAGGCCTGACATGGCGAGCACCGCGTCGCGGCTCGACCTGCGCAACGTCGCCATCGTGGCGCATGTGGACCACGGCAAGACGACCCTGGTTGACGCGATGCTGTGGCAGACCGGCGCGTTCGGATCGCACGATCACGTCGCGGAGAGGGCGCTCGACTCGGGCGATCTGGAGCGTGAGAAGGGCATCACTATTCTGGCGAAGAACACCGCCGTGCATTATCGCGGCGCTTCGGCCAAGGCGGAGCTGGTGGTGGACGGCCCAGCGGCGGCGACGGAAGGTTCTGACCGGCCAGATGCCTCGGAAGGGCCGGGCGGCTCAGACCGACCAGCCGCCATAACCATCAACGTTGTGGACACCCCTGGCCACGCGGATTTCGGCGGCGAGGTCGAACGCGGCCTGTCGATGGTCGACGGCGTGGTGCTGCTGGTCGACGCCTCGGAGGGTCCGCTGCCGCAGACCAGGTTCGTGCTGCGCAAGGCGCTGGCGGCGGAACTGCCGGTGATCCTGGTCGTCAACAAAGTCGACCGGCCGGACGCCCGGATCACGGAGGTCGTGGCGGAGACGACCGATCTGCTGTTGTCGTTGGCGGGCGACCTGACCGAGGACGATCCGACGCTCGACCTGGACCATGTGCTCGATTTCCCGGTCATCTACGCCGCCGCCAAGGCTGGCCGGGCATCTCTGGCAGCGCCGGAAGACGGCCAGATGCCGGACGGCCCGGACCTGGAGCCGTTGTTCAAGGCCATCGTGGAGACCATCCCGGCACCCACCTACGACCCGGAAGCCCCGTTGCAGGCCCATGTCACCAACCTGGATGCATCGCCCTTCTTGGGGCGGCTGGCGCTGCTCAGGCTGTACAACGGCGAACTCGCCAAGGGCCAGACCGTGGCTTGGGCGCAACAGGACGGCTCGGTCAAGAACGTCAAGATCACCGAGTTGCTGGCGACTGAGGCGTTAGACCGCGTGCCGACGGATCGGGCCTCGGCGGGCGACATCGTCGCGGTGGCGGGGATCGGCGACATCATGATCGGCGACACGCTGACCGATCCTGACGACCCGAGGCCGCTCCCGACGATCCAGGTGGACGATCCGGCCATCTCGATGACGGTCGGGATCAACACCTCGCCTCTGGCGGGACGGGTCAAAGGCCACAAACTGACCGCCCGCCAGGTCAAAGACCGGCTCGACCGGGAACTGGTCGGCAACGTGTCGATCAGGGTGTTGCCGACCGAACGGCCCGACGTGTGGGAGGTCCAGGGGCGCGGCGAGTTGGCGCTGGCGGTGCTGGTGGAGCAGATGCGGCGCGAGGGCTTCGAACTGACGGTCGGCAAGCCGCAGGTGGTCACCAGGACCGTCGATGGACAGTTGCTGGAGCCGATGGAACGCATGACCATCGACGCGCCCGAGGAGTACCTGGGGACCGTCACGCAATTGATGGCGGCGCGCAAGGGCCGGATGACCACCATGTCGAACCACGGGTCCGGTTGGGTGCGGATGGAGTTCGTGGTGCCTGCGCGAGGGTTGATCTCGTTCAGGACCCAGTTCTTGACCGAGACGCGCGGCACCGGGATCGCCTCTTCCATCGCCGAGGGCTACGAGCCGTGGGCCGGGCCCATCGAGTTGCGCACCACCGGTTCGATGGTGGCGGACCGCGCGGGCGTCGCGACCCCTTACGCCATCACCGCCCTGCAGGAGCGCGGCGCCTTCTTCGTGGCCCCGACCGAGGAGGTCTACGAGGGCATGGTGGTGGGGGAGAACCCCCGCAACGAGGACATGGACGTCAACATCACCCGTGAGAAGAAGCTGACCAATATGCGTTCCTCGACCGGCGACGAGTTGGACCGTCTGACGCCGCCGCGCCGCCTCACGCTCGAGGAGTCGCTCGAGTTCGCGGCCCAGGACGAATGCGTCGAGGTCACCCCTGAGATCACCCGTATCCGCAAGGTCGAACTCTCTGCGGAGTTGCGGGGCAAGGCTCGGGGACGGGCGAAGCGGGACGGCCAGACCGGGCTCTGATCGTGATCAGGACCATCCTCAAGGGCTTGGGCTGCGGCGTTGCTAGTGCCGTGGTCACGCTGGCGCTGGGCGTTTGGCACCGCGCGTCGATCCCTGTCGGGCCGATCGACTTCCTCCCGCTGGGCATGATCCTGGCGTTGCTCGGCGTGGTCGGGTGGGCTGTGACGTCCCGCGCGTTGGCCGGTTGGGCGGGCCTGTTCGGCGCTGCCGCGGGCGCTTTCGTGGCCTCCCAAGCCAGCGCCTTGCCTGGACCTGGCGGCGACCTCTTTGTCCAGGGCGACGTGATCGGCTTCGCCTGGGCCATCGCCGCGCCCCTGGTGACTCTGATCGCAGCGTTCCTGCCGCACAAGTGGTTCCGCCGCGCGGCTCGGCGCCCGACCGCCGAAGAAGAGTGATTTGGGGCGGCCAGCCCCGCCGAATGCGCCATCACATCCGACGGCGCGCGTGAGGAAAGACGACATCCGTTGCCCGCCATCCGCCTGACGGAGCATGGGCGGCTCGTGGGCGCATCTTAGAATGGTCTGTAGCCCAATAGACCTGGAGGTGTGTCGGTGGCAGACGAATTGCAGGAGCGCCCGGGCCCGGACTCGCCCGAAGAGTCGCCTGAAGGGTCGCCCGAACTGGAGACGGTCGCGACCGAGGCGAACGGCGAGCCCGGCGCGCGCGAGGTCCACGACCTTGGGTCGAAGCCCGGCTCCGACGAGTCCCCGGAATCTGAGCCTGAACCTGCCGAGGAGCCCGAGCCCGACGTGGCTCAGCAACAGCAGGGGACGCCGGAAACGCAGGAAGCGCAGGCGACTCTGGACGCGCAGGAAGCGCGGGTGGCTCAGGAGGCGGGGAAAGCCGAGCGAGCTGAGCAAGCCGAGTCCGTCCCCGAAGCGCCCGCGTCCGCCGCTGTCGAGAATCCGGTGGACGATGCCGCCACCCCAGTCCCGGCGTCGCCAGCGCCCGACGTTCGTATGGACGAGCGGTCGGCTCGCTCGGCGCTTTACCAGCAGGCGTTCCTGGCTCCGCTGGACCTTCTGGCCGAGCG
>JAISCU010000270.1 GCA_031265345.1 Bifidobacteriaceae bacterium
GAACCGTCGCATGGGAAACAGCGGACTCGACGCGTCCCAGGCCGCAAAACGGCGGACTCGACGCGTTCCCGCGCGCAGAACAGCGGACTCGACGGGCCGGGGCGTGCAGGTCCCCCGGAGACCGCGCCGACGAGCCCCGCAAGCTACATGGACAGGCCGTCAACAGGACCGGCGTCTTCGGCTGGAAGCTGGGCGGGCGGCATCGTCCAAGCCTTTGGCGGTGTCCGGGGCGAAACCGGGCGGGCGACGGGTACTCTGGGCTGGGCAACGTCCGCCCACCTAAAGAATCACGGCGATTGGACTCACCACCATGGCACTTTGGACCCTCCACGGCGACGGCAAGAAGATTCCCCCAGGCGAGGTGGTGGGCCCCAGTGAGAGGCTGGTCTGGTCGCGCACCATCTCGATGGGCATGCAGCACGTCGTGGCTATGTTCGGCGCCACTTTCCTGGTGCCGCTGATCACCGATTTCCCGCCCGCCACCACGCTGTTCTTCTCCGGGATCGGCACGGCGCTGTTCCTACTGCTGACCCGCAACCGGCTGCCGTCCTATCTGGGCTCCTCGTTCGCGTTCATCTCTCCCATCATGGCCGCCCAGGCTGGCGCTGACGGCATGGGGAAGGCCCTCTTCGGCGTGCTGATGGCGGGGTTGTTGCTGGCCGTGGTGGGCTGGATAGTGCATGTCGCCGGGTCGGGATGGCTGAACGCTTTCATGCCGCCGGTGATGACCGGCACCATCGTCATGATGATCGGCTTCAACCTGGCCGGGACGGCCTGGAAGACCGTCGGTGACGATGGGCAGACCAATGGCGGCATGGCGCACGCGCCGCTCACGGCCTGGATCACGGTCGTGTCGATTGTGCTGATAACGGTCCTGTTCAGGGGTCTGATCGGGCGGTTGTCGGTGCTGTTGGGCGTGGGGGTCGGCTACATCGCCGCCCTTGTCCAAGGGCAGGTGGACTTCGCGGCCATCCGTGGCGCCGCCTGGGTGGGGCTGCCCGAGTTCCACACGCCGGTCGCCGATTGGTCCGTGCTGCCCATGTTCCTGCCGGTGGTGCTGGTCCTGATCGCGGAGAACGTGGGCCACGTCAAGTCCGTTGCCCTGATGACCGGCCAGAACTACGACAAGTCGATGGGCCGGGCTCTGATGGCGGACGGACTGGCCACGGCGCTGGCGGGAATCGGCGGCGGTTCCGGCACCACGACTTATGCGGAGAACATCGGCGTGATGGCCGCGACCAAGGTCTATTCGACCGCCGTCTACTGGGGGGCCGCCGCGACAGCCCTGGTCCTGTCGCTGATCCCGAAGTTCGGCGAGGCCGTCCACACCGTCCCTCCAGGCGTGATCGGCGGCGCCGGGGTGGTGCTGTACGGGATGATCGGTCTGCTCGGCGCCCGCATCTGGGTGGAGAACAAGGTCGACTTCGCCAACCCGGTCAACCTCTTCCCGGCCGCCGCCGCCCTGATCCTGGGTATCGCCAACGCCACCTTCAAGTTCGGCGACGTGGAGATCACCGGGATCGTGGTCGGCACCATCACGGCCTTCGTGCTTTATCACGCCATGCGCGCCATCGCCAAGTGGCGCGGCACGGACGTCGCCGCCTGAGCCGTCTTCGCCCCGGCTCCGAAAGTCAACTTGCCGCCATCATGGGGCCGCGAAACGGGCCGGGCGGCGGGTTTGGGCGTGCAATGCGCCTCGGCGGGGTTCGTGGCACGAGTGTGGCTACCACGAACGCGTTTGACCTGCATTTCGGGTCCGGGCGGGTGTCCGGGGCGGCGGGTTCGGGCGTGAAATGCGCCTTGACGGGGTTCGTGGCACGAGTGTCGCTACCACGAACGCGTTTGACCTGCATTTCGGGTTCCCGCGGGTGTCCGGGGCGGCGGGTTCGGGCGTGAATTGCGCCTGGACGGGGTTCGTGGCACGGGTGTGGCTACCACGAACGCGTTTGACCTGCATTTCGGGTTGCCGCGGCCGACCCAGGCAGCCGCTCCGAAAGTCGGGGCGACTTTCCTCCATCACGGTGCCGCGAAAGGTTCCTTTCGGAACTGAACGTGGGGACAGGCACCAGCGTTCCGCGGTGGGCGATGCCGCTCGGTCGGCCGGGCGCGGAATCAGCGGGTCGCCGGGGCGTGGGCGGCGCGTCGAAGTGGCAGGCTGGATGCCATGTCGATGCCACACGGCGGCCCCATGTTCCGGTCTTTCCGTCAGGACCCGTCCGTCGCCAAACAGAAGCTGAGCCGCGGGGTCTTCAAGCGGATACTGGGTTTCGCGCGGCCCTACCGCCGCGCTATCTCGGTCTTCTTGGTGCTCATCGCTGTGGATGCAGCGCTCGGCGCGGTCACGCCGCTGATCTACAAGGCCATCATCGACCAGGGGATCACTCCGGGTAAGGTCGGGGTGGTGCTGGCGCTCGCGGCGGTGCTGGCCGGTTTCGCGCTCGCGGCCGCGGCGCTGGGACTGGGGGAGCGCTACTTGAGCGCCAAGATCGGCGAGGGTTTGATCTTCGATCTGCGCACGCAGGTGTTCGATCATGTGCAACGGATGAGCCTGGCGTTCTTCTCCCGCACCCAGACCGGCGCGTTGACGCAGCGCCTCAACGGCGACGTGTTGGGAGCGCAGCGAGCCTTCACCTCCACTTTGTCCTCGGTCGTGTCCAACACGTTGACGGTGGTCTTCGTGGTCGCGGCTATGGTGTCGATGTCGTGGAAGGTGACGCTGGTGTCGCTGGCGCTGCTGCCGGTCTTCATCGCACCGGTGCGCTGGGTCGGCCGCAAGTTGGCGGACATCACCCGCCAGTCGATGGACCTCAACGCGACCATGTCCCAGACCATGACCGAGCGGTTCTCAGTCGCCGGGGCGGCCCTCGTCAAGAACTACGGCGACCCTGGGCGCGAGTCCTCTTCCTATGCGGGCGACGCCGATGCCGTCCGTCGCATCGGCATCAAGTCGGCGATGTACGCGAGCGCGTTTCGGATCGGCATGATGCTGGTCGCGTCCATCGCCGTGGCGGTGGTCTACGGCTTGGGCGGTTGGCTGTCGATCCGGGGAGAGTTGACCGTGGGCGTGGTGGTCGCCCTGGTGACGCTCTTGAACCGCCTCTATGGTCCGATCACAGCCCTATCGAATGTGCAAGTGGACGTCATGACCACGCTGGTCTCCTTCGAGCGGGTGCTGGAGGTGTTGGACCTCCAACCGTTGGTGTCGGATTCGCCTGACGCTCACGATTTGGAATTTGACGATGCCGCTCGTGGGGTTCCGGCGATCCGGTTCGACCGCGTCTGGTTCCGTTATCCCGCCGCGTCCGAGGTGTCCCTGGCCTCGTTGGAGCCGCCCGCGGCGGGCCGTCCAAACGGGGATGGTGCTGGGGCTGGTGGCCCAAACGGGGATGGTGCTGGGGTCGGTGGCGCCGGGCTGGATGACGGTCGCTTGGATGACGGCCGCCTGGGTGACGGCGGCCCTGGCGATGGCCCCGAGGCTTATGGCCCCGGGGATGACGTTGCTGGGTCGGATGGCGGCGAGTCCGGTCGTGCCGGGGATGATTGCGACCGCCTTCCTTGGACCTTGGAGGACGTCTCCTTCGACGTCCCGCCCGGATCGATGGTGGCGCTGGTGGGTCCGTCCGGGGCGGGCAAATCGACGGCTTCGATGCTGGTGTCGCGCTTGTACGACGCGACGCGGGGGCGGGTGGAACTGTGCGGGGCCGACGTGCGCGAACTGACGGCGAGTTCGGTGAACCGGGCGGTCGGCATCGTCCCCCAAGATGCCCATCTGTTCCACACGTCGCTGCGGGAGAACCTGCTCTATGCCCGCCCTGAGGCGAGCGAGGCCGAGGTGTGGGAGGCGCTGGAGCGGGCGCAGGCGGGATTCGTGCGGGACCTGCCGGACGGGCTCGACACGGTGGTCGGGGACCGGGGCTATCGCCTGTCGGGCGGGGAGCGCCAGCGTGTGGCGATAGCCCGGCTGCTGCTGAAGTCGCCCGCGATGGTGGTCCTGGACGAGGCGACCGCGCATCTCGACTCCGAGTCCGAGGCGCTGGTCCAGCGGGCTCTGGCCGAGGCGCTGCGGGGACGGACGGCGCTGGTGATAGCGCACCGGTTGTCGACTGTGCGGGGCGCGGACCTGATCGTGGTGCTGGACCACGGCCGGGTGGTGGAGCGAGGCACCCACTCCGAGTTGCTGGCCGCAGGCGGGCTGTACGCCAAGCTCTACGAGGTCCAGTTCGCCCCCGCCTGACCGCGTTGGATCAGCCTGGCGAACGTAATGTGAGACAGGCTCGGCGGGATGGTCATGATCGGGTTATGCCCTGCATAATGGAAGTGTGCCAGTGGTATTCTCAAGACGCGCGGACAAGCATCGCGTTCCCAGGTGATCGATCTGGTACGTGATCATGACCACGCAGGGAACCCCGTTCCTAACCAATTGGGGAGAGGCCGGAACGTGGTACGAAGGGCAAGACGACAGGGGCATCATGGTGGAAATCGGGACCGTCCAACGCGGCTTGAACGAAATGGTGATCCACGCAATGCCGCTGGAGTCGAGGCACAAGAGCGAGAAGGAGTGACCGATGGGAAGCCGAATGACGCCGGAACAGGCGCTTGCTGTCCTGGGGACCAAGGCTGACGCGGATTTCCCGAATGCGGCCTTAGCTGATGAAGTGACAGAGGCCGAGGTTGCCCGATTGGTGGAGGCCGGGCGCAAGACCTCCGGGCGCCCGTCGTTGACCGCTCCTGGAGAACGGTCGCCGCAGATCACGCTTCGTCTGCCCAGAAACGTCGACCAGCGCCTCTCCGATGTCGCAGCGGCCTCGGGGCGCAGACGTTCGCAAGTCGTCCGAGAGGCGCTCGACCAATACCTCAAGACCGCTTGACAAGCCCCGCGTGAGCGTGCCAACCAATGGTCTCGGCGGCGAGACCGCCCGAACGCGTGCCTGTTGGCGAGGTGGGCGTCCCTAGCCCACCGTGGCGCGGCTTGGCTGCGCTGGCGCTTGCAGTTTGGGACGGGGACAGGAGCGAGCCGCCGATGCCGTGGGTCGGCTGACCTGCGCGAACGCGGCGAACCGAGTAAACGGCATCGGGCGGCGGGTGACACAACTTACTGCGGCGCGACCTGCGGGCCATGCGACGGTGAGTTAGGGGCAAGGATTCGGTTTGGCGCTATGCTTTGTAGCTATGGCCACTGCTACCACGACGATCCGCGTGCCGGTCGAAACCAGGGATTCATTGGCCCGCCAAGCTGAGGGCCTGGGTCTCTCGCTGTCAGCGATGCTGACGGATCAGGCGCGGAAATACACTCGCGAGGAGTGGTTCCGTTCGGCCCGCGAGGCCGCTCGCCTTGATGCCCTCGACCCCGAAACGATGGCTGAACAGGAACTCTGGGAAGAAACCGACGAAGACTTTGGCGAACTCTTGGGAGATGGTCATGACCGGCCCGACCTCTGAGCTCCTGCAGCCAGGCCGGGGTGACATCTGGTTGGCGGCTCTGAGCAAGGGACGCTCCGGGGAATTGGGCAAGACGCGTCCAGTTGTTGTGGTGTCGCCGGATGATTACGGGCCGTATTCGAGCATCGATTCGGTGGTGGTCGTTCCATTATCGGCTTCGGCCAGACCGGGCGCAGATCGTGTCGCGTTGTCTGCACGGCAGGGGCTGGACCGGGACAGCGTGGCGCTCACGCGGGCCGTCCGAGGACTGGCCCGCAGTC
>JAISCU010000416.1 GCA_031265345.1 Bifidobacteriaceae bacterium
CGCAAGTCTTGACATGGTGGAAGTATTTGACCTGCGCCAGTCCCCCGCATTCTGCGCAGGTCGTGGCGTAGAGATCGCCTATCTTCGCGCGCACGTCTGCGACGACCAGGGCGGCCTCGTTCTTGAAAGACCTGAGCGAGAGGGGGGCCACGGCCTGCCGGACGGTCCAGAACGCCATCGGGTTGATGTCGCTGCCAACGACGCCCAATCCGATACGCGAGCCCTCAAAGACAGTCGTGCCGCCCCCCATGAACGGATCGGCGATGGTTCCTTGGACGCGGTTACCGGAATAGTAATTCTGCGCTACTGGGCCGTCGCCGAACTCGGCCAAGAGCAATGATCGAAAGACCGACCCGGGGCGGCGAGCGAACCATTTGTGCACTTGGATGATCGGCCTGTAGCTCTGCTGGATCTGCTTCTCGCGCAGCGCCAGCCGCGCCACAAAGGCGGCGTCAAACCGGGTCTCCAGCGAGCCGGTCGCGGCTTCTGGCTCTAAGACGGCGAGCTGATACTGGACCGTCATGACGCAAGCCCTCCAAGCGGCGGCGAGATCCGGAAGGACCGCGCCGCGCGACCCCCTAGACGTGCCGGGCGCGAGCCGCGAGGCTCCGGGGCCGTTGGTGTTTGGCGCATCATTCTGGCGTCTCCTGACGTTTCGGTGGCTTCTTCCCAGCAGCCTATAGGCGGGGTCTGACACGATAACCGCGACGCGGGTCCCCTGTGCCAGCGTCGCGGCTCCCTTCCAGGGCGGCCAGGCAAGTATCCCGCACTCCTGGTGAGCCGGGGCCGTCGCCGCACCGAGTTCGTCATGCAGGGCGCTCCCACGAGGTTGGACCGATGCGCAACGGCGCTCCGGCGGCCTATTGTCGGTGGCCGTTGGAACTTCGCTGTCGTTTTGCGACCGATGCTCCGCGGTGGCATCTGCGCCAGATCGCCAGCGCCCCGATGCCGCTGCGTGTCGGTGAATACCGCAGTCCAGGTTCGAATGAATCCTGACATCTTGTGGACTGGCCAGCGGGTGCCGTGCTCCCATCAATCTCGCTCATCGCAATCGCAGCAGCTTCACCGAGGGGCAGCGTGTCGATTCGCGTGAGTCGGTTCTCGCGTCGGCGGCGGACTTGGCCCACTGTCTGGCATGCTTGGCTGGGTTTTCGCTCGGCCCGTTGTTTCCGAAGATCCGGTGGCGCAGGGCCGTGCGTTCTTCCAGGTGGCGAACTTGCACCTGCCGCAACGCCGCTCGGGCGTTTTCGGCGATCCGGACGGCCTCGACCGTCTGCCGACTGGTCGCGGCGTGAGCGTCAGCGACGGCCTGCGCCCATGTGGGCACGGCTTCTGCGGTCTGCGGCAAGGACCCCCAACGCGACAGGACCGCGTGCTCGGACTCGCGCCATAGGTCTTCGGCCGCCTCGGCGGCGCGGCGGGCAGAACGCCGCCGAAGCCGTCCAGCACTTCGCGGTCGGGAGTTGGCCGCCCACATCCGGTCGCGGGTCGCCAACAAGGCGGAACCATCCGCAGCGGCCTCTTCAACCAACGGCGCTGCTGTCTGAGCACGCACCTGATCGGCTGCCTCGCGAGCTGACGCCAGTGCCCCCGACGACTCCTCCCATTCGGACTGCTGCTTCTGTTGCAGCCGGTCGAAAGCCGCAGCTACGCGCGCCCACCGGTCCGCTTGCCCCTCGGCGTGGTCGATCAGCCGCGTGAGCCGCGCCCGCTCCCGGTTCACCAGCGCCGCGGGTCCGTCCGCCGCCAAGCCCGCCACGTTCTCCCTGGCCTTGACCGTCGCCGCCGAGAGCCCCCGGTCCGCGCGGTCACGCTCGCACGCCTCCACGAACTGCCGCCTCGCGTCCGCCAGGTCGGGAGCCACCACGTGCAGCCGGTTCGCCGCCCGCCCGCGCGTCAACCCGACATACAAACCGGCGGCACCCATCGCGTCAGACAACACCGTGTCCGATTCGGCCGCCGTTACCCCCTGCGCCCCGTAGGCGGTGGCCGCGTAAGCCAGATGGACGTGCTCGACGACATACCCGGGCGGCAGCGCCACCGCGCGGGGCACCCTCCGCCCGGCACCGGTCTCGGCCGCCCGCACCGTCCCGTCCTCCCCGACCTGCCGCACCGTCCACGTCTGACGGTTCGCGACCCCGAGCGCCGAGTCGTTGCGCCGCGTCTGGACCACATCGCCGCGCCCGATCCTCAACCCGTCCGAACCCTCCGTCGCCCGCGAGTCGTCCACCCCGCCAGCCGCCACCCGTCCGGCCCTGATCTGGGCGTTCAGTTCCCGCGCCTCGTCGTTCGTCGCCACCGTGATCGCGGCGTCGCCCCACGTCCCGCGTCCGACAGCGGCCCGCAGGACCTCGTCGTTGGCGTGCACCCGCACCAGTCCGATGCCGCCCAGCCGGTCGAACACGGCGCCCGGGTCGCGTCCCTCCCGCAGGTCGAGCGTCAATGTCGCGTACTCCGGGTCCTCGAATCGGTGCACACCGGCCAAGTCCCACGTCCGGGTGACGAGGCTCGCGGCCATGTCGAGCATGCCGCCGCGGCCCACCGCCGGCAACTGCGCCCGGTCCCCTACCAGGGCGACGCCGGCTCCGGCCTCGTCCGCTACCGCCAACAGGGCAAGTGCGGTGTCTTGGTCGAGCATCCCCACCTCGTCCACCACGATCCGGTCGCCCGGACGCAGCCGCGCGGCGTCGGACGGACCGACGTAGACGGCGCCGGTGTCGGGGTCGGCGTCGCCAGGGGCGAGGCGGCGCCATGCTCCGTCCTTGTTCCACCGCCACCCGTGGGCGTAGACCAGGGCCGCGACCGAACCCGCGGGCACGCCGAGCTCCCGGGCGGCGACATCGGCCGCCTTCTTCGTCGGCGTGACTATCCGTACCACCCGCCCGTCCCGCGTGGCGGCCCTGATCGCGGCGCCCAGCATGGTCGTCTTGCCCGCCCCGGCCGCGCCCTCGACCACCACGAGAGGATCCCGCGACGCAACAGCCGCTGCGGCGAACGCTTGGTCCGCGTCCAACCCCGCTTCCTGCGACGGTTCGGGCACGCCCGGCGCGCAAGCTGACGCACGGCCCGTCAGGGCGTCCCGGAGCCGGGTCTCCACGCCGATGACGTGCAGCGTCGTCAGGTGCGCCACATGCTCCGGGCGCGGCGCGTCGAGCGGCAACACGGAGACGCAGTCCTCGACCGCCAGCGCGGAGGTGATCGCCACGAACCGGGCCAGTTCTTCCGGAGCGGCGCGGACCCCCGACTCGGTGACGAGGCGCGCCACCTTCTCGCGGATTTCATGCGCGGTCCACGCCGACCGCGCGGCCGCGCACCGGTCCAACGCCTGGCTGGCGATTCCCCGCACCCGAAGGTCGTCCAACGACGCAGCCCGGACGGGTGCCGCCTGGCGGACGCCCGGCATGTACCCGGCTTCCTCCAGTTCCCTGAGCCATCCCGCCTCGCTCGCCAACGCCACAGGCTTCTTGGCGGGCCGTTCGTGATCCCAGGCTTTGGCGTGCAGCCGCGCCCGCACCACCGGCCCCGCCTCCTCGCCGGGGTGCGCCGTCTCCCATTCAGCCTCGAAGCGGACGAGGTTCCGCGCGACCTGTTCGCCGCGCTTGCTCATCAGATTGTTCCATCGCGCCAACTCCCGCACTTCGCCGGTGGTCGGGTCGAGAGTCAGCCCATGCGCGTCGAGGGCGGCGGCCTTGCCGGGATGCGCGGCGACCACCGCCGCGCCGAGCGCACGGATTGCGCCCTGCTGGCGGAACAGCGCCGCCGTGTCCAGGGCTCGCCAACCGCCGAGCGCCTTCACCCGTGTCCCAATCTGGAAGTGGATGTGGCGGTGCGGGTCGCCCGCGCGGGAAGTCTTGTGCACGACCGCCACCGTCTGCACCTGCTCGGCGGGCACGACCTCCTGGGCGCCCCTCGGCCCGACCCTGGTGACCGAATGCCGGCCGAGCCAGCGGCGGATCTGGGAGACGGCATCGTCCATAGCGGAATCCAGCGCGTCGCTCACCGCCGGATGCAGCGCCGCCGCCACGGACAGCGACTTCGGGACGTTCACCACCATCTCCGCGAACCGGGGCGACCCTTTCCGGGCGCCTCCCGCCCGGCGGGGGCGGCCCATCGACTCGCCGGTCAGCGGGTCCGCCCAATCGACCCACGCCGCGTACCGCTCCGGCGTCAGCGTTTCGGAAGCCATCACCTCGCCGCGCGCGTCAACGGCGGCGAACCTCGCCAAGGCGACCCCGCCCTCGAGGTAGTAGTCGTCGGCGCGGGACCGGTCCGACTCCAGGTAGCGGCGCGCGTCCGCGCCGGAGCCGCGGAACAGGATCACGCCGCCCTTCAACCAGACCCCCTTAGCTCATGTTTTCGCAACTACCCAAGGTAGCATACGTCCATTCACTCAGGAAGCCAAGCGGTGTTCGCTGTCTGGTTTCGCGATGGCACAAGCATGCCTGGACGCGGATCGTCAGCACCGGTGAGCCAAAGGCGGCGACTGATTCGCCGCGCCTCGATGTCAGAGCGTCAAGCCGGGGGGCCCGCGACCGGGCACGGAGGGGCGCTGAGGTTGGCCGAACAGGCCGCTTGGGGAGGACGGCCCTGCGCGCCCTCGTCCCGCCCGATGCAAGCGGGTGGGCGACGCCACGGCCGCCTCCAGGGCGACCCGGCGGGCGGCGGTCCGGCGTCTGGGCTCATTGACGTTGGCGCTTGAACCGGCTGCGGCTGCAAGAATCATGTCAGCGGCGTCACGCTCGAGCAGACGAAAGGCCGGCATGGTCGCCTGGTCCAAATAGCCGGGCCGGGCAACGGCGTCCGCAAACACCTGCTCGTAGCGCGCCAGCCAGTCGGCCGCCTCAGGCGGGGACAATCTGCGGTTCTGCTCCGCCCGCAACACCTCGGCGGCCCTCGGCTCGCTCTGCCACTGGTCACGCGAGTTGCGCGTGTTCTCGTACAGCAACTCGACTCGGGAATAGACCTGGATGCGGGAGACCACCGGCAGCGCCTCGAGCGCGGCCACGGTGTCGGACGATCCAGCCAGGGCGGCTTCGTGGGCCTGCGGCGGCGTCCACCGGCCGAAGACGCCGCCCCGGCGCCCCAGGGAACGCTGCTCCGCTGACAGCCGCGACACCGCTGCGGGCGTGGCGACGGCCACGACCTCCACACGGTAGCCGGCTCCAGCGAAACGCCGCGCCGTCGCCGTGACCATCTCCGGATCGCGGAACGTGCCCTCAAGAAGCACCGAGAAGCGGTGTGCCAACGCGTGATCCAGAGCGAGGCGAACAAGACCGCCGGACACCGGCGCCGGCGCACCAGGGCATGGCCAACGGATCGTCGCGGACCAGCGCCAAGTAGTCGGGGCGGAACTCGCGCAAATCGTCCCCCGTCACCGGGACGAGCCCGGCGCCGCGATTCGCGGCCAGCACAGCTTCTTGCGCGTTGGTCTTGCCAACCGCCGGCTGGCCGCCGAGCAGCACCAACAGCGGCGACTCAGGACTGGGGGAGTAGCGCGCGGAATATCGCGGGGCGCACGTCCGCCTCGAACACCGTCCGCAGCCACCGCTCGAAGGCGGCGTCCGAATCTGTCACGCGGGCGGGCGGAGCGGTCTGGCCTCAAGGGCGTCGATCTCATCTGCCCAGGCATCTTGCTGGGCCGCCAAGGACGCCCGGTCGCGCGGGTCGAGGGAGTCCACCTGCCGCCTGACCAACTCGCGACGCGCCTCCCAGTGGTCCCGCTCAATGCCGCTAGCCGCCGCATGCTTCCTTGCCAGCAACACGGCCGAGAGCTCAGTGGCGGCTTGACGGGTGATGTCATACAGGGCCACATCGTCGGTGCGGTGTTCGTCGAACCATTCCAGCAATGACTGTTCAAGGACGGTGTCAGGAGCCGCGCTCATCGGGTCACCTCCATATCAGTTCTAGCCAATCGTAGCCGGGGAAGGTGTTCGCCGCTGGGGCTCGGCTCAGCGAGGATTCGCCTTGGACCGCGCCCTCGCGACTCGGCTGGCGTCACCCGGCGCGGCCGCGGCGGCCGGGGGGCAGGAGGCCGCGGGCCCTGGCTTTGGCGACCCAGCCCTGGGCCGTGGACAGGGCCACGCCGGCGGTGCGCGCCATCGTCGCGGTCGGGTTGGCGTCGCCCTGGGCGGACAGCCGACCGTGCTGCAAGGCGACAAGCTCGTAGAAGTCCGGGGTCTTCTTCGGGTCCCCCAAGGGCTCCAGCAAGTCCTTCTGGCGGATCCGGCGGCCGCTCGGCAGCACAATCTTCCCGGACGATGCCGCTCCCACCCGCTTCATCGCAAACAGGCGTTTGTTGATCGCGGCCTCGATCCGGGCTGTCGGGAGTTGGCGGAGAAGTTGGCTGGTGACCGGGTCGCCGGGACGCCACGGCATGTGCACCACCCCGGTGATGCGGACCTCCTCCGGCACGGCGTGGGTCTGGCGCTGCAGCCGGATTAGCACGCGGGCTTGGGTGGCCTCGTGCTCAATCGGCAGCCAGCGGCCGTCCAGTGTCTCGTTTTGGTCCGATTCAGCCTGGGAGCGCCGCTCCCCGTCGGTGGCCGCCCAGTCGTCGTAGGCAAGCGCCCGGTCGATGGCGCCGCTGGCGGCGCCCGCCCGCTCGTCTGGCCGGTCCGCCAGCCGCCAACCGGGCGGCAGGTCCGCCGCCACCAACAGCTCGTCGCGGGGCACGGCATCGGCCGGCGGGGTAGAAGCGGTCACAGGACAACACTACCCGAAAAGCCCATCGAACTCAGGTACTTGCGGATACTTGCGTCGTGTGGTTTGATTACGTGTACTCGCCATAACATGAGGAGGTTTGATGCACAACTCACCCCGGCCACCCGCGAACGCCAGCGCGGGCGGGTTGCTCCGAACCGAGGCGGTCGCCGAGTGGCTGGCCGTCTCGAAGTCGACCCTGGTGCGGTGGCGGCAGTCCGGCCGCGGCCCGGAGGTCTGCTGGCTGGCGGAGGGCCTGCCCCGCTACCGCGCCGCCGACGTGGAGCGGTGGCTCGCAGCCCGCTCCGCCCGCGCGGCTAACCGGCCGGAAGGAGCACGGCATGCCGGCCAAACGCGGTGACATGTGGGAGGGGCGGCTCAAACTCGGCGGCCGGGTAGTCAAGACCCGCCGGTTCGACACCAAGCGCGCCGCCGCCCAGTGGGAACGCCGCCAACGGGCCGCGTTCGACGAGCACGGCTACGACCCCCGCCTCGGCAAAATCCTGGTCGAGGACCTCATCAAAGCCTGGCTCGAGCAACGCGAGGGCAAGGTCACCAAGACCACCCTCGACACCGACCGCTACCTCCTCCCGACCGACGGGCAACGCTCCGGCAA
>JAISCU010000272.1 GCA_031265345.1 Bifidobacteriaceae bacterium
GAACCGTCGCATGGGAAACAGCGGACTCGACGCGTCCCAGGCCGCAAAACGGCGGACTCGACGCGTTCCCGCGCGCAGAACAGCGGACTCGACGGGCCGGGGCGTGCAGGTCCCCCGGAAACCGCGCCGACGAGCCCCGGCGGCGACATGGACAGGCCGCGAGCTGGCGGGGGCGCCTCACGGCTGGCTAGACTGGAAGTAGCAAATCGCTCAAGGGCCGATGCTGACCCGTGCTCCGACACTCCGTCAGCATCGGCCCTTGAGCGTTCATGGGGACGCCGCGATCCACGCCGCCCTACACGCAGCTGATCGCATAGCGGAACGTGTCGCCGAATGCGCGAACGGGATGGTCGGGGCGTCAGCGGGTTAGGAAGGTCATGCGCGGGACGTTCGCGTCATTCGCTGTTCGGAATTATCGGCTCTGGTTCATCGGCGCCCTCTTCGGGAACACCGGCACCTGGATGCAGCGCGTCGCCCAGGACTGGATAGTGCTGACGGTCTTCTCCGACGACAACGGCCTGGCGGTCGGCATAGTGACCGCGCTACAGTTCGGGCCCAGTCTGTTCATCTCGCCGATCGGCGGGCTGTTGGCGGATCGCTGGAATCGGCGCCGCGTCTACATGATCACGCAGGCGACCCAGGCGGCGCTGTCGTTCACGCTCGGAGGCCTGCTCCTGACCGGGCAGATGAACCTGGCCGGCATCTACATCTTCGCGGTGCTGACCGGCGTGGTGGCGGGCTTCGAGGCGCCGTTCTTCCAGACCTTCGTGGGCCAGTTGGTGGGCCCGCGGCTGCTGGCCAACGCGGTCGGCCTCAACTCCGCGAACTTCAACGTGGCCCGCATGGTCGGTCCCGCCGCCGCCGGTCTGGCCCTCGCGGTCTGGCCGGCCGGCTGGGTCTTCTTGGCCAATGGCCTCAGCTTCGTCTTCACTGTCGGCGCCGTCGCCATGATGCGCTCGGCCGAATTACGTCCCATGCCATCCGCGCCGCGGGCCAAGGGCCAGCTCCGCGCGGGACTCGACTACGTGCGCCGCCGCTCCGACATCCAAGTCATCCTGGTGGTGATCGGCGTGGTGTCCTGCTTCGGCCTGAACTCCCAGTTGACCATGGGCGTGATGGCCCGAAACGTGTTCGACCGCCAAGCCGGCGAGTACGGCATCCTCGGCTCCCTGTTCGCGGTCGGCGCGGTCGCTGGAGCCCTGGTGGCGGCCCGCCGCGGGCGTCCCCGCGTGCGCCTCGTCATTGGCGCGACCCTGGCTTTCGCCGTGGCTTCGGGGATATCCGCCCTGACGCCGACCTACTGGGCCTACGCCGCCTCCGGCGTGCTGGTCGGCGGCGCCACCCTGACCCTGATCACCGCCGCCAACTCCACCCTCCAGCTATCTGTCGAGCCCCAGATCCGCGGTCGCGTCCTATCCATCTACATGATGGTCTTCTTGGGCGCGACGCCCATCGGCGCCCCGATGGTGGGTTGGATCGCGGACGCCTGGGGGCCGCGCTGGTCCATCGGAGTCGGCTCGATAGCCTCCCTGGTGATCGGCGTGGCAGCGATGATCTGGGCCAAGGTGCACTGGAAGGTCGAGGCCAAGTTCGACCACATCCTGCCCCCGCACCTGGTGGTCGCCAACCCCGCTGCGGGCGAGCACCTGCCGTCCGAATCGAGCGATGCGGATAGCGACGCCGCCCCCGAAGGCGATCCGGCTCGTGATGGCCGTGCCGAATGCGATGCCGACGCGGCGTCTGACGGCGGTTCGGTCGGGGATGCCGGACCGGTCACGGAAGGCGACGCGGCTCGTGGAGGCGACCCGGCATCCGAGGGATACCTGATCGATGATGCCGATTCGCCCGCCAGCGCTGCCGAGGATTGGCGCGAGCCTGAACCTGACGAGGTGCCGGAAGACCCGCCCTCCGGCGCCTCGCCGCCCCTGCCCGGCGACCGATCCTGACTCGCGCCGCGCGGCTCGGCCCAGGCGCCCCCTTACATCCGGTCGAGCAGGTAGTCCACCGAGGCCGTCAGCGCCTCGCAGTCCGCCGGATCGCGGTTCACGAAGGTGGCGATCCGTAGCTGGTTCCGGCCCAGTTTGCGGTACGGCTCGACGTCCACGATCCCGTTCGACCGTAACGCGCGGGCCAGGGCGGCGGCATCGACCGCTGGATCGAAGTCGACTGTCACCACGACCGGCGAACGGGCTTCGCGCTGGGCCACGAACGGCCGCGCCTCGGGCCGCGCCTCGGCCCAGTCATACAAGATGGACGATGCCGCCCGCGTGCGCCCGTCCGCCCACGTCAGGCCGCCCTGGTCTAGTATCCAGTCAGCCTGCCCCGCAGTCATGACAAGCGTGGCCAAGGCCGGGGTGTTGAGCGTCTGGTCCAACCGCGAGTTGTCCAGCGCCAGCTTCAAGGACAATGAGTCCGGCACCCAGCGCCCGGAGGCGGCGATCCGCTCGATCCGTTCGATGGCGGCTGGCGAGGCGAGCGCCAGCCAAAGCCCCCCGTCCGAACCGAAGTTCTTCTGCGGCGCGAAGTAGTAAAAGTCGGCCTGTGCCGGATCGAACATGATGCCGCCTGCTGCCGAGGTGCCGTCGATCACGATCAGCTGGCCAGGCCGCGAACCCGCTGGCCGCTCGACCGGAGTGACCACCCCGGTGGAGGTCTCATTGTGCGGCCAGGCGAACACGTCAACCGAATCGGGGACGGGCCACAATTCGGTCGACTCCCCCGGACTCGGAAGCCGCCCCGTGCCGGAGCCCGTGTGATCGAGGGCCGCGGGCAAGGGCCAGGCCCGCTGGCCGGGCTCGGCCCGCGCCACCACCGGCTCGGCTAGGAACGGCGCTCGTGACACCGCCATCGCGAACTTGTTGCCGAATTCTCCGGCCGCGCCATGGACCGAGCGGTGCTCGATCAGTCCGAAGGCCAAAGCGTCCCACAGGGTTGTCGAACCGCCGTTGCCGAGCAAGACCTCGTAGCCAGCGGGCGCGGCGAACAGTTCCGCCAGGCTCTCGCGCAAGTGCCGGACCAGCGACTTGACCGGGGACTGGCGATGAGATGTCCCCATGAGATGCCCGTAGGGCCCGCTCGTGAGGGCCGCGAGTTGCTCCGGCCGCACCAGCGACGGGCCGGAGCCGAAGCGGCCGTCGGCCGGTTTGAGGGCTTCGGGAATGGTCAGTTGTGTCACTGGACGCTCCGTTCTGTGGTTTCGAGGCTCGGTTTGGAAGGCGGGCGTCGGCTCTCACCGGCGTCCTAAGGTTATTGGGTGCGCTCCATCTTCGCCGACATCACGCCGCTGCGGGAGTCGGTCGACTACCGACGGCTCTGGTTCGGTCAGGCCCTGGCCAACATCGGCACCATGCTCACCGCGACGGCTGTCAGCCTCCAGGTCTACGACTTGACCGAGAGTTCGCTGGCGGTCGGGGCGTTGGGCGGCTTCGCCCTGGGGCCGGTGGTCGTGGCGGGTCTGTACGGAGGCGCCCTGGTCGACGCCCACGACAGGCGGAAAGTCGCGTTGGCGGCATGTGCGTGATGTGGTTCGCGACCTTCGGGATCGTGATCCAGGCGTACCTCCAGGCCGACAGCGTGTGGCTGCTCTACGCGCTGGTGGCGGTCCAGTCGGGGGCGGCTTCGGTGTCCTCGCCGGCTCGCAGCGCGATCATTCCGCGGCTGGTGCCGATGCGGCAGCTCCCGGCCGCCAATGCGCTCAACACCATGACGTTCTCGATCGCCACTCTCTGCGGGCCCCTGGTCGGGGCCTCGCTGGTGGCGGGCGTCGGGTACGGGCCGACCTACCTGATCGACGCCGTCACCTTCACTGCCGCGCTGTACGCGATCTTCCGTCTGCCGCCCATGCCACCGCTGCCGCGCACGTCGCTGTCGGAGTCGGAGTTGGAGTCGGGCTCGGGCGGTGGCGAGGCTCGGACCGGGTGGCGGTCGGTGTGGGAAGGGCTGCGTTTCTTGGCAGCACGACGGAACCTGCTGATGACGTTTCTAACAGACATGTGTGCGATGATCCTGGCCTTCCCGCGAACGGCCTTTCCGGCCATCGCGGCGGTGATAATCGGCGGGGGCAAGCCGACTGTGGGTGTGCTGGCGGCCTGCCTGGCCGTGGGGACCCTGGCCGCGTCGGTGCTGTCCGGGCCGGTCGGGCGGGTGCATCGTCAAGGGCGCGGAGTGGTGATCTCGGTCGCGATCTGGGGCTTGGGGATCGCGTTGACCGGCCTGGCGCTGGTGCTGGCCGGAAGGACCAGTCCCGACCACGTGGTTTGGTGGGCGCTGATCGGCGCGGGAGCGGGCCTGGTTATCGCGGGCGCGGCGGACACAGTTTCGGCGGTCTTCAGAGGGACCATCCTGCAGGCTGCGACGCCCGACCATCTGCGCGGGCGTCTCCAGGGCGTGTTCATCGTCGTGGTGACGGGCGGTCCGCGCCTGGGCGACATGGTCACGGGGGTCGATTCCGACCTGCTCGGTGAAGGCTGGGCCATTTGTCTGGGCGGCCTGGCTTGCGCGGCTGCGGTCCTGGTGCTGTCCCGGTGGCACCGGCCCTTCTGGCATTACGACGCCCGCGATCCGGTGCCCTGATCCGTCCTATCCGCCGATTCTGGCGACCGAGCTACCGATTCCCGAGACCTAACCGCCAAGAAAGACAAATCCCCTGGATGTCGCACGCGAGTTCCAGCGGATTCGTCTTTTCTGGGTGCCTGGCTTCCGCGAGTTACAGGGAATTTGTCTTTTCATAATCGTGCCCGATTCCATGCGGGTCGCTGACCTGCAGTTCCGGCGGCGACCGGGTCGGGTGCCGTCGGCAGAAAGACAAATCCCCTGAATGTCGCTGAAAACCGCCTGGCAGAAAGGACAAATCGCCTGCATGTCGCGTGCGAGAGCCAAGGGATTTGTCTTTGTTCCCGTTCGTTGTGGCGCTCAGCGTCTTGGGTGTCGCGCTTCTGGGCGCAGCCGGTGGGGACCGCCCCGAGCGCGCCTCGAACCAACTACCCTTGATTACAACAGCGCTGGTTACGTGTGCTTTCGGCCACGCCCGGCGATGGCTTGAACGGGAGGATTCGAGACGTGACCGACTTGATCGACACCACCGAGATGTACCTGAGGACCATCTTCGAACTCGAAGAAGAGGGGTTGACGCCGTTGCGCGCCAGGATCGCGGAACGGATCGGGCATTCCGGGCCGACGGTCTCCCAGACTGTGGCGCGGATGGAACGTGACGGGTTGCTGGTGGTCGAAGAAGACCGTCACCTGCGGTTGACCGATGCGGGCCGGACCCGCGCCACCGCCGTGATGCGCAAGCACCGATTGGCGGAACGCCTCCTGTTGGACGTGATCGGACTGGACTGGCCCCACCTGCATGATGAGGCGTGTCGGTGGGAGCACGTCATGAGCGAAGACGTCGAGCGGCGGTTGCTGGAAATCCTCGATCATCCGGCGCTGTCGCCCTATGGCAATCCGATCCCTGGCCTTGAGGAACTGGGCGAGGCCCGGGCCGGCACCGATTTCATGACTGGAGTCAGCCGTCTAACGGAGGCGTTGAACAAGGGCGCTGCCGGTCCGTTCCTGGTGGTCAGGATGGGGGAGAGCCTTCAGACCCGGATCGACCTGATGACCGCGCTCGACGCGGCCGGAGTCCGTCCTGGGGTGACCATCGAGGCCCGGCGCGACGGAGGCGACGTGGTGATAGCAGCCGACGGGAACGTCCCTGCACCGTCCGTGCCGGAACCGACTCCCGCGTCCGCCCCCAAGCCCCTATCAGCCCGACTCGGCACGGACGTCGCCAAACACATCTTCGTGGAGGTATGACCTAACCACCCGAGACGCCCGAACCCGTGGGCCGCCCGTGACCATGAAACAACGCATCTACGCGATTATTCGGCAGGACGCTTCGACCCCGGCTGGGCAGGCTTTCGATGCCGCGATGTCGGCGTTGATCGTGGTCAACGTCGTGTTCGTGCTCGTGGACACGGTCGCCAGCCGCCCGCATTGGCTGATCATCGCATCCAACGCGGTGGAAGTGGTGTCGGTCGCCATCTTCACGATTGAGTACGTCCTGCGCTTGTGGACGGCCGATCTCCGCTATCCGGACTCCAGGCCTGGGCGGGCGAGGCTTCGCTACGTTGCCTCCGGCATGGCGATAATCGACTTGCTCTCCATCTTGCCGTTCTACCTGCCCATGCTCATCCCGGTCGACTTGCGGATACTTCGGGTGCTCAGGTTGGTGCGACTTGTGCGGGTGTTCAAGCTCGGCAGATACTCGGCGGGTATGGCGACCGTCGGCCGAGTGATGAAGAAGTCTGCCCCGGCATTGGCGTCATCGGTGTTCGTGGTCGTTCTGTTGATGATCGTGTCAGCGGTGTTGGAGTATTACGTGGAGCACCCCGAACAGCCGGAGGCATTCGACTCGGCGTTCTCGGCTCTATGGTGGGCGGTCGCGACGATCACGACTGTCGGATACGGGGACATCTACCCTGTCACCCTGATCGGAAGGATTCTTGGCGCCGTGATCGCGCTGCTCGGAGTGGCCCTGGTGGCAATTCCGACCGGCATCATCAGCGCTGGTTTCGTGGACGAGCTGCGCGGTTCCAGGGACCGGAACGAGTGAATTGCTCGGACCAGGCCTCTCCCGATGTGGCCCTTGGCCTTGATGGCGCAGCCGTTGCGCGCCGGGACCGCAGGCCGGGCCCGCGACCATCCCCATGATGGTGAGGCATTGCGCAATAAGGGCGGTAGTGTGCTTGGGGCGCCCGTGCAGCCAAACGACGAAAGGACCCGTGACGGATGACCGAGACCCTTGCTCCGCGCGAAGTCCCTGGTTGGGATGACTACTTCCTGGGAATCGCGACGGCGGTCTCAGCGCGCGCGAAATGCCTGCGCAGACGGGTGGGTGCGGTGCTGGTGGTGGACAAGCGGATCATCGCGACGGGGTACAACGGGGCGGCGTCCGGGCGGCCGGACTGCCTCGAGGGGGCATGTCCACGGGGCCAGTTGGACTATGACCAGGTCCCGGAATTAGGGGACTACGACCGGCCGGGGACTCCGGGTTTCTGCATCGCGATCCACGCCGAGGTCAACGCCCTGCTCTTCGCTACTCGCGACACGAAGGGCGCGATTGCCTACGTAACCGATCCGCCGTGCCCAGGGTGCCGCAAGGCCCTGGCGGCCGCGGGAATTGTGCGGGCGGTGTGGCCTGGCGGCGACCTGGACGCCGATAGTCTGGTCGCTTGGGGCTGATGCTGCAGAGAACGGAACCGACTGTCCGCTGGCGAGTCGTTCGCTAATGAGCCTTTTCGCCTTGCTCTGGCGCATGGTAATGTGACGTGCGTAACGAGGAGGCTTCAATTCATGGTAGTACCCGAGTACGCGTTCCTACCCAGCGGGTTCAAGCATGGCGTTGATAGGGAATCCATGCTTAATGCAATAGCGAGACCGCTCGGAGCATTGGATCATCCCAATGTCGAAGTGAGGCTTGTGATTGGGTTCAATGTGGACGGCCATGCCATCGAGGTAGCGTGCAACTATGTGGATAGAGTAATTTTTCATGCCATGAAGACCAGGAGACCATTGAAGGGCAGGTGCAGAGAATGAGATACGAGGATATAATCGCTGAGTTGGAGCACGGAAATTCCCTGGATGAGTGGACAGAGGTTCCCAGCTCGAGGATACTGGAGGATCGCTTGACCGCGATGCGGCAACTTCAGGCCTCTTACGAACACAAGGCGCGCGTCCTGGATGCCGAGCAAAGAGAGCTGAGCAGGCTGCTGACACCGTCCTAGCAGCCCGGTTGGCCCAACGGACTCCGGGGAAAGGCGGCCTCCATCCAGTGATTGTCAAAGGAGAAGAATCGGCTATGAATCCATCATTACTTGGGGTCGTGATCGTGGTTGTTCCTTCAATCGCGTTGTTTATCGTGTTCGCCTGCTTGGCCCGGCGCAATCGACGGTTGGAGCAACTAGCGGCCCGCGATGCGGAGGGGGCGCCGACGGAGTCCCACGAAACGAGTCAAGCGCATTGGGTTGACGTCGCGAAAGGCGGAGGGTTGCCGGACGCTCGCTTCGCGGCTGTCGACAAGATATCCGATCAAGACGCTTTGCTCGACGTGGCAAGAAACGGAGAGAGCGGATACACAATTAGCAGCAGGGTGAGGCTGCGCGCCGCCGGGAAAGTGCGCGACCGTAGCCTGGTGCAAGACGTGTACGCAGATATCGTGTGGACGGATTGGGATGAGCTCGGGGTTTCTGAGTGGGAGATAGTGACAGAAGCGTTCCGGCACCTTAATGATCCAATGGCGTTGGCCAAGATCGCAAAAGGCGACGCTCGGCATTTCGTCTTCGTTGGAGAGTATTGGAGGAGCACTGGTGATCAATCGGCTACCAGTTTTACCGTGATAACCAAACGCACTGATTTGCGAACGGAGGCGCTTCACAGAATTGATGACGGAAAGCTGCTCGCTGACATCGCGCATAACGCGCAGGAGAGTGAAGTCGCAGAACAGGCGATAAGGAAGCTGAGTGATGTGGAACTTTTGGAAGCTCTGGCCAGAGACGCGACAAGGCCCGAGGTAAAGGTGTGGGCAAAAGATAGGCTAAACAGCTTGCGGCACGCCAGGGATTAGGGCGAACCGCTGAGTATTCCTCGCCGGACCTGGACGGTGTGGCCGGGCGGCGATCTGGACGCCGATGGTCTGGTCGCCTGGGGCTGAGAGACGGCCGGTTGGTTCCCCGCGCCTCGGGGAGGACCTGGCCCGACGGCATCGGACAACGCAGGTGTGGTTCAATGCTGGTCGCGCAGCCACAGGCCGAGCAGGTATGACGTGTACGGCTGGACCCGGCCGCTTCGGTACATGCCGAGCAGAGCGTTCTCGTAGTCCTCCTTGTCCGAAGCGGGCACCAGGATCGCGTCGTAGCCCTCGGAGATGAGCACCGCGTTCATGACATAGCGGCCCACCCGCTTGTTGCCGTCGCGGTAGAACTGATGGTAGGTGGCCCAGCCGGCCAGCGTCGTGGCCCGGATCACCGGATTCGCGATATCTGCGATGCGCTCAAGGCCGTCCGAGAAGATCGCGTGGACACGGCCGTCGGGCGCCGTGTGGAAGACTTCCCCGGCGTCAAGCGTCACCAGGGGCCCGTCGCCGGGCCGCGCTCGGTCGCCACGGAAAAGACCGGCGACGCCCGGATTGTGGGCCATCAAGCCGGCGTGAAGACTATTGAAAGTCTCCAGGGTCGGTCGGATCGGCCCCGTCCGGCTCAGCTCCACAACCTGCTCGGCCGCAGCTTTGAAATCGAATACCTGTTGGATCTGCTCGTCGGTGCGGCCCCGAATCGGCCTGCCTTCCAGCAGCGTCACGACCTCCGGCAAGGTCACGCGCGATCCTTCCAGCACCGCGTCGAAGTACACCAATTCGGATAGGCGGTGCTTGAAGCGAGCCTCGGCGCGCCGCGCGCCGCCGGGCGTCACTTGGAGGACCTCCGCAATCAGCCCATTGTCCGTCGCCAGGTCGAGGTCTGTGAAACGCGGTCCCGGGAACGCC
>JAISCU010000289.1 GCA_031265345.1 Bifidobacteriaceae bacterium
GCGCCCGTTCCTGACCGGGTCGGCGGCGCCGCGGGCGGTGGGCGTGTCCTCGACCGCCTCGCTGCAGCCTGCCGATCCGCCGCTGGTCGACATGATGCTGGCGGCGGACGAGCCGGCCGCCTTGGCCCGCGCCCGCCAGTTGGAGGCCGACCCGCGACTCGGCTTCCTGATCTACTCCTCCTCCAAGGAGGCCTTCGCGCGCTGGATCCGCCGCTGCGCCCCGCTCGACCGTTGGGCGGGCGAATCGATCCCGCTCAACGCCATCGCGCCAGGGGTCGTCGAGACTCCCATGACCAGGGAACTCCTGTCCACACCGGAGGGCCGCGAGCTGGCCTTCAAATCCACGCCCATGCCGCTGAACGGCCCCGCCGCGCCGCCCATCGCCCCGGCTCGCCTGCTCGCCTGGCTGGCCTCGGAGGAGAACACCCACTTGTGCGGCCAAGTGGTCTTCATCGACGGCGGCACGGACGTGATCACGCGTCGCGATTCGACTTGGTGACGGACGCGGGCCGCCGCCGGCGCCAGGGGGCGGGCGCGCCGCGATAAGTTTGTGATGTGAAACACGTTGTCGGCGTCATTCCCGGCACCGCCCCGTGGTTGCTGATGGCGGGCCACCAGTTGGCCGATGCCGCGCACTTGCTTCCCGCCGTCGCCCCGGATCCCGTCGGCGATGGAATAAGCATGATTCTGGCGGCGCCGGGGGCTCCCGCCCCGCCTGGGACCGCTTGGACACCGGCGCGGACGGCGCTGCCCGCTCTGCCGCCGGCCACCCAGCCGATCGCCCTGCGGGCGCTGGCCGTCGCCAACTGGCGCGACCGGTCCCGCTTCTGCCCGGCCTGCGGCGGCCCGGTCGAGCCCGATCCGGCCCGCGAGGGCTACTTGTGCGTGCGTGAGGACCGGCCGGTCTTCCCCCGCACCGACCCCTGCGTGATCACGGCCATCCTCGACGCGGACGACCGGCTGCTACTGTCCCACGCGGCCAACCACCCGCCCGGCCTGTTCACCTTGGTGGCCGGGTTCGTCGAGGCGGGCGAACCGCTCGAGGACGCGGTCCGCCGCGAGGCGCTGGAGGAAGTCGGCCTCGAGGTGATCAAACCCCGGTTCATCCGCTCGCAGGCGTGGCCGTTCCCAGGCTCTTTGATGGCCTCTTTCACAGCCTTGGCGCCGCAGACGGAGATCACCGTCGATGGCGTCGAGATCACCGACGCCAGCTGGTTCACCCGTCCTGAGCTGACCCGGCTGCTCACCGCTGGCCGGATCGGCCTGCCGCTGGACTACTCCGTCGCCCGCCGCACCATCGAGGCCTGGCGCGAGGGCACGCTCCCCGAATCGGTCCTCGCCTGACCCGCCAGTCGCCCCAATCGGTGCCCCGACACAATTGGGGACAGTCCCCATTACTGCTGAGAACCATTCTCAGATGAAATGGGGACAGTCCCCATTACTGCTGAGAACCGTTCTCGGCAGTCAGGCCCGGTGCGGCAGCTGCGGCACTGGTTGGCCGGCCGACTCCATGTCCTTGCGCAAGTCGCGTGGCAGCGCGAACGCCAGCGCGTCCGAGTCCGCCGCCACCTCCTCGCAGTCCTCGAACCCCAGGTCCGCCAGCCGCGCCAGGACCTCCCCCACCAGGACTTCGGGCACCGAGGCGCCGGACGTCAGGCCCACCGAAGAGGCGCCCGCCAGCCAGTCCGCCTGGACCTCGGCGGCCGAATCGACCCGGTAGGCGGCCTTGGCGCCATGTTGCAGAGCCACCTCGACCAAGCGCACCGAATTGGACGAATTGGCCGAGCCCACCACGATCATCACATCGCACCGCCGCGCCAGTTGCTTGACCGCTCCCTGGCGGTTCTGCGTGGCGTAACAGATGTCATCCGACGGCGGGTCGGTCAACTGGGCGAAGCGATCCCGCAGCCGGTCCACCGTCGCCAAGGTCTCATCGACCGACAGGGTGGTCTGGGACAGCCAGGCCACCCTGGTCGGATCGGGCACCTCGACAGTGTCCGCCTCCTCCGGCGAGTCGATCACCTGGATCGACTCGGGGGCCTCGCCCGCCGTGCCCTCCACCTCCTCGTGCCCCTGATGGCCAATCAGCACGATCGAGTAGCCCCGACCAGCGAATTTGCCGACCTCGCGATGGACCTTGGTGACCAACGGACAGGTCGCGTCGATCACCGCCAGGCCGCGGGAATCCGCCTCGGCCCGCACCGCGGGGGAAACACCGTGCGCGGAGAACACCACCCGCGCGCCAGCGGGAACCTGGTCCAGTTCGGACACGAACACCGCGCCAGCCTCCGCCAAGCGGTCCACCACATGTTTGTTGTGGACGATCTCCTTGCGGACATAGACCGGCGGCCCGTACAACTCCAGCGCCCGTTCCACCGTCTCGACCGCCCGGTCCACGCCCGCGCAATAGCCGCGCGGGGCGGCCAGGAGCACCTTCCCCATCTAGTCGGCGTCCTCGGCGGCTGCGACCAGGGCGGCGTCGGGGCCCGCGGCCGCGGGGGGCTGCCCGGCGGCATCGTCAAACTGGTCGGTGTCCTCATGGACCAGGCCGGGCTCGCAACCAGCGAGGTCCGCCAGCCAGACGCCCTCGGCGCGCCGCTTGATCCCGACCAGCATGGCGCGGCTCATCACGAAACTGACCCACGCGACCGCCTTGACGGTGACGCCGACAGCCCATTTGGCCCAGGCGTAACGCTCGCGCACCACCAGCCGCGTCCCCGCAGGACCTTCCGGCTCCAGCACAAAAGCCCAGCTAAAGTCCATGTCAACCGGCGCGGCCTGGGAGTCTTCGCCGTGCAGCACCAAGGCCTTGCGATCTTCGAGCACGGCCACGCGCAGGCAGGCCGGCTCGGCCAGGACCACCTTGTCCCCAACCGTCAGCCGCTGCCATTCGGGGTGGACCGAGTCGGCGCTGTGAATGTTCAGACCGGCCAGGTTCTCGAGCCAGTCGTAAGAGTAGAAGCCGCCCTTGTCCTGCCCCAATTGGACCAGCCAGGGCCAGACCACATCCGGCGGAGCGTCGATCCCGATGGCGCGAGTCGCCTGATAGCCCGGCTGCGGCACCAGGTCATCGCCCGGCAGGACCGCGCGTTGCTCGGCGGCGGTGGCGCCCCAACGCCGCTGCCATCGCCAGGTCGCCAACGCGCCCGCCCCGGCTCCGGCCATCAGCAAATGCCATAGCACGACTCTCGCTTTGCTTTTCGCCATAGTTCCAGTCTCCCACTCAGCGGCCGCCGCTGCCGCCCGGCCCGGTTGCGGCGCCGCTCGCATGGTCGGAGTCGGCCAGTCCCGGACCAAACCCGCAACAACAGGCCCCGCCCGCCGTGTTGGCACGGGTTTCGTACCGCCATGGACGATGCCGCGCCCCGACGGCCCGCGTCGCCCCAGGCCACAGGCCCAGCCCGGCAGCCACCCAACTGCGCACCCGGACGAAACCCGCAACAACAGGCCCCGTCCGCCGTGTTGGCACGGGTTTCGTACCGCCCTCGCGCCAAGCGCGCGATGGACACGCGCTCCGTCTAGCGCGAGACGCGACGGAATGCGGTCGCTAATCGAGCCAGCATCCCCGCTGGCTGCCGCAGGTCCTCGTAGGTGGCCTCGAGCACAATCCAACCCATTTCTTGAAGGCCGCCCCGACGATAGACATCGCTGTAGGACTGTCCCGGATCGTTGAAGTGCTGCCGGCCGTGATATTCGAGGGCGATTCCGGCGTCGGGCCAACTGAGATCCAAGTACCGGTCGCGTCCTTGGATTCGAACCAGATGGTTGACAGCGGGTTCAGGGAAACCCGCATCCACAACGGCTAGCCGCAACCAGGTCTCGGTCAGCGAATCCGTGCCCGCTTTGACATGCCTGAACAATTCGCGCACCAACGGCGCACCCCGGCGCGGCCCCCAATCAGCGATCCGTTCAGCGAACTCGCCGTGAGCGATCATCGGATTGACGCGCCGCACCAGCGCGTCACCCAGTTGGACGGCCTGCAAGAACGCTTGCTTCGCAGGGTCAACGAACGATCCACGCACCGTCGCCCTCTTCTCACGCCCTGGCGTCCACGGCTCGACACCCATGTGCGGCAAAGCCGCTCTCGCCCAACAATGCGCGGGCTCAGCGATCAGTTGGCCGGGATCCCACAATCCGGGCATGACGCGCTCCCGATGAGCAGCAATCTCTGGGCGAACCGGTCCTCGCCTGGCCGTCCATGGGACCGCGACGTCGATGGGGCCAGACGGATCGAATCCGTCAGGGATGGCAACCTTCTTGATCGCCAGCGCGGTCAACCCGCTGATCAGCGAACCGGGCGGGCTGACCGCCAGGGCCGCTCGTCCTCTGTGGATCAGCCTGTCGAAGTCGCTCATTGGCGACCCGCTGCCTTCAAGGTACACGCCACGCATCAGACGCCGGTCGTCTCGGACCAGGTGTTTGGTCTGAGCCCGGCTCAGTTGGGAGGCCCTCACGATTGGATCCATCCGGACAGCCTGACGCGGAGTTCCCGCCCGAGCCACCAAAATGGCGATCCAAGTCCAGGATTTCGCGCTCGGCGCAGCGGTCTGCCGGGTTCGCTGCCCCGGCCACGAACGATGCCGCGCCCCGGCGGTCCGCGTCACTCCAGACCACAGCCCCGGACCGCCCAGCGCCAGACCCGACGCGCGGACTCGTCCGGACGAAACCCACAACAACAGGTCCCGGCCGCCCAGTTGGCACGGGTTCGGTACTGGTGCGGTCGCCCCTGGCGCCGGGCCACCCGCGTCGCCTCAGGCCACAGGCCCAGCCCGGCAGCCGCCCAATCGCGCACCCGGACCAAACCCGCAACAACAGGCACCTCCCGCCGTGTTGGCACGGGTTTCGTACCGCCATGCACGATGCCGCGCCCCGACGGCCCACGTCGCCCCAGGCCACAGTCCCGCAGCGCCAGGTGCCAGACCCGACGCGCGGAGCCGTCTGGAC
Source organism: Bifidobacteriaceae bacterium (assembly GCA_031265345.1). Next base: position 4,945 of record JAISCU010000289.1, read on the forward strand.
GAAACCCGCAACAACAGGTCCCGGCCGCCCAGTTGGCACGGGTTTCGTACCGCCAGGGACGATGCCGCCGCCACACACCCCGCGCCGCGACAGCCGTCGACGACGCGGCGGGCAGCCGGGACGGATCGTGGCCTGTGAGAAACCAGCGGGACGGGGCGGCGGCATCGTGCAAATTGGGTGTGAGTCGGTTTTGTGTCGTGTCCGCGTTCGGGCTGGTGGGCGGCGTAGTCTGGGATAGAACATATCCCGGACTACGGAGGAGGACCCGTGGCACGCTTCGAGGACCAGACGACCGAGACGCTCACGGAGCGGCGGAACGCGCTCGCGCGGGGCCTGGCCGGCGCCGCCGACTTCACGCCCGGCACCCTCCAGGAGGAGTGGGGCCGGTGCGGGAAGCCCGGCTGCCGCTGCCACCAGGAGGGCGACCCGGGCCACGGCCCGAGGTACTCGCTCATGCGTTACGAGCAGGGCCGCCCGGTCAAACGCAAAGTGCCCGCCCGTCTCGCGGACCAGGCCAGGGCGAGGACCGAGGCTTGGGCGGCGTTCAAGTCCGCGTGCGCCGAGATAGCCGACGTCAACGCGGAGCTGTCCCGCAGATGGCTGGCGGGCGGGACCGCACCCGAGGCCGCCACGTGCGGCCAAAGGGGGGGCTTCGGGCCCAGGCCTCGCAGGCCCTGAGGGAGGAGTTGGCGGACGCGGCGGCGTCCGAGGTCGCCGGGTTCGTCGCCGCGGCGGTCGCGGCCGCCGGGCGGGACGGGGAGGTCTTCGACCTGGTCGAGGACGCCGCCAGGGCCTGCGCGGGGCGGATCGCCAACCGGATGGTCGAGGGCGCCGCCGCCATGGTGGCCACCTCCCAGCCACGGGTGTCCGTGTGCGGCTGCGGCCGGGAGCTGGGCGCGCACTCGGCCAGGGCCAGGACCATGATGACGATGACCGGGCCGGTGGCGGTGACCCGCGCGTACTTCTACTGCCGCGCCTGCGGGGAGGGGTCCGCGCCGGCCGACCGGGTGCTGGGCGTGGACGGCGAGACCTGCTCGACGGCGCTGCGCAGAGCGTTCGCGGCGGCCGGGCAGGAGGTCGCGTTCGCCAGGGCGGCCCGGCTGGTCGGCGAGGTCGCGGGCGCGGCGCTGGTGTCGGCGAAGACTTGCGACCGGATCGTCAAGAGGGCCGGGCGGGCGGCCCGGGAGATGGTCGGGGAGGAGGCCGCCGCGCTCCACGGGAACCCCGCGGCCGTGCGCCGGGCGTGGGACAACGCCGCCACCGCCTATGTGATGATCGACGGCACGGGCGCGCCCATGGTGCCGAAGGAGACGGCCGGGCGGGCCGGGAAGCAGCCGGACGGGACGGCCAGGACCGTCGAGGCCAAGATCGCCCGGTTCATGGTCCAGTCCGGGCACGGCCCGGACGGCCGCCCGCTCCTCCTGCCCGGTTCGACCAGCTACGTCGCCACGTTCGAGTCGTCCGGGGACTTCGCCGCCACGGTCGCCGCGGAGGCGCTGCGCCGCGACTTCCCCCACGCGCCCAGGCTCGCGGTCGTCGCCGACGGCGCCCGCTGGATCTGGAAGCTGGCCGACCTGCTGTGGCCCGGCTCGGTCCAGATAGTCGACTTCTACCACGCCGCCGAACACGCCCACGACCTCGCCGAACTGCTCGGGCCGCACCTCCCCGGGGGCCATGCCCGCGCCGCCCTCGCCCAGCGCCTGCGCGGCCTGCTGGCCGCCGGACGGATCCAGGCCCTGGCCGACGCGGCCAGGGCGGTGGAGCTCCCCACCGAGGAGCTGCAAGCGAGACTCGAGACCGCGGTCGGCTACTTCACCCGCAACGCCCACCGGATGCGGTACGCCAGGTTCAAGAAGCAGGGCCTATGGATAGGGAGCGGAGCAGTCGAGGGGGCCTGTAAGAACCTCGTCGAGGCCAGGGCCGCCCAGTCCGGGATGCGCTGGACCATCGACGGCCTCGACCCAGTCATCGCGTTGCGGGCGCTGAACCGCTCCGACGACCAAGCAGGCCAGCGCCACAACCGAATCTGGGATAGAACCTCACCCCGGACGCTCCAGGTCCCACACGCCCACCAACAAACCTGACTCACACCCGTGCAAATTGGGGGCCGGGGGCGCCGTGGGAGAATTGGGCCGGCGGAACCGAACACCCATCAGAAGAAGGAGCCAGACCGTGGCCGAATTCCTCTACAGCGACATGCTGCCCACCGGGGCGGACCAGACCCCCTACCGACTGCTCACCACCGACGGCGCCGAAGCGATCACCGGCCCGGGCGGAGGGCAGTTCCTCAAAATCAGCCCCGTGGCGTTGGCGCTGCTGGCCGAGACTGCGATGCATGACATAGCCCACTACTTACGGCCAGCCCACTTGAAGCAACTGGCCGGCATATTACAAGATCCCGAAGCCAGCGCCAACGACAAGTTCGTGGCGCTGGACCTGATGAAGAACGCCAACATCGCCGCCGGGGGTGTCCTGCCGATGTGCCAGGACACCGGCACCGCCATCGTGATGGGCAAGCGCGGCCAGCGAGTGCTGACCGAGGGGCCGGACGAACAAGCCCTGTCGCGCGGCGTCTACGAGGCCTATTCCAAGCTCAACCTGCGTTACTCCATGAACGCTCCGCTGACCATGTGGGACGAGGCCAATACCGGCACCAACCTGCCCGCCCAGATCGAGTTGTACGCCGACACGGCGCCCGGGCACGAACTGGCCTACAAGTTCTTGTTCATGGCCAAGGGCGGGGGTTCGGCCAACAAGTCTTACCTGTTCCAGGAGACCAAGGCGATCCTCAACCCGGACTCGCTGATGGAGTTCCTGGATGAGAAGATCCGGTCGCTCGGGACGGCCGCCTGCCCGCCGTACCATCTGGCGGTGGTGATCGGCGGGACTTCGGCCGAATACTGCCTGAAGGTGGCCAAGTACGCCTCGGCTAAGTACCTCGACGGGCTGCCGACCGAGGGCTCGATGGCCGGGCATGGCTTCCGGGACCTCGGCTTGGAGGCGCAGGTCTTGCAGCTGACCAGGGACATGGGGATCGGCGCGCAGTTCGGCGGCAAGTACTTCTGCCACGATGTGCGCGTGGTGCGGCTCCCCCGGCACGGCGCCTCGCTGCCGGTGGCGGTGTCGGTGTCGTGTTCGGCGGACCGCCAGTGCCTGGCCAAGATCACACCAGATGGCGTCTTCATCGAGGACTTGGAGCGCGAGCCGGCGCAGTACCTTCCGGCCGTCGCTTTGACCGAGCCCCCGGCGGGGCCGGGGGCCGAATCGGGCATCGAATCGGACGCCCGTGCGGCGGGAGAACAAAGCGAAGTGGTCCAGATCGACCTGGCACGGCCCATGCCCCAGATCCTGGCCGAACTCACCAACTACCCCATCCGCACGCGCCTGTCCCTGACCGGCACCATGATCGTGGCGCGGGACATAGCCCATGCGAAGCTGCGCGACCGGCTGGACGCGGGCGAGGAACTGCCCGCCTACATCAAGGACCATCCGGTCTACTACGCGGGTCCCGCCAAGACCCCGCCCGGAATGCCGTCCGGGTCGTTCGGCCCCACCACGGCCGGGCGCATGGATTCCTACGTGGACCGGTTCCAGGCCGCTGGCGGCTCCATGGTGATGGTCGCCAAGGGCAACCGGTCCCAGGCCGTCACCGACGCTTGCGCCGCCCACGGCGGTTTCTACCTGGGCTCTATTGGCGGCCCGGCGGCGCGCCTGGCACAGGACTGCATCAAGTCGGTCGAATTGCTGGAGTATCCCGAGTTGGGCATGGAGGCGGTCTGGAAGATCGAGGTCGAGGATTTCCCCGCTTTCATAGTGGTCGACAACAAAGGCAACGACTTCTTCGCCGACGTGTCCCGCAAGCGGACGGTGCCATTGAAACTGTCTGGCATGACAAAGTA
>JAISCU010000002.1 GCA_031265345.1 Bifidobacteriaceae bacterium
GACATCCGAGCGGAGTTTAGGCATGTGGCCTAGCGTAGCCGTGTGACTACCGCGCCTTCGCCATCGCCCGCCGCCTTGCCCGTTCTGGTTCCCCGCCGAGCCCTCGCGGCCGCCGCTGCCTGGTCTGAGTTGGCATCTATTCCCTACGACCCCGGTTGCCCGATGCCGCCCGAAGCGTCTTCCGCCCGCGCCCTGCTTTCGCTGGTCAGGACTCACGCGGAGTTCCAATCCGAGTTGGCCGCTGCGCCGGGGCTTGAGTATGTGCAAGTGATTTCCTCCGGTTTCGATTCGCTGGCCGCGTTGTTGCCGCCCGGCGTGGGCCTGGGGACCGCGCGCGGCGCCAACGGGCAGGTCGTGGCCGAACTGGCGCTGGGGCTCTTGATCGCGTCCTTCCGGCGTTTCGCCGAGGCGGACGTGGAGGGGAGGCGCGGCCGGTTGATGCGGCCGATGGGCCAGTCGGTCTACGGCTCCAGGATCGTGGTTTTGGGCGCCGGCGATCTGGCTCGCCAGTTCCGCACGCGGGCGGAGGCCTGCGGCGCCTCCGTGTGGCTGACCGGACGGACCGCGCGGGACGGGGTGAGCGGCATCGGGCAAGTGCTTGAACTGCTGCCGGACGCGGACGCGGTGGTGGTGATGGTGCCATTGACGGACCAGACGCGGGGCCTGGTGGGCGCCGAGTTCCTGGCGCGGATGAGGGACGGCGCGGTGCTGGTCAACGTGGCGCGCGGACCGGTGGTGTCCACGGCGGCGCTGCTGCCCGAGCTGCGTTCCGGTCGGCTGCGGGCGGCGCTCGACGTGACCGATCCGGAGCCGCTGCCCGCCCGCCACGAACTGCGGGACCTGCCTGGCGTGATAGTCACCCCGCACATCGGCGGCGCGGTGCGCGGCTTCTTCGACCGCGCCTACGCCGTCTGTCTGGACCAACTGGCCCAATTCGCCCGCCAAGAGCCCCCCACCAACCGCGCCCTCTGACGGGGACGGTACCATTCCATGCCCAGCGTACGGTTTTCCACAGGCAGACCCGCAGGTCAGGCCCTGTGGATAACGGGTCCGTCCCCATTCCGTGCCCAAGCGCGGGCGATTTCACTTCAGGTCAAGATAACTACACTTCCGGTGGACGATGCCGCGCTACCGGGCTCCCCGCATCCCGTCGAGCGCCCGCGCCGAGCGCCTGCGCCAAGCGCTCCAGCGCCTGCAGGATCACGGCGCGAGGCTCGGCCGCGACCAGGCGCCGGAAGCCGTCCCCACCTGGCCCGAAGGTTGCGCCGTCGGACAGCCACAGCCCGGCCCCGCCCGTGATGGCGCGCTCCAGGGCATCCGGGGCCAAGCCCAAACCCCGGAAATCGAGCCAGGCGAAATAGGTTCCCTCCGGCCGCCAGAACCGCACGCCGGGAAGGCGTTCGGACACGAAGTCTGCGACCGCCGCCAGCGTGGCGTCCAGATAGGCCACCAGGGCATCTACCCACTGGTCGGCCTCGCCGCCGTAGGCGGCCTCGCAAGCCGCCAAGCTCAGAGCCGGGTGCTGGCTGAGGCCCTGACGGGCGTAGGCGTCCGCCAACCGGCGCCGCATCGCAGGCTCGGACACGAAGACATTTGCCAATTGCAGCCCAGCCAGGTTGAAGGTCTTCGACGGCGCGGTGCAGGTGACGGTGATCGCGTCGATCTCAGCGCCGAGGGAGGCGGTGACGGTGTGACAAGCACCGGGATAAACGAAGTCCTGGTGAATCTCGTCCGAGATGATGGTCACGCCGTGGCGCAGACAGATGTCCGCCAGCCGCTCCAGTTCGGGCCGCGTCCACACCCGTCCCACCGGATTGTGCGGCGAGCACAGGATGAAGGCCCGCGCCTGCCGCGCCTTGGCCTCGAAGTCATCGAAGTCGATCTGCCAGCCCCGGTCGGTCTGGTCCGGCGCCACCAACTCACTGGTCAACAGACGCCGCCCGGTCGCGCGCACCGCGTCGAAGAACGGCTGGTAGACCGGCGGCTGGATGACCACGCCGTCGCCGGGCTCGGTCAACGCGTCCAGCGCCAGGTGGACAGCGTGGACAACGCCCCTGGTCAAGACCGATTTTCGGGGATCGACCACCCAACCGTGGCGGCGCTCGAACCATCCGCCCAGGGCTTCGTAGTAACCGGAGGTCGGCACCGAGTAGCCAATAATGCCGCTCGCCACCCTTTCGCCCAACACGCGTCTCACGTTCTCGGGCGTCCGGAAGCCCATATCCGCCAGCCACAGTGGCGTCACGTCCGCAGGCTTGCCGAACCGGGCGCGCGCCTGTCCCAGCAGACCCAGCCCCTCACGTGAGACCACTTCATCGAAAGGCGAGGGCGAAAGCGAGCTAGTCACCACCCAATGCTCTCTCAAGATCGGCTCGCAAGTCGCGCTCGTCCTCCAATCCGACGGACAGACGCAGCAGACAATCATCGATTCCGACCTCGCGGCGCTGCGCCTCCGGCAGGTCGGCGTGGGTCTGGGTCAAAGGATAAGTGAGCAAAGACTCGGTGCCGCCCAAAGACTCCGCGAACCGGATCAGCCGGACCGAACTGAGCGCGTGATGCGCGCGGGCGGCATCGTGCACCCTGAAAGACACCATGGCGCCGTGGCCCGAGGCCTGGCGGCGGGAGACTGCGAAACCGGGATGGTCGGCGAAGCCGGGGTAATAGACGTCGCGGACGGCCGGGTGGCGGCGCAACCAGTGCGCCAACGCGTGGGCGGTGGCGGCCTGGCGGTCGAGGCGGCAGGCCAGCGTCTTCAGTCCGCGCAGCGCCAGCCAACTGTCGAACGGCGCCAACGTCCCGCCAATCGTGCAGGCCAGCGCTCCGAGCCGCTCGGCCAATTCGGGGCTCGCCACCACCGCGACCCCGGCCAGGGTGTCGTTGTGCCCGGCCAGATACTTGGTCGCGGAGTGGACCACGATGTCCGCGCCGAGCTCCAACGGGCGTTGGAAGTACGGCGTCAGGAAAGTGTTGTCGACAATCAGCAAGGCGCCGGCGGCGTGGGCCGCGCGGGCGGCCGCGGCTATGTCGATCACCCGCATGGTCGGATTGGAGGGGGTCTCGATGAAGACCGCGGCGGTGCCCGGCGCGATCGCGGAGGCGATGGCGGCATCGCTGGCGGCGCGGCTGAAACGAAGCCCGTTCTTGCCCGAGACCTGGGCGAACAGGCGGTGCGTCCCCCCGTACACGTCGGCGCTGACCACGATCCGGTCGCCCGGCTGGAACAGCTCGAACACCGTGGCGATGGCGGCCATCCCGGAGGCGAAGGCGAAAGCGGCGCTGCCGGATTCGAGCGCCGCCATGGTCCGCTCGAAGGCCGCCCGCGTCGGGTTCTCGGTGCGGGTGTAGTCGAACCCGGTGGATTGGCCCACACCGGGATGGGCGAAGGTGGCGGTCTGGTAGATCGGCGTGGAGACGGCGCCGGTCGCGTCCGGAGCAGGGCCGGCCCCGTGGATACATCGGGTGGCCAGGCGCAGGGCCGGCCTTTCACTACTTTGCACGATGCCGCCGTCCCAGCCCGGCACGTCAGGCAGGGTCAAGTTGTCAGTGGTTGGGAGGCTGTCAAGTCTTCTCGGCAATGATTGCACGATGCTCATGGATCGATCCTCAGTTGGTCTGGCGGTCACGAACAAATGTACGCCGCGCCGACAAAGGCCCTGGTCAAACCCCAGGTAACCCACTCAGGGCAGCGCGCGGCCAGGCATTCGCCGCGCAAGGGGCGCCACGCGTTCCGATCCGATCACCCAATGACCGTAACACCCCGGCCCGCGTCGCCGCGGGCTCAGCGGCAATTTGTAAAGGCGGCCGGACGGCCGCTCCGAACCGCCACAATCCCTCCGAGGCGCTCGAGCTGGCCGAAACCGCAGACCTGGGCATAACCCAAGGCCTCGGCAAAGTCGTGGGGCGGGTGGCCGACCAACTGACGTCGGGAGCGGTAGCCGAGGACATGGGGCCGGTTCCGACCCGAATTGCGGGTCAAACGCGTTCGTGGTCGCGCCCGGCCGACCGCGAACCCCGAATAGGCGCATTTCAGCCCGGATCGAGCCCCGGAGCGCCCGGTTCCGACCCGAATTGCGCCTCAAACGCGTTCGTGGTCGCGCCCGGCCGACCGCGAACCCCGAATAGGCGCATTTCAGCCCGGATCGAGGCCCGAACCAGCCGATCCCGACCCGAATTGCGCCTCAAACGCGTTCGTGGTCGCGCCCGGCCGACCGCGAACCGCGAATAGGCGCATTTCAGCCCGGGACCGCACTCGCGTCGGCCGCCGCCGCCAACGCGAGCACGCCAACCACCCGCCCCCCACGACTTTGCCGAGGCCTTGGAGCATAGCCTCGGGCAGTACAGGCATGACGGAACATCGCGTTAGGGTCTAACTGACCGGACAGCGCACTGCTGGAGTTTCGGCTCCTTCAGGTCCGCCTCCCCCCAGGAACACCAGCCGCGAGGGAAGGCAAGACGATGAGAAGGAAGTTCCGCGCAACTGTAATCTCTGTTGCTTTGGTCTGCGTGGCCGTGCTCGCCGTGCCGACGCGTCCGGCGCAGTCCACGGTCGAGGTCGACGCAGCCATCGTCGACACGCTTGAAGCGTATTTGACAGAAGCCGACCTGCTTTGGTGCAGTCAAGACCTCTCACCGTCCACACTGGCGGCATCGGCCGGGGTCATGACCGAGGCCGAGGAACTCAACTCGGGCCTCGGCCAGAGGATGGCAAATGTCGGAGAGCCGATAACGGACGCCGTATCGTCGTTTGAGGTCCTCTCGGTGCGCCGCGAAGGAGTGGTGGCGACCGTTGAGGTCGAGATCGCCACCAAGATCGTCTACGGGGGGAGCCCGAATCCTCGTCCCAGTGGCTTCAGGTCGGATAAGCACGAAGTAACGATCCGTTCTGACGGCGCCAACATGGTCGTTACTGGCGACCGCCGCCTTGAGCCGCCGTCGAGCTCCGCGCCCGGTGGGCCCAAGGTTGATTTAGCGGATCGAGCATCGACTGAGAAGCCAGGCAACGCGTTGCAGTCAAGCGATCCCTCCGTGCCCCTTGATTTGAGGCCTCCGCTCGACCCCTGACTACCTCCAGGGTTATGCGATCACTTGGACATCGCCGCCCTATGAGGGCGATAGCGAGGTGGACCTTAATCCCGATTTTCCGTTCTTCGAGGGCAACAATTGTGCGAGTTTCGTTTCCCAAATCCTCCGGGAAGGGAGCTGGGAGTAGCGAGGAGGCGTGAACCCGCGTGACACGAACAGCTGGTCCCCGAACCTGACCGGCCCGGCTCCCGCTTCGAGAACGTGGAACACTCCCAACTATGACGACACGTTTGTGCGTAATGACGGCATGGATCCACAGCCAAATCTGTGGGATCTGAGAACGGGCGCGATCATTCATGCCGACTGGGACCCGAACCACAAGCCGGATGGGAACTAGGCCATGCCATGTTCGTGATGTTTGAGTCCGTCGGGTACCCCGCCGCTGGTCCAATGATCGCGCAGAAGACCAACAACCGGCTGTGGTCAATGGAGGAAATGCTGTGGGAAGTGGATCGGCAGGGACGAACCGTTGATTGGCACGCCCTCATGTAGGTCGCGCCGCGTTGCGAGTGAACTGCGTCAAACACAGCGCCGAGACCCGTGCCGGCAGGTGACTTCGTGCACGGCAACTGGCCGGCGATTTGTAGAGGCGGCCGGACAGCCCCGCCCGACGGGACCAGCCGTCCGCAGCCGGACGACCAAGCGGCATCGGCCACCCCAGTGGGCTTTTCCCTACGACTCGCGTTCTGCCAGCAGTGGCCTGGTCCTATGCCGACGGCCCCAGGCACATGGGCAATACCTCGTGGTTGTCGGCGGGGCTGGGCGCTGCGCGGCGAGACGCCCCGCTCACGCGACCGGGAAGCGGGCCTGCCCGTACTCGACCTCGACATGGAGTCGCCCCCCGACCGCCTCCACGTACTTGCGGAGAGTGTCGATCTGCGAGCGGTCGATGTCGCCGTGCTCGATGCGCGAGATCCGGTTCTGGGACACGCCCAAGCGCCCGGCGAGCTGCACCTGGGTGATGCGGGCCTGCTCGCGCAGTTCGCGCAGGCGGTAGGCTCGCGCCTCGTCCATCATGCGCCGCTTGTGAGCGTCGACCCTTGCCCGGTCGACTGGATGTCGCTCCAGATACTCATCCAGCGTTGTCATCTTTGGTCCTCCTTCTTGCCGGCCAAACGTTCCAGGTGCGTGGCATAGCGGGCCTCGGCCTTCGGCAAATTGACTCGGTACCAACGCTGCCAATTGGCGCTCTTGTCGCCCGCGACCAGAAGGATGGCGTGCCGTTTCGGGTCGAATGCGAACAGCGCCCTAAACTCCGTCCGCCCGGTTGACCCCGGTCGCAACTCCTTCATGTTGTGCACGCGCGACTTCTTGACTTTGTCAACCAACGGGCGCCCGAGTGTTGGGCCTTGCTCCGCCAGCACTTCCAGCGCCGCCACAACGAGTTCTCTGGACCCTTGGTCGAGGCCGTCCATCCAGTCCTCGATCAGGGTCAGGTCGACTCGCCACATGAACTGAGGATACACCTCCTAGGCTATATTCGACTGGCGACCCCCCGCCAACGACCCCGAGGCGCAGAGCCGGCCGGACGACCGAGCGGCATCGGCCACCCCAGTAGGCTCTTCCCTATGACTCGCGTTCTGTCAGCAGTGGCCTGGCCCTATGCCAACGGTCCCAGGCACATAGGCCATGTGGCCGGATTCGGCGTCCCTTCGGACGTGTTCTCGCGCTACATGCGGATGGCCGGCAACGATGTCCTGATGGTGTCCGGGACGGACGAGCACGGCACGCCGATCCTGGTCCAAGCCGAGCAGGAGGGGATAAAAGCCCAGGACCTAGCGGATCGCTACAACCGCGTGATCGTCGAGGATCTGCACCGGCTGGGCCTGGCCTACGACTTGTTCACCCGGACCACCACCAAGAACCACTACGCCGTGGTCCAGGAGATGTTCAAGACCGTCTACAAGAACGGCTACATGGTCGAGAAGACCACTATGGGCGCGATCTCGCCCTCGACCGGACGGACCCTTCCGGACCGTTTCATCGAGGGCACCTGCCCGATCTGCGGTTTCGACGGGGCGCGCGGCGACCAGTGCGACAACTGCGGCAACCAATTGGACCCGATCGACTTGATAAACCCGCGCTCGCGGATCAATGGCGAGACGCCGAAATTCGTCCAGTCGAACCATTTCTTCCTCGATCTGCCGTCCCTCGTGGAAGCGTTGGCGGCTTGGTTGGAGACCCGTGGCGATTGGCGTCCCAATGTCCTGAAGTTCTCCTTCAATCTGCTGGAGGACGTGCGCCCCAGGGCGATGACTCGTGACATCGACTGGGGAATCCCGGTGCCGCTTCCGGGCTGGCAGGATAACCCGAATAAGCGCATCTACGTCTGGTTCGATGCGGTGGTCGGGTATTTGTCCGCCTCGATCGAATGGTCGCGGCGCCGGGCGCTCAAGACCGGCCAGGCCGCGGACGCAGACCAATGGCGCCAGTGGTGGAATTCACCCGAGGCGCGCTCGTATTACTTCATGGGCAAGGACAACATCACCTTCCATTCCCAGATCTGGCCGGCCGAATTGTTGGGCTACAACGGCCAGGGGTCGCGTGGCGGCTCGCCTGGTGTTTATGGCGAGCTGAACCTGCCCACCGAAGTGGTCTCCTCGGAGTTCTTGAACATCGGCGGCGAGCAGTTCTCCTCCTCTCGCGGCAGAGTGATCCTGGTGCGCGACATGCTGTCCCGCTACCAACCGGACGCGCTGCGCTATTTCATCGCGGCGGCCGGGCCGGAGAGCCAGGACGCCGAGTTCACTTGGGAGGAATTCGTCCGCCGCACCAATTCCGAATTGGTGGCCGGTTGGGGCAATCTGGTCAACCGCACCGTCAATTTGATCAACAAGAACCTGGGCGCGATCCCGCCCCCTCCGCGAGCGCCCAAACCGGAAGACCAGGCGGTGCTGCGGGCCACCGAGTTGGCCTTCGGGGAAGTCGGCCGGTCGATCAAGGCGCATCGCCAGAAAGCCGCCGTCACCGCCGCGATGAAGGCCGTCGGGGAGGTCAACAAGTATTTGGCGGACACGGCGCCCTGGAAATTGGCCAAGGGCGACGATGCCGCCCGCGAGCGTATGGCCGAAGTCCTCCACGTCGCCGCCCAGTGCGTCTCGGATTGCAACACCCTGCTGGCCCCCTTCCTGCCGCATTCCGCCCAAGAGGTCGATTCCGCCCTTGGCCACAGCCGCCAATTCGGGGACCTTCCAGTCATCGAGGAGGTCGCCGACTTGGACGATCCTTCCCGCGAATACCCCATCATCACCGGCGATTACGGCCGGGACGCCAGCCGCCCGGCCCCGGCTTGGCGGCGAGAGCCCATCCCGTCCGGCCAGGCGGTGCCGCCGGCCAAACCGATCTTCACCAAACTCGACCAATCCGTGGTCCAGGCCGAGAACGCCCGCCTGGCCGAAGAGTAGCCATGGCCCAGGATCGTTCCTATCCACCGCCGCCCGAACGCCTGCCGTTCCCGGTGACCGACAACCACACCCATATCGAGCCGTTCCAGAGCTTCCCCCAAACGCCGTTGAACCTGGACCAACAGGTGGCCAGCGCCGAGGCGGTCGGCGTCAGCCGGATTGTGCAGTGCGGCTGCGATTTGGCGGCCGCCCGCTGGACCGTCGAGGTGGCGGTGAAGCACCCCGCCGTGGTCGGCGCCATCGCCATTCACCCGAACGATGCCGCTCGCCTGGCCGCGCCCGCGTCCGCGTCAACTCTGGCGTCAAGTCCCGCGCCAACTCCCGCGTCAACCGCCGCGCCGAGCGCCCCTTATCCAGAAGCGCTGGCGGAGATCGCGGAGTTGGCGAGATCAACCGACCGGGTCAGGGCGATCGGCGAGACCGGGCTGGACTATTTCCGAACCGCGCCGCCCGGCCGCCCCGCTCAACAATCGGCGTTCCGGGACCATATAGCGCTGGCCAAAGAACTCGGCCTGGCTTTGCAGATCCACGACCGCGACGCCCACGCGGACGTGGTCGCGACGCTTCTCCAAGACGGCGCGCCGGAACGAACGGTTTTCCATTGCTTCTCCGGGGACCGCGAAATGGCCGCGATTGCCGCGAGCCACGGCTGGTATTGCTCTTTCGCCGGCACAGTCACTTTCAAGTCGGGCGGCGAATTGCGCGCCGCTGTGGGCGAACTGCCAGTCGAATTGGTGCTGGTGGAGACCGACGCCCCGTACCTCACGCCGGACCCGTTCCGAGGGCGGCCGAACGCCCCCTACATGGTCCCTCTCACGATGGCGATATTGGCGGAACGCATGGGCTTGCCGCTCGAAGACGCGTGCCGCCAGATTCAGCGGAACACCACCCGCGTTTACGGCGATTGGTGAAGATGTTGTGAAGGCGCGGAGGTATCTCCCACCAAAAGCGGCCCTCGAGGAGTAAAAGCAGTCGCGTCATCCCGACAAATCCGTTAGGGTCGAACGGTTCGACGCACCCGACCTTCCCGGAGTAACGTATTTTGTCGATGACACATCCATGTGGTCATGCCGCACCGAGCCGCCGGAGTCAAGCCCGCCGGTCCGTCAAGCGTGGTCGCCGCGCCAAGCTGGTCGCACGCCTTGCGGTCCTGGCCGTGGCGGCGGGCGGCATCGCCGGTTTCTCGGCCACCCACAAGAGCGTCACCATCACCGTTGACGACCAGAGCCGCGAGGTCACGACCTTCGCGGGCTCGGTCAAAGGCGTCCTGGCCCAAGAGCACATCGCCTACACCGAGCGCGACCTGGTCGCTCCCGGCCCGGACGCGGCCGTCCCGCGCGCGGGTGAGATAGTGGTCCGCACCGCCAGGCAGATGGAATTGACCATCGACGGCGAGCAGCGGATGGTCTGGACGACCGCTTCCACAGTCGAGGAGGCCCTCGCCGACCTGGGTGTTCGCTCGGACGAGGCGCAGCTGTCGGTTTCCCGCCGCACCGCGATCGAGCGGCTGGTGGGGATGGTCAACGTCTCCACGCCGAAGGTTCTGAGCGTGGCTGTCGACGGCGCGGTCATGGACGCGTACTCCAACGCCGCCACGGTCCGCGAACTGCTTGGCGAGCTGGGCGTGATCCTGGGCGAGGACGACAAGGTCACGCCCGCCCTGGGCGAGATCCCCGAGGACGGCCAGCAGATCGTGATCGAACGGGCGCTCGCCACCAGCGGCAGCGAGATAACGGCGATCCCCTTCGAGACGGAGGAGAAAGAGGACCCCAACCTGGCCAAGGGCGTCAAGAAGGTGCAAACCCCGGGCGTCGCGGGCCAAAGAGTCGTCACGTTCACCGCCACCGTGGTGGGCGGCGAGGAAGTCTCGCGGGAGCCCATCCTGTCCGCGGTGACGGTCCAGCCGGTCACCCAAGTCGTGCTGATCGGCACCAAAGAGCCGACCAAACCGGCCCCGAGCGTATCGGTCGATGTCGATCCGGGCAGCGCCCAAGGCATCGCCAAGCAGATGATGCTCGATTCCTACGGCTGGGGCGACGACCAACTGGCTTGCCTCATCTCGCTCTGGAACCGCGAGTCCGGCTGGCGGGTCAACGCCGCCAACCGCTCCTCCGGCGCCTACGGCATCCCGCAAGCGCTGCCGGGCTCGAAGATGGCCTCGGCCGGGTCCGACTGGCAGACCAACCCGGCCACCCAGATCAAGTGGGGCCTGGGCTACATCTCCGGCCGCTATTCCACTCCGTGCGGAGCCTGGAGCGCGTTCCAATCGAAGGGCTGGTACTGAGTCCGGAGGCGCCCGCGGGGCCATCGCTGCTCACCCCCACGGATGTTCGTTCCCTGGTGGAGCGCCTGGGCCTGCGCCCAGCCAAGAGCCTCGGCCAGAACTTCATGGTCGACCCCTCCCAAGTCCGTCGGATCGTCGCCGCTGCCCGCCTGACGCCTGGCGAGCGCGTGGTCGAGGTCGGTCCCGGCCTCGGCTCGCTCACCCTGGGCCTGTTGGAGGCGGGCGCCCAGGTCACAGCCGTAGAGCTGGATGCCGCCCTGGCGCGGGCACTGCCCGTGACGGTTGCCGGCCGAGCGGCATCGGCGGCGTCCCGCCTGACGGTGCTCCAAGCTGACGCGCTCGACCTGACGGACCTGCCCGGTCCGCCGCCGACAGCCCTGGTCTCGAACCTGCCCTACTCCATCGCCACCAAGGTGCTGTTGCGCTTCCTCGAGCGCTTCGAGTCGCTCGCGTCCGCGCTGGTCATGGTGCAGGCGGAGGTCGCGGACCGCCTGGTCGCGCCGCCCGGCTCGCGCACTTATGGCATCCCCAGCGTGAAGGCCGCGTGGTGGGCGTCCGCCCGGCTGGCTGGCCAGGTCCCACGCAGCGCCTTCTTCCCGGTCCCGCGGGTCGATTCGACCCTGGTCCATCTGGTCCGGCGTCCAGCCCCGGACGTCGGAGTGCCGCGTGAACAGGTCTTCGCGGTGGCCGATGCCGCTTTCGCCGGCCGCCGCAAGACCTTGAGGGTGGCTCTGGCCAGCTTGGCAGGCGGCGCCATGCGGGCGGAACGGGCCTTGCGGGCGGCCGGGATCGATCCGCGTGCGCGGGGCGAGACGCTGTCCGTCGAGGACTTCGCCCGCTTGGCCTCGGAGCTCGCGGCTGAAGACCGACCCGAACACGGGTTAGCGTCTGACGCAAACCCGTGTTCCCTTCCGTCCGCTTGCGAGGTGCCTACCCGCCCGATGGCGGCGGCACTCGCGTCTGAAGACCGACCCGAACACGGGTTAGCGTCTGACGCAAACCCGTGTTCCCTTCCGTCCGCTCACGAGGAGCCCACGCGCCCGATGGGGGAGTCGGGTGGCGATGACTGAGGTGGCGGCCCCTGGGGCGATGGCGACCGCTCCGGCCAAGATCAACCTGGCGTTGCGGGTGGGGAGCCGCCGGGCCGACGGCTATCATCCGCTGAACAGCTTGTTCCACGCTGTTGACCTGTCCGAACGGGTGAGCGTGGGGGCGGCCGCCAGTGACGGCGACGAATTGACCGTGACCGGGCGACAGGCGCGGGGCGTGCCGCTGGGCCGGACCAACCTGGCCCTGATGGCGGCGGCCCTCTTGCGACGCGAGCATGGCGCCCTGCCGCCGGTCCGTCTGCAAATCGACAAAGCCATTCCGGTGGCCGGGGGACTGGCCGGTGGCAGCGCCGACGCCGCCGCTGCCCTGCGCGCGTTGAACGATTGGTGGGGCCTCGGCTTGAGCCGCGAGCGCCTGATCGAGCTGGCCGCCGAATTGGGTTCCGATGTGCCGTTCGCGGTGCTCGGCGGCAACGCCATCGGGCAGGGCCGGGGTGAGGACCTGCGGCCAGTCCCGTCGCGAGGCTCTTTGCATTGGGCGCTGGTGATCAGCCCGGAAGGCATGTCCACCCCGGAGGTCTTCGCGCATTTCGACCGCCGCGGCCATGCCAGCGGGTTGGACGGGCCGCCGCCCATCCCTCCGGCGCTGTTGGAGGGCCTGGCCCAGGGCGATCCGGCGCTGGTCGGAGCGAACCTGGTCAACGACCTCCAACCGGTCGCCTTCGCCCTTCGACCGGAGCTGTCCCGTGTGGCCCAGGCGGCGCGCGACGCCGGCGCGCTGGGCGCCATCGTCTCCGGTTCCGGCCCGACAGTCGCCTGCCTGGCAGCCAACGGCGCTCACGCCCAGGACCTGGCGGCCGCAATGAGGTCGTGGCTCGCCCAGGCTGACCCGGCGGCAATGGCGACGACGGCGGCCAACCGAGTCCTGGTAGCACAAGGCCCCGCCGAACCATAGTTGGGGACAGGCCCGAACCATGGTTAGGACAGTCCCCAACTCTGGTTCTGCTAGGACACTAAGGCAAAGGACAGAGTCCACGCCTACGGTAGACCCAAAGCGCGCAGGCCGGCGGCCACCAGGGCGGCGATCACCACGACCACGATGAACGGCGCCCGCAGCCAGAGGGCCAGCCCGGCGACGCACACCGCTGCCAAGCGCGAATCGATCGCCAGACCCTGACCCTGGGCGGCGGTCTGCACCGCGAGCAGTCCGGCCAGCAGCGCCACCGTCACCAGCCCCATGATTCGGCTGACGCGCTCGCCGGCCAACCAGGAGCGTGGGAGGTAGGCGCCAATTACCTTCAACCCCAGACAAGCGCCGCAGCCCGCCAAGACAGTCGCCCACACGGCAGTGTCGCTCATGTGCCGTCCCCGTCCGCCGATGCCGCTCCACCAGACCGCCTATCACCAGACCGCCCGCCCTGAGACCACCCGCCACCGGGCCGCCTGCCCTGAGTCCGCCCGGCACGAGACCACCCGCCATTAGGCCGCCCGTCTCCAGACTCCGCTCGTGGCCAGAATCCCACCGCCAAAGCCGCCAGCGCGGCCAACAGCACCGGCACGCCAGGCGTCAAGAAGGGACTCGCGACCAGGGCGATGAACACTGCCAGAGAAGCCGTCGCCTGGGCGCCGCGTGAGGCCAGGCGGGGCCAAAGCAACCCCAGGAAAGCTGCTGCGGCTGCCGCGTCGAGGCCCCAGGCGCGGGGATCGCCCATGGCGTCCCCGGCCAGCGCTCCGGCCAGGGTCAAGGCGTTCCAGCAGACCCAGACGCCGGCCCCGGCCCACCAGAATCCAGTCCGGCGGGCGGAGCCGTCCGATTGCGCCAGGGCCACCGCCGTCGACTCGTCAATCGTCAGCTGCGCGCCCAGCAACCGGCGCCACCCCCGCAGGCCCAGCAGGGGCCCCAACTGCACCGCGTACAGCAGGTTCCGCCCGCCCAGCAATGCCGCCGAAGCGACGGCCGCCGAACCGAGACCGCCCGCCCCCAGCACTCCGACCAGGGCGAACTGCGAACCGCCGGTGAACATGACCATTGACAGCAGCTGGGTCTGCCAAATGCTCAGCCCGGCCGTTACTGCCAGCGCGCCGAAGGAAACGCCGTAGAGCCCGGTTGCCACGGACACTGAGACCGCCTGGCGAACGGCTTCCCGCTTAGCGGTGGAAGCATTCAAGGGCGCTCCTGTCATCCCGATCCGATGGTCCGGCCAGCGAAAATGGCCGTCAAGAGCTTACTGCGAGCCGGGCGGCTGTTCGCCGGGGCTGCCCATTGCGTAAAGGCTCCCGTTGTGCAAGCGCGGCGCGGCCAGAGGCTAGTCGGGTACAGACGACTCCCGCAGTGCCAGGCTGCTCGGAATGGTTATTACCCCGTGGCCAACTTCTCCGTCGATGGCCGCGAACAGCTTTTGGGCGGCCAACCGTCCCAGGTCTTCGAGGCGGAAATCGATGCTAGTCAGCGGCGGACGAGTATTCGTGGCGATCACGCGCCAGTTGTCGAAACCGATTACGGAGATATCGACCGGCACGCGCACCCCAAGTTCAGTGAGGCCTTCGATCACCCCGCGGGCTATCTGATCGCTGCCGCAAATGATGCCGTCGAGGTCGCGATCGCGGTCGAGCAGTACTCGGATAGCGCTGCGTCCCCATCTTTCGTTCCATGCCCCGTAGAGGACGTCGCCACCCCCTAGTTCGTGGTCATGCCCGGCAAGTTCAGCCAGCACTCCGGCCGCCCGGTCGGTGGCGGCCACGTAATCGCGGTCTCCGCTGATATGACCTATCCGGCGCCGGCCCACGTCGAGCAAGTGCCTGGCCGCGAGTCGGCCAGCTTGGACGTTGTCGCCAATGATTGACAAGTCTTGGGGGTCTTGACTGGGAGCGTAGGCATAGACCACGGGCACGGTGGGGCGCAGAGATAGTGGCGGCCGGGGATTGGTGTTGGCGCCGACAACAATAATCCCTTCGACCCGGCGGGACAGGAGCGCTTCGACGTGATGCTGTTCGCGGATCCGGTCGCCGCGGACGTTGCACAGCAAGACGGACATTTCCCCGGCACCGAAGTGATCCTCGGCACCCATCATGACTGGTATTGAAAAGCGGCCTTCGAGGTCAGACGTGATCAGGCCGACCGTGCCGCTGCGGCCTTCGAGCAGGCTGCGGGCAGCGGCGTTGGGCGTGAAGCTGCGTTCGCGGGCGATGTGCGCGATGCGTTCACGGGTCTGCGCCTTGACGTCACTGCGACCGTTGAGCGCTTTGGACACTGTCGCCACCGAGACGCCTGCCTCACGCGCGATGTCGGCCAGGGTGGTGGCGCGCTTTGGCCCCGGCATTGTCATCTTCCTCCCCTCTCGATTTCGGAAACTCTACTGCAAGTTTCTACTTGACAGGCCTGAAATGCCTATCTATGGTGCTCGTAAAGGATTTCGCAACTATTTCGCCACTCGACGGAGAGCAGATGAGCATTGGCCTGCGCGTTGGTTCCGACGGAGCTTGCGTCCGGATTAGCATGACCGGGGCAGACGGCGCTGCCGCCTTGGCCACTAGGCCGGCGGTTCGCTGGGCCACGCTCGCAGGCAGTGCCTGCGCTGACAGTCCGGTCCGGGCTGCGGCCGGTTCCGCAAGCGTTACCAGGGGCGTCAGCGACTACCAGAGCGTGCGCGGCCTCGACGATGTCCTGATCGCGACCGCCACCGTTGACGCAGGCCGGGTGTCGGTCCAAGACACATGGCGTGAACAGGCTGGGCGCGTCGTTCTGTCACGGCGCATAGAAGCTTTGCCGGGACCGCCGTTGCGGGTGGACCTCGAGATCGCGACCCCAGTGGCGGACAGGTACTTTGTGCCCGCGATGGTGTCCACGCCGGGCCAGCATCGCAGATTGGGGCGTTACACGTTCGCAGATGATCGCCTCGGCTATCCTGTGGTGGCCAGTTGGCAGGCAGATGCGGCGCGCGTGACCTGGTTAGCGCGCCTGAGTCTGGCGCAAGGCGATTGCCCGCCTCAGCGCAGGCGCGGCGACATGGCCTTCAGACGCGACACTGACCTGGGGCACATCGGCTTCAGGACGGACATGCCCGGCTTCTTGGCCGGCTGGCCCGTGGCGGAGGTCGACATCAGTTCGCAAATCGACTCCACCGGTTCCGGTTTCGAGACCTATCACGGACGTGAACAAGGGATCACTGAGACGATCGAATACGAGTTCGGACTGGCCCAGGCTGCGACCTTTTCCGATGCCGTCCGCCTGGTTACGCAGCGAATGGTTGCCCTGGCCGATCCGCGACCAACCCGTCGCGGGCTGGGGCTCCAAGAGTCGGTCGAATTGCGGCTTCGTTCGGCCGCAAAGACATATGTACAGACGCCGTCCGGCTTTGCCGGCTTCGTTCTTAATTTCGATCCTTCGCGCGGCTACGATTCGCAGGCCAAGGCGTTCGGCGCCTCCTTCTCAACTCACCAGATGCGCGGCTCACGGGACATTTTGGAGTACGGCTTCACCGGTCGCCAACTTGACATTGCCTGTTCGCTTGCCGAAAGCGATCCCGGCAATTGGGCAATCCGGGGACGCCGGGTAGTCGACAGTTTCGTTGAGCGTTTGGCCCATCAGACCGGCTGGGTGGCCACGTTGTTTGACCTTTCGGCCGACCGTCCCGTGTACGCCATTGGTGACCCGCGAGGGACCGTCATGCATTACATGGGGAAGTCTCGCTTGGCCGGCACTTACACCCGCATGATGACTGAGGCGGGGGGCGACCTGGTCCGCAACATCCGTCTGCACGGCCGGCTGGGCCACGACACGACGAAGTGGAGAGCAGCGGCCATCAAGTTGGCGCGATTCTTGTGTTCAGTCCAGAACGCAGATGGTTCCTGGTACCGGGCCTACTCTCCCGCTGGCCGGCCCATAGTAGATGGCGATTGGTTCGGGGGTCCCGGTCACGCGGGCAAGAGCGCAACCGCGGCTGTCGTGCCTTATCTCATAGACGTTGCGGCGCTCGATCCTCAGCTTGCAGGGGAGTTGGCCAGTTCCGCTGGCCGGGCCGGGCGTTATGTGCAGACCGCCGTCGTGGCGAGTGCAGAGTACAGGGGCGGCACTCTCGACAATCCGAACGATTTCGACAAGGAAGCCGCGCTCTTGGCCATGCGAGCACTCCTGGCGCTGGAACGCGCTGGTGTCGCCGGCGACTGGTGCGGTGATGCGGTTCGAGCTGCCTGGTTCGCAGTTGGATGGCATTCCCTGTGGCCAGTTCCGGTGGTAACAGGTACGCCTGTCGCGCGGGCCGGTGTGCGTTCGGTTGGATGGGGCGGCATCAACTCGGTCTGGGGCACGGGAGTGGTAGACACCTATTCGCTCCTGTTCGCGGGCGATCTTCACCGTCTCGGGCAACTCAGCGGCACGCCAGAGTTCCAGCGAATCGCTGAACTGATCGCTTACGCGAGCTTGGAGTTTCTGTCTTCCGCCGGGACGCCACACGGCTTGGGCGACTCGGGGATGCAACCCGAGGGCATGTCATTCGCCGACCAGGGCCGCGACGACGGGCTGATCTGCAAAGGCGACAGCTGGGGAAGCCTCGGCTGGCCCTACACCGCAGGGACCACTGGAATGGCTGACTACCTGGCGGCCCTTGACGAATCCCGGTCGCCCTGAATCGCCATCACGTTCACATCAAATGACAAGAAGGAGAAACATCATGGGGAAGAGCAAGGCCACGGTCGTTGGCCGGGTCGTTGGCGGGGCAGTCGCGGTACTCATCGGCATTGCGGCTTGCTCGAGTCCCGTTCCCGAAGCTGGCGAGGCGGGTGCGGAAATAGAAGTCCTGTCTAATTTCACCTCGGACGTGGCGCGAGGAAAAGTCCTCGATCAACTCATGGCCGAATTCAACGAGGCCCACGAGGGCCAGTACACCGTTGTCTCCAAACCACAACCTGACTGGCCGACGCTGCAACAGCAGATCAGATCACGTATATCAGCGGACAATGCTCCCGACGTGTTTGTCTACAACTACAACCCAACGGATCTCAGCCGCGAGGAGTCGGGCCAATTCATGGACTGGACCAAGGCTCTTGAGGATGATCCGGACTGGGCCGGTCGTTTCAAGGCGGGAAACCTTGACGCGCTGACCATCAACGGCGAGGTCGTCGGCATCCCAGGAGACCAGTCGCCCGCATTGTTCTACTACAGCGAAGAATTGTTCGCGCAGGCCGGCATCTCCGAATTCCCGTCAACCTGGGATGATTTGGTGGCCGTCGCGCAGACGCTGCACGATTCAGGCGTGGGAGGGATCGCCATGATGACGGCCGACGATGCCTGGCACACGATGAACATCTTCTCCTATCTCGCCACTGCGGCGGGTGGCCAGGACGCCTACGGGCCCGGTGCCAATCTCGACAGTGCTGCCATCGAGACAGCCGCCGAATACACCGCCAGACTGCTTGAGTTGTCGACTCCGGATGCGGTCGGAGGCAACTACGCGGCATCGTCCTCCAACTTCGTCAACGGTCAGGCGGCGATGATCGTTGACGGTCCCTGGCTGATCAGCTCGATCCAGTCCTCAATGGCAGACCCTTGCTCGGTCAAAGTCGCCCCCGCACCCACCTTCGGGACGGATGTGATCTCTCCTGGCTACACGGTCACTGACTCACTCAACGTCTGGGCGGCCGCCAAGCAGGATGATCCGAAGAAGGCCGCAGGGGTGGTTGAGTGGATGAAGTTCTTCACTTCGAACGAAGCGGCGGTACGAATGGCGATCGACGGTGAATACCCTTTGGCGGTCGACACTCAATTGACACCAGCCGATTCTGAGCGCGCCTCGTGCCAAATGGCGCAGGTGCTTGAGATTTCCAACGCCGCTCCAACGGCGGTGGTCCAGATCGCGCGCGGCATCACCGCAGCCGCACAGGCAGAACTGCCGTCTCTCTTGGAGTCCCTGGCGCTGGGCCAATCGACCCCGGCCGAGTTCGCCCGAGGTCTTGACGCCGCGAACGACGAGTGAAGGCTGGTTTCGGGGCGCCCCGCCAGACGGGTCGCCCTGTGAATGGTCGGAGCGGGCACCGGGCCAGAGCCAGGAGAGCAGAGGCGATGGCCCAGCGTCTGCGTATTGGGCTTTACTTGCTGCCCGCGGCAGCGCTGGTAACAGTCTTCCTGGTAGTTCCGGTCGTCGTTGTGATGGCTCTGAGCACAACCGAATGGACGGGTGTCGGCTCGCCCGTGTTTGTCGCTTGGGACAATTTCGGCGACTTGCTAGCCGATCCGGGATTCTTGGCGGCTGTCCGCAACACCGTCATCTGGGTGGTAGTCGGAGTGGTCATTCACACGCCGCTTTGTGTGCTGGTCGCGTTAGTGGTGGCTCGCAAACCGCGGGGCTGGAAGGTCTTCCGGACCATACTGTTTCTGCCCAACATCATCAGCGCCACGGCCCTGGCGCTGCTCTGGTATTTCGTGTTCCACGTCTCGCTCGGGATTGTCAACGCTGGACTGACTCTGCTCGGTCTCGAGGAGTGGACCAGGAACTGGCTGTTTGATCCCGCCGCCGCTCTTGGCGCCACCATGACGCCTTGGGTCGTCTACATCGGGTTCGGCATGGTGTTGTTCCTGACTCAGATTTCGGCCATCCCGCGCGAATACTATGAGGCTGCCGCTATCGACGGCGCGTCCACTTTTCGCCAGGACTGGTCGATCACCATCCCGCTGATCCGCCGGGCCATTGCGCTCCAGGTGCTCTTCGTGGTCGGGTATGCGCTGCGGAGCTTCGAATATCCCTTCATCATGACCAGTGGCGGTCCCGCCAATGGCTCGATCACCCTTTCTTTGTATATCTACAAGCAGATGACGACTGCTCATCAATATGGACTGGCGATGGCGGCCGGGGTGACGGCGCTCGTGATCGGCGCGTTGTTCACAGCGGCGGTCTTCTGGGTGTTACGGAGGGCCGAACGGTGAGCGTCACCGCCAGGATTGTCCGTTGGGTTGTTTTGATCGTCTTCACGGCCATCACTCTGGTGCCGCTGGCCTGGCTGGTCGTGTCATCGTTCAAGACCAACGCAGAGCTATTTGCCGACCCTTTCGGGCTGCCCGCGCGTTGGTCCTTCGACAACTACGCCAAGGCCTTCGCGGCTCATCCATTGCCGGTGTATCTCAGGAACTCCCTGTTGGCGGCCGGAGGGTCGGCGTTGATAATCATCGCTGCGGCGTCGATGGCGGCCTATGCGTTGCTACACCGCTTCGCACTGAACTCAGTCACCTTTGGTTTCCTGATGTTCGGCATCCTTCTGCCGGTAAACGCACTGATGACACCAGTGTTCTTCATCATCAACATTGTCGGTCTGTACAACTCGGTGCTTGGTCTTGCCTTGGTGTACGCGGGCCTGTTCTTCCCGATGGGCTTCTTGATAGTCAAGACCTACATGGACACCACGCCGCCGGAAATCCTCGAAGCGGCCAGGCTAGATGGGGCCAGTTTCCATGCCATCTTCGCACGCATAGTGATGCCTCTGACTGCGCCGGGGGCGGTGACAGCGGCGATCTTCCTGCTCATCACGGCGTTCAACGAGTTGCTCTTCGCCTCGTTGCTGACCGAAGATGCCAACGCGCAGACCATCCAAGTGGGCGTGCGCTATTTCCTCACCACCTATTCGGCCGACTACCCGCTAGCGTTCGCCGCCACAGTGATTTCGATCGCCCCGACCGTAGTCATCTACATCATTTTGAGCGACCGCATCGTGGCCGCCATGACCGCTGGGAGTCTCAAGTGAATACTGGACCAGGCCGGCCTGCGCAATCACAGGCAGCGCTCGAAATGCTGCCGGTGGCGCCATCAAGGGGCATGCTGATGCCGGTGCCTTCCGGCCATGTCAAGCTGACCGGCGGATTCTGGGCCGGTCGCCAGGCCGTCAATTCCCAAGCGTCGATCCCGCACTGCCTCAAATGGCTTGAGCGGACCGGTTGGCTATCTCATTTTGACCGCACGGCGAGGGCGCAGACCGGTCCCAGACCGGGACCGCCGTTCTCTGATTCCGAGGTCTACAAGGTTCTTGAGGCACTTGCTTGGGAAATTGGCCGTACCGGCGACCAAGAGCTTGACGGCGTCTTCACCGCCCTTACGGCGCGTGTGCTCGGGGCTCAATCCGGCGATGGCTACCTTAACACTCATTTCGGCGGTCCCGGCCAACCCGATCGGTACTCTGATCTGGAATGGGGCCACGAGCTCTACTGTTCTGGGCATCTCATTCAGGCCGGAATCGCACGGGCCCGCACCTGTGGCCTCGAAGACCCTTTTGTGTGTGGCATGCTTAGGGTCGCCGACCATGTGGTCCGCGAATTCGGGCCTGACGGTCGCCAGGCCATCTGTGGACATCCCGAAATCGAGACCGCTTTGGCCGAACTCGCGCGCGTCACCGGCGACGAGCGCTATTTGCGCCAAGCCAAGCTGTTCATCGAACGGCGCGGCCACGGATCGCTGATGGACAGGCGGGCCGGCCGGGCCTATTTCCAGGATGATGTTCCCGTGCGAGACGCCCGGGCCTTTCGCGGGCATGCGGTTCGGTCCCTCTATCTTGCCGCCGGTGCTGTCGACGTCGCCGTCGAGACGGGCGATGGCGAATTGCTGGCAGCTGTGAGACACCAGTGGAGCCGGACCATCGCCCGGCGAACCTATCTCACTGGCGGCATGGGGTCACGCCATGATTGGGAGTCTTTCGGCGATGACTTCGAGTTGCCGAGCGACCGCGCCTATTGCGAAACTTGCGCCGCCATTGGCTCGGTCATGGTTGGTTGGCGCCTTCTTCTCGCGACGGGTGATGAGAACTATGCCGATCAAATCGAGCGAGCCCTCTTCAATGTTGTGGCGGCATCGCCTGACGCGGCGGGGACCTCCTTCTTCTATGTCAATCCGCTGCGACGGGTCACGCCCGGTGTTCCAGCGCTGGAGGACGAGCCGAGCGCACGTGCGGCTTCGAGCCAGCGGGCGCCTTGGTTCGACGTGCCGTGTTGTCCCACCAATATCGCGCGGATGCTGGCCGCTTTGACGGGGTATGTGGCTTCAACCGACACCACGGGTGTGCGCATCCACCAGTACGCTCCGGCCTTGATCGCGGCGACTTTGCCGGATGGTGCCCTAGTGCGCTTGCGGCTGGCGACTGAGTATCCGCTCAACGGCCTGGTCGATATCGATATCCTCGACGCCCCCGACCGCGAATGGGCGCTTTCGCTGCGGGTGCCGCCATGGGCTCGCGGCCGGAGCATCATCCATTCGCCGGGCAGGCTCGAACCGGGTGACGGGCGAATGGTGGTGAGGGGCAGGTTCTCGACCGGTGACCGGGTGCGTCTTGAGTTGCCGGTCGAGCCGCGGTTTACGTTTCCCGACCCGCGAGTTGACGCTACCCGGGGTTGCGTAGCTGTCGAAGCCGGCCCGCTGGTCTACTGCCTTGAGAGCATAGATGCTCCGCCATCCCACGACCTGGCCGCAGTCGTGGTTGACCCCCAGGTTGCTCCCGAACGCGCCGCCGGCGACTTCGTGACTGTGGCGACGCGTGTCGCTGGGCTGGCAGATGGCCCATGGGCCTGCTCGCAGTCTGCGGTGCCATCAGTTGGGAGATCAACGCGGGTTTCGCTCATTCCGTATCATCGTTGGGCTGAACGGGGTCCGTCCACTATGCGCGTGTGGCTCCCTGCGGGTCCCGGCCCCGCTCAATGACGGGGCCGGGCCGGGGCTCGAGCCGAACTGGCTCACAGCCCGGCTGCCTCGGCCAGTTCGAGCCAGCGCTCTTCGCCGTTCGCTATCGCCGCGCCCAATTCGGCCAATCGGTCGGCGAACCGCCCGACGGCCTCCCAATCGGACGGGTCTGTCAGCGCTAGTTCCGCGCCCACCTGGTCCGCCTCGGCCCGCAGTCGCTCCAGCCTCCGCTCCACGCCGGTCAGTTCTTTCTTGGCCTCCCGCCCGGCTTTGGCCGGCTGGGCTTTGGTCCGCGCCGCGTTGCCTCCAGCGCCTGCCGCGCCCGATGCCGCTGGCACGGCCCCGCCGCCAGCCACACTTTGCGCCGGAACGTCATGGGCGGCATCGGACGGCCCCAATCCCGGACCGGCGCCC
>JAISCU010000049.1 GCA_031265345.1 Bifidobacteriaceae bacterium
GCCGTTGCTCACGGCCCAGTAGGCGTGAACCAACCAGCCGGGCTCCTCCTGCTCCGCCGAGCCGTCCGCGGGGCGCGGGTGCCGCGCGCTGGTCGCTACCAGGCGGGACCGCACGTAGCTCGAACTTTGGTTCCTGTAACTCGGATGCGAGACGATCAACGAGGCCAGCCCGCTCACGAACGGCGCCGCCATCGATGTGCCCGCCAGGGCTAGGCCATCCGTATCGTGGCGACCGTACGCGTGGCCAGGGATGGTCGACAGGACGCCCTGGTGCCCGTTCAGTTCACTGGCGTCCGGCTCCCGTTCCCCTGGTGCCCACACTTGGACCCATTCGCCGAAGTTGGAGAATGTGGATTGATTGGCGAAACGGTCGACCGAACCGACCGAAATCACGTCCGTGTTGTAGACCCTGTTCGGGTGGAGAGTGCTGGAGTACTCTGCTTCTGAACGCGGGTAGGCTGCCGGATACATCGGTTCGTCAGTGTTGCTGTTCCCGGCAGCAGCCACCACCACCACATTGCTGGAGAAAGCCTCGTCCAGGGCCTCGACAGTGGGACGGTGCTTCTCAGGGCTCCCGAGGCTGAGGTTGACGACGTCGGCACCCGAAGCTACGGAGGACAGGATCGCTGCCGCGCGCGTCGTCGTCTCCGAGGCAATTGAACTCGGACCAGAACACCTTGTGCACGAGGAGCTCAACGTTCCAGTTCACCCCAGCCACGCCGATCCCGTTGTCAGTCTCGGCGCCGATAATGCCGGCCACATGGGTCCCGTGGTTCCCACAGACCTCGGGGGCGACGTCGTCGTCATCGTCTGCGAAGTCCCACCCCGCCGTGATGTTGTCGTCCAGGTCGGGATGGTCGACCTCGAAGCCACCGTCTATGACGGCGACCACGGTTCGGACTCTGCCGGGGTTGAACGCCCAAGCATCGCGCAGATCGAAGTCCTGCAGATTCTCTTGATCGGGGAACTCTGGATCGTTCGGTTCCACGGCCTGGGACCGAATGATCCCGACGGCATCCGCGTACTCGATTGCCGGATGCCCCGATATGGTGCCGATCACAGCCTCCAATTCTTCCCAGGTGGTCGCCGCCGGGATCAACACCTGCCACGCGTCCAGGAGGACCGCGCCTACGATTCGCCCGCCCACCAAGTCGACTGCTTCAGCCACAAGCCCTACGTCTGCGCCGGGAGCAGCATACACATCAACGAGGTCCGACCGGTATTCGCCTCTGCCATGGATCAACGGCTCTCCGACGGGGCCGCTGTACGGCCTGGTCGGGACCGATGTGTCGTAAACGGCAACCTTGACTTCGCTGGTCGCGGAGCGACCGTCCGCAACACCCGTTACCAGCAAGGTGTGCAGTCCGACTGCGGTGGGAGCCCAGGTGAATCTGGCGGTGTATACCCCGTTGTCCGCCGCCAAGTCTCCGCTCGACCCGTCGTCCCTCAGCTCCGCCGAACCCGATTCCCAGGCGATAGTCAACTGACCGGTGACCTGCGCTCGCGGGTGAACCGACACGGTGAACTCCTGCTCCTGTCCAATAGTGGCTCTTTGTGGGTAGAGCGTGGCGTGGACCGGTGACAGACCGGAGCGGTCCGACTCGACGCCGACCGCAACTTCTGCTGTGGCCGTCGGCGCGGCTGGGGCCGACGCCGTGAAGATGGCTGTGAAGGTGTGGGCCGCCTCGTTGGCGGTGTTGTGCCGGAATTGGCCGACGGCCTCGCGTTGCTCTCCAGCAGGGACGCTCGGCATCTGGATGCTGGACGCGCCCGACGGGAGCGCGCCCTCGACGGCGACTGGACCGGTGGCGGGGGACGTGCCGAACGAGAGGGGCGCCCGCGTCACGGCGACGGTGCCTCCTGTCTCGGTCACCGCCAGGGCCAGCCGCGCTTCGGTCGTCTGGGACAGCAACACCCTGTCCGATGCCGCCAGCTGTGGGAAGTACCGGAACTCGACCGGCAGCGACGCGGCCGCCGCAACAGTCTGCCCCTGGCCCTGAGTCAGGGACACGTTCCCGACCACGTCGCCCAGCTCCAGGGCGCAGCCTCCGGCCGCCCCGACCGGGCAGCCGTCCGCGCCCGACCCGCCCGACGACACCAGCCCGGCCCCTTGCGGCAGCACCGTCCAGACGCCGCTGGCGGCGGGGACCTCCAACCAGGCCACCACCGACCCCAAAACCACGTCCTCAGAGGTTGTCGACTCCACTTGGAGCGTCCCGGCGACGGTGGTCGGGTTCGACCCGGCCTGGAGGCAGGCTCCGGACGGGTCGTTGCGGACCATAAGGTCGAACAGGGCGTCCTGCCCGACCGTGACCGGGTCCTCCTGGGCCGTCGCCGACAACGCCAGACCAGCCCTGCACTGGGCGTCCACGGACAGCCCGTAACCCAGGACCGCCTGGTCCGGGACCAGCGGGTCGGTGCCGGCCAGCGCCTCGTCCACGTCCGACGCGCCGTCCCCGTCCGTGTCCCCGTCGGTCCCGCCCAACTGCGCCGCGGTGGGCTTGTACTCGCACGAGTAGTAGGCGTTCGCGCCCGCCCCGCCAACGCAGGTGTCCGACCCGGCGTCCCCGTAGTGGGAGTCGTTGCCGGGCCCGCCGAACAGCCGGTCGTCGCCGGCGTTCCCCTTGACCGAGTCCGCGCCCAGCCCGGCCACGATCAGGTCGTCCCCAGCGTCGCCCCACAAGGTGTCGGCCTTGCCGGTGTCCACGATCGTGTCGGCCCCGTCGCCGCCGCGGGCGGTGTCCGCCCCGGCCTCCCCCTGGATCAGGTCGTCGCCGTCCTCGCCCCAGATGGTGTCGCCTCCGTCACCGCCCAACAGCCGGTCGGCGCCGGCCTGCCCGTGGATCGTGTCCCCGCCCGCACCCCCGTACACGATGTCGTCGCCGTCGCCGGCCCAGATCGTGTCGCCGCCGTCGTCGCCGTAGATGACGTCGTTGCCGGCGCCGGCTTTGATCGTGTCGCCGCCCCCGCCGCCGCAGATCACGTCGTCACCGTCGGTGCCTGTCAGCACGTCGCCTGATTTGGTGCCGACGATGGTGCAGCCCCTCGACGGGTCGACGTCGTCGGGGGCTTTGGCGGCCCCGGCCGGGAACACCCCCAACGTGACCACCAGCGCGGCACCGGCTGCGCACGCCACCAACGGGTGGCGGACCGCTGTCACGGCGTTGCTTCGGCGGGTTCTGGTCTCGCGGCGGACGGGGGACGAGTGCTGCGGGCTCATTGCGGGCCTTCCTGCTCAAGGGGCGGGACGTATGGCTGACCGCAACGCTCCTACCGTGACCAGCCTGTTGTCAATACGTCGAGGCAGAATTGAGTAAGACTGCTCAAAGGATTCCACCCACGGTGTCCGTCGAGCAGCCGCCGCTCGGGCCTCGTACCCGCGAACCGATGGCCTCGCGGGCGGAGGGGCCGCAAAGGGATGGTCTCGCGGGCCAGACCATCGAAATGCCTGTCCGTCGTCGCCGAGACCATCGTTTCGCA
>JAISCU010000095.1 GCA_031265345.1 Bifidobacteriaceae bacterium
GGACACCGCCGCCCGACGCCGTGTGGGAGGGCGCTCGCGTCTGCGCAGGTAGACGAGTCGGCGGCATCGGCGTCCCTTTCAGCCCGTGTCCGCAAATGGCTTGAATTGGCGGCCGCAGCGAGTTGCCGCTAGTTGTGGACAACGCTGCCCGATGCCGTGTCGTCGGCAACCCGCGTCCGCGCAGGTAAGCCCGTCGGCGGCATCGGCGGCCCCTCTCGCCGGCGTCCTAAACCACCGCCGCAGCCGGTCCGGTGTCCGCCACGGTGGCTCCGGTCACCCGCCGCCCGCTGCCGGGCCGTCAGCCATCTGGTGCCAGGCAGCGCCGGGGCATGATGGGACTCGCGGACGCCGCCGGACGCGACCGCCCAGGCCAGGGTCAGATGATGAGGGACCCCAGGCCGAATCCCAAGGCGACCGCCAGGGCGATCGTCAGGGCGCCGGGCGCGATGAACGGGTGGTTGAAGACGTACTTGCCGATCCGGGTGGTGCCGGTGTCGTCCATTTCGACGGCAGCGATCAAGGTGGGGTAGGTCGGGAGCACGAAGAGCGCCGAGACGGCCGCGAAGGAGGCGACGATCGAGAGCGGCGAGAGGCCCAGCGAGAACGCGATCGGCATGATCGCCTTCGACGTGGCGGCCTGCGAGTAGAGCAGAGCCGCGGCCAGGAACAACACCACCGCCAGCAGCCAGGGCTGGGCTCGCAGCACGTCCCCGGCGAGGCGTTCGATGTCCGCCATGTGGCCCTGGACGAAGACCGTCCCGAGCCAGGCGACGCCCAGCACGCAGACCGACGCGCTCATGCCGGCTTTGAAGGTCGAGGCGGTGAGGATCGCGGGCGGCTGCACCTTGGCCATGAGGATGATCACGGTTGCCGTCGAGAGCATGATCGCGATGATGGCGCTGGTCCGGTCGATGGCCGGGTCCTTGATGAGGCCGACCTTGTCGGAGATCGCGATGGCGTACAGCATGACCAGTAGAACCGCGCCGCAGAAGACCGCCACGGACGCCTTCGCCTTGGGCTTGATCTCGATGTTGGCCGCGCCGCGCATCACCACGCGACCCTCGGCGAGGCGCTTGACGTACTCCGGGTCCTTGTCGAGCGGGGTGCGGTCGAGCCAGTTGATGATGATGGCGGCGAGCACCACGGCCGCCAGCGACGCCGGGATCGACACCGCCAGCAGCTCCAGGTAGCCGATCCCCGTCCCGTTCTCCTCCAGTGCCCCAGCCAAGTAGACCACCGCCGCCGAGACCGGCGAGGCAGTGATCGCGATCTGGGAGGACACCACCGAGATGGACAGCGGCCGGGAGGGCCGGATGTTGTTCTCCTTGGCGACCTCGGCGATCACGGGCAGGGTCGAGAAGGCGGTGTGGCCGGTCCCGGCCATCACCGTCATCATGTACGTGATGATGGGCGCCACGATGGTCAGGCGTTTCGGGTTCTTGCGCAGCATCCGATCGGCCCAGGAGACCAGGAAGTCAAGGCCGCCCGCCACTTGCATGGCCGCGATGGCTCCGATCACCGACATGATGATGCCCACCACGTCGAACGGTATGTAGGCCTGCCAGTCCGTCTTGAGCCCGGTCAGGCCCAGGAGCAGGACGCCGATGCCGCCCGCGAAGCCGATCGCGATCCCGCCCAGCCGCGCGCCCAGGAAGATCGCGCCGAAGAGTATGACGAGTTGGATAATCAGCAAGAACGCGCTCACGATGCCGCCTCCCCACTTCGCCGCGCCCGCAGGCTCCCGGCACCTTCGCTAGGCACCGCTTGACTGCCATGTGGGCCATTAGGCCGTTGACCGGCCACGAGTTTGGCACGGGACACCGTAAGCATCCGCCTGATCGGATCCGACATAGGGTTCGCTCCTTATGCAATTGTCGCGCCCGGAGCTTCACTGAAGCCGTTCCCGGACGCCGCTGTCGAGGATGTCTCAACTCTAGGACTGCCGCAGGCCCCCTGATAGTGCCGCACGTCCCGAGCCCCGCCCCCGTCCAGCAGTCGGCGTGACCGATGAGTGGGCCAGAACTCCTGCTCGTGGCGTCCAACTTGCGACGTCGCGAGCCCAGCGAACGCGCGATCTTGTCCGAGCGGCATCGTTCGCCCAAAGCCCCGCGTTGTCCGCGCAGACACGAGTGCTGACGTAGTGTCGTAGGAGGCGTGTAGGCTTTCACTTGACCTCGGATCAGCGCCGTGCGAGACGAGGCCGCCCGTTGCCGGGAGAATGGGCTTTGTCTGTCCCCCGGCGGCCCGAGCCCACAGTTCTGGCCGCCGTTCGGACGGACGGACCGGTTCTGTCGGCACCAGGTATCTCCCGATCAGACAGGTAGAACAAATGTCGTTTGAGTCTGTTAGCCCATCCCCTGCAAAGCACTGGCGGACCGTTGCGGTCGCCGCCACTTCTTCTTTGGCAATCGCGCTGATTGGCGCGACGGTCTCCATAGGTGTCAATTCGCGTTCGGGCCCCGCAGGACCCGTCGACGCGGCGAGCGCGCCGACCACGCCCGATTCGGCGGCGGCCGCGCTCGCCCGCTCCGGAAAGGTGCGACTGATCACCGGCGATGTGGTGCGGCTCGACTCCGACGGCGGGGTCGCGGCCATCGAGCCCGGCCCTCGCGCAGATGGGACGCGCCCGCATTTCGCTACTCGGGTGATCGACTCGCAGACCTACGTATTTCCCTCCGACGTTCTGGACTTAATCGGTGACCAATTGGATCAAGACCTTTTCAACATCACAGAATTGGCCTCCTATGAGCTCGGGCGTGACAACGCCGTGCCGGTGATCGTGGCGACGGCCAGCGCCGCCAACAGTGTCGATCTGGCCGATCTTGGCGTCGAGGTGAAACAGGAGCTCCAAGCCATCCCTGCGCAAGCGGGCCAAGCCGATGCCTCCACCGACTCGGGGCCAGCGGCCAGTTGGGGACTGATCGACGCCGCCGCCGCACCCGCGGATCCGGTGGAGAAGATCTGGCTCGACCGCACCGTGCGCGTAGAACCGGCCGAGGTCCGCCCCGCCGCGCTTCCGGGCGGCACGCCTGCCTGGATGGAGTTGATCGGAGCGGATGACGCGTGGGCGGCCGGCTGGGACGGCACAGGGGTCACCGTCGCGGTGGTCGACTCGGGCGTGGACGCGGGCCACCCGGACCTGGTCGGCCAGGTCGTGGCCGCACAAGACTTCACCGGACTCGGCACCCCCGACGACCCGGCTGGCCATGGCACCTTCGTGGCCTCCGAGATCGCTGGCACCGGCGCCGCCTCGGGCGGCGACTACGCCGGTGTGGCGCCAGGCGCCAAGATCATCAACGCCCGTGTCCTCGACGACGAGGGTTACGGCGACGATTCCGCGATCATGGCCGGTATCGAATGGGCGGCCCAGGAGGGCGCCGAGATAATCAACCTGTCATTGGGCGACAGCAATTACGGCGACGGCACCGCGTTCTTCGATGAGTTCGTCAACCAGGTCGCCGAAGACTACGACTGCCTCGTCGTGGTGGCCGCGGGCAACGACTACGACTTCGAGACCATCGGATCGCCGGCCACAGCCGATCAGGCCCTGTCGGTGGGCGCCACCGATGAGACTGGCAATAGGGCCTTCTTCTCCTCGGCCGGGCCCCGGCGCGGCGATGGCGCCGTCAACCCGCAGATCGTGGCCCCTGGCCTGAGCACGCAAGTGATCGAAGCGGACGGCGAGGTGACCGATGCCGTTGGCGTGGTCGGCGCGGAGACTGGCGGCACCGGTTACACCACCATGATGGGCACGTCCATGGCCACGCCTTTGGTCGCCGGCGCCGCCGCGCTGCTCAAGCAAGCGGACCCGGGCATCGACCGCCACGGCCTGAGGACCCGACTCGTCGCGTCCGCCCAGGCCACGCCCGACGGCTCGAGCGTCTTCGAGCAAGGGGCGGGGCTGGTGAACATCCCCGCCGCCCTGGACGGAACCTTGGCGGCCGCGCCGACGCAGCTCAATCTGGGCACCGTCGCGTATCCCTGGACCGACTCCACGACCGGGACCCTGACCTATGTCAACGACGGAGCGGCAGCCGAGACGCTCACCCTCGACGCCGGGTTGACGAGCATCGAGTACGCGGCGCCCGGCACGCCCGCGTATCTCCCCGCTTTGGGCGAGGACGCGGTGACCATAGCTCCGCTGGACTCGAGTCAAGTAACGATTTCGGAGACGACGCTGACGGTTCCCGCGGGCGGGAGCGCCGCCGTCGATGTGACAATCGACACCGCGCCGTTCGGAGTCAGCTATGTGGGCGGCTATGTCACCGCCACGGCCGGCGGCGGCGACGTGATCAGGACGCCCATCGGTCTGGCCAACGAGCCCCAGAGGCACGAGTTGACGGTCACTGCGACCGACAAGGACGGCCAGCCGCTCGATGATTCTGACCTGATGTATGACGTGTTCGTGCTGGATCTGGTCAATTGGGAGGCCGAATCCTTGACGCTCGTGGACGGCCAGGCCACCGTCGACCGCGTGGCGGGCACTTACATCGTGGTCGCGGATGGGATGAAGTCGAACGCCGAGGGCGGATTCGATGAGACCCTCGTGCTGTCCCCGATCATCGAACTGACTGAATCGACATCGGTGGCGCTTGACGGCACCGCGGCCAAGCCGGTCACAGCCCAAGTCGACCAGCTGGTCGAAGGTGACGTGACCGGGCAGGTGATGGTCTCGGTCGACAACGGCGAATACTGGTCCGGCTTCGGTTATGGGGTCACCACGCCGGTTGACTCTCTCGGCACGAATACGCTCTACCTGTCGACCACGCCATCCGCTGGCAACACCGAATGGGAGTACACCGGCTACGCCTCGCTCCACCAGCCCTACGTCGAGGCATCGTTCGACGCCTGCGGGACCGATCCGCTCCCGATCGTGAGCGCCAACGGTTGGCTGGCCGCCAGCCATTCGGCGCTGACACTGGTCGACGCTGCGGACGGGTCCATACCAGGATCGGCGGGAGACGGTTCGGCGGCCCTGGCCCATTTGACGGACGCGGACTCGCTGGACCTCTGGCCGCAGACGGTGGTCGACTGGATCACCGCCGCCGACCAGGCCGGGTACGAGGCCCTGATCATCGATTCCGACAATCCGGCGATAGCCAAAATGGCGGTCGAAGCGGCGCCCTATTTCGCCGACTATGACGCCATGGCCGCCATTGCCGCCTTCCCCGTGCTTCTGACCACCGAAGCTGTCGGAACGCAACTGGTCGAGGCCTCCGAGACTGTGACCGGCGACCCGCTCTACTTGCTCTCGCGGGGAACGCCGGAGTACGCCTATCAATTGGGGCAGACTTTCGACGTCAGCCAGGACGATCCTTTCGTCGTGGTCGGCGACGATTCGACAACCGCTCAATTGACCGTCGAGCACCGGGCCATGGGAGCGAGCGCCTACGCGGCAGACTTCTTCTTCGGTCAAAGTGGCTCCGGGACGATCAATGCTCAGGTCCCGTCGCGTTATCTGACCCATGTCAGTCCCGACCTGGCGTGGCAGATCGAGTCGGCGCTGCGGGAGCCTGTGACGGGCGCGTTGGTGACCAACTCCCTCGTCAACCCGGATGAGCTTTCAGCCGGAGAAGAAGGCGTGTTGACCTTTGGCAGCCAGGTCCAGGGCGCCTGGTTCGATGTCAATTGGGCGGGCGTCACGCGGTTCGATGACGTCTTGTACGGCGGTGTGCCCCTGTTCGTGGACGGCCAGGGCCAACCCGAGTGGGACCGGGGCTTCTGGGAAAACCCCGACTTCGGCGCCATCGATTTCACGGTGACGGATCTCACCAGCGGGGACGTCCTGTTCGACAATGAGGGAGAGCCCGGATACCAGTTCTCGGTCGAGGGCCTGGACGATGCCGCGCACACGTTCCGCATCGCCGAAACCACGACCTGGGACACCGAGTTGTGGGCCTGGTCGACAGACGTGACCTCGGCTTGGCAGTGGCGCTCCGACGGTCCCGCCCCTCGGCCGGAGCCAGACGAGGACGGCTGGATCGACCCGTCGAGCCTCGGCAACGAGTCGTTGCGCCAGGTCTGGTACGAATTGCCAGGCCTCGACGCCTACAACGCCGGCACGGCCAGCCAACCGATCGTCCTGCACGTCAGCCAACTGCCTGACTCCAGTGCGGTTCCGCTCGAAACGGTCACCTTGGAGCAATCCACGGACGGCGGCACGACCTGGACGCCCGTGGCTCTGACCGTCACCGATGAATTCGAGGGCTCGGTCGGAGCGAACGAAGGCGAGACCTTGTACGTTGGCACGGTTCCAGCCGCGGCCGGCGAGGTCGTCTCGCTCAAGTCGAGCGTCGCGGGCGGGGATTCGAGCTTCGACCAGACGATCCTGAACGCCTATCCCGTCACCGATGCCCCGCAGGGCTTCCCGGCGCCGGTCAGTTGGAACTCGTGCGGGATCGCGGCACCGCTGCCGATCACCGTCAGCTCGCAGGTCCCGGTCGCGTTCCAGGCCAAGGGCGCGGCGCCGAATGACGCTGTCACGTTGGCTCTGGCCACGGACGATGCCGTGTGGCGGCCGGACGCGAACGGCGAGCCCGCAGTCGTGAAGGTGGACGGCGCCTTCTACGGGGGCTCTGCTTCCGCCTTCGCGGTGGGCGATGAAGCGCCCAACGGCACCGCCGTCCTCGGCGAGGCGAGCGTGAACGTGACTTTGCCGGTGTCCGGCAACGCGCCCGTGACGGTCGCGGCTCCGGCTGGGTTCACGGTTCCGACCTCGCAGTACGGGGTCTGGGTGTGGCGGATCGATCCCGCTGGCCAGGCGGCTGCGGTGAAACCGTTGATCCCGGATGGCGTGACCGGCCCGTTCGGACGCCCGGCTGCGACCCATGTCACCCAGATGAGCTTCGGGATCGGTTCGCAGGTCCAGACTAGCTCGGTGGCGCTGCCCGCCGGTGGGAAGACCGCTCAGGTCTGCGACTCGGTCTGGCTGGATCACGCCACAGCGGGCGATCTGTGGCTGAACGAATCGGCCTCGGGCGCCCCAGTGAAGATCACGGTCAAAGGCGGCGTCTATTACGCGAAAGACGCGGCAGCGCAGGCCTCCACTGGGCTGGCTCCAGCCGAGCAGTACAGCCTGGAGTTCACCGCCACTGGTCAGAGCAATGCGCAGACCGTCTGCCACACCATCAGTTCGGGTCAGGCCGGTTCCTACGGCTTCCAGTTCGGGATCAACCTGGCCGATCAAAGTTCCCCCAACGCCCAGTATCTGTCCGAGGGCACTCTGACCGCTTTGTGGTCGCCAGCGACCACCGTGGCGGTTCCGGCTGACGGCGGTGGCGGCAACGGAGGCGGCGGTGGCGGCAAGGCCGCTGGGACCGGTGGCGGCAAACTGCCTGTCACCGGCGCCAACGACGTGGCACCGATCATCGTCTTGACCATCTTGCTGGTCGGCACCGGAGGCTATCTGCTGGCGACCTCACGGCGGCGGACGAGCCACCTGGCGTAGCTCCCGGAACGCGAACGAACGGGCTCCCGGGGCGGTCCGCACGGACGCCCCGGGGAGCCCGCCGCCCGCTAAGCTACACCAATGGCCAAAGCCCCGAACCTCGAATATGGTGACGCCGCCACGGCGCTGCAGGGGGAGATCCTCCGGTCGGTGGTGGGCAGCGGGGTTCATGGGATCGCCATCGCCGGGACGGACGACCGCGACGAATTGGGCGTCTACATCGAGCCGCCCGAGCACGTCCTCGGCGTCACGCCCCGCCGCGACGACTACATCTCGCGGACCCAGCCGGAAGGCGCCCGGAGCGGTCCCGGCGACGTCGACCTAGTCCTATACGGCCTGCGCAAATTCGTGCGGCTGGCGGTGAAAGGCAATCCGACCGTGCTCCTGCCACTGTTCGCGCCACAAGAATCCCTTGTCGTGCTGACCGAGGCGGGCGAGGAACTGCGCGCGCTACGGTCGGCCTTCCTGTCCCAGCAAGCGGTCGAGCGCTTCCTGGGATACATGCGTTCGCAGCACGAACGGATGCTGGGCCAGTCGCGCCGCAACGTCCCCAACCGGCCCGAGTTGATAGCCCGCCACGGTTGGGACGTCAAGTACGGCAGCCACGCGCTGCGGTTGGCCTACCAGGGACGCGAGATCGCGGCCACCGGCCTCCTCACATTGCCGATGCCGCCGTCCGAGCGGGCACGGGTCCTCGAGGTCAAACGGGGCGAGATCCCGCGCGAAGACGTGTCCCGGCAATTGGGCGCCTTGGAGGCGGAGGTGCGCGGGCTGCTCGACCAGGGCCGCACTCCC
>JAISCU010000171.1 GCA_031265345.1 Bifidobacteriaceae bacterium
TGCTCGCCGCACCTCGCGGAAACCCGCCTGGTGGTCGAAGACGTGCTGTCAGCCCGGACTGACGCGGTCGTCGTGGACGCGCACGAGGTCGTCAGCGCCATGGCTCCGGCCGGTGGCGACGAGTCCGATGACTCCTCCGCCGATGACTCAGACGCTGTTTCAGCTGACGGCGCGCGTGACGTCGTGGCCGAGGACTTGCCGAGCGTTTCGGACGGCGTCGCGCTCGACGTGGCAGTCGGCGAGGCGGGCGACGAGACAGGCGACAAGGCAGGCGACGAGTCAGGCGACCCTGCGGACGACGACGCGGACAATGACCTCGCCGATGTGCCGGTTGGGACTTCGCTCGATGAGGTCGGCGGGTCGGGCGACGAACCAGAGAATCCTGCGGACGACGACTCGGACGATGACCCGGACAACGACCATGACGATGGCCCGGCTGATGTGGCCGCCGACACTTCGGATGATGTCGAGACCGGCGTCATGGAGATCGTGCAGCCACCTCGCCCGGCGCTCCTGATCCCGGAGGACGCCATCGGCGAGGACGGCATGGTTCAGCTGTGGACCGACCGTCACGGCACCGATGCCATGTTCCTGGCTCTGATCCGCCGCCAATGAGTCGCTTCGTCTTGGCGCGGGCGTGAATTGCGCCTGAACGGCCTTCGTGGCATGACGGCGGCGACCACGAACGCGTTTGACCCGCATTTCGGCCACGCAGGCGACCACCCGCCACACCGGAGGTCGCGGCACCGCACCACCGCCCGCCCGCATAGGCTTGATGGCGTGCCCGAGCAAAGCCCTTATGACAGGCAGGTGGCCCGCGCGGCGTCATTGGAGGAGAAGAACCGTCGGCTGACGCAATCGTTGGTGTCGGCGCGCCAGCAACTGACCGAGGCGCGCAAGCAGGTGAGCGACCTCACGCAGCCACCCGGCACGTACGCCCTGTTCTGGGGTTGGAACGACGACGGCTCGGCGGACGTGGTCCAGCAGGGCCGCAGGCTTCGGGTGAGCGTGGGACCGGAGGTGAATCGGGCGGCGCTGCTGGCGGGACAGACTGTCGCGCTCAGCCAGACGATGGCGCTGCTCAGGGCCGAGGCGTTCGAGCGAACCGGCGAGGTCGCGACCGTCAAGGAGGTCCTGAGCGAGAACCGGTTGCTGGTCCAGGGCCGCGCCGAAGAAGAGGCGGTCATCCGCCGGGCCGGTTCGTTGCTGGGCGTCAACCTCCGCCCTGGGGACACCCTGGCGACCGACCAGCGCGGCGGGTTCGCCTTCGAGGTGGTGTCGCGCTCCCACGCCGAAGACCTCGCCGCCGATGACGTGGCCGACGTCTCGTACAGCGACATCGGCGGGCTAACCGCTCAGATCAGCCAGATTCGCGATGCCGTGGAGCTGCCCTTCCGCCACCCGGAGCTCTACCGCGAGCACAGGTTGCGGGCGCCCAAAGGCGTGCTGCTGTACGGGCCGCCAGGCTGCGGCAAGACCCTGATCGCCAAGGCGGTGGCGCATTCCTTGGCGGGACAGGACGCCGCCAAGGCCGTGTTCCTCAACATCAAGGGCCCCGAACTGCTGAACAAGTACGTCGGGGAGACGGAGCGCCAAATCCGTGCCATTTTCGCCAGAGCCCGCGAGAAGGCGGCGTTGGGGGGAGCGGTCGTGGTCTTCTTCGATGAGATGGAGTCGCTCTTCCGGACCAGGGGTTCGGGCGTCTCGAGCGACGTCGAGACCACGGTGGTGCCGCAGCTGCTGGCGGAGATCGATGGCGTGGAGACACTCGACAATGTGATCGTGATCGGCGCGTCCAACCGCGAGGACATGATCGACCCGGCCATCCTGCGGCCGGGCCGCCTGGACGTGAAGATCAAGATCGAACGGCCCGACCGGGCGGGGGCAGCGGACATCTTCGGCAAGTACCTGGTCCCGGAATTGCCCTTGGGCGAAGGCGAGGACACGACCACGATGATAGCCGCGACGGTGGCGCAAATGTACTCCACGGCATCGGACAACCGTTTCCTTGAAGTCACCTACGCCTCGGGAGACAAAGAAGTCCTGTACTACAAGGACTTCGCCTCCGGCGCGATGATCCGGAACATTGTTGACCGCGCCAAGAAGGCCGCCATCAAGGACCAACTGGACCACGGGCGGCGCGGGATCACCAGCGCGCACCTGGCGGCGGCGGTGGCGGCGGAGTTCGCCGAGAACGAGGACCTTCCCGGCACCACCAACGCCGACGACTGGGCGCGCGTCTCCGGACGCAAGGGCGAACGGATCGTCTTCATGCGCACCCTGGCCGGTGGCGGACGGCAGGTGGAGGCATGAGCCCAATCGTCTTCGGGATCGAGACCGAATATGGCGTCCTCGGGCCGACCCGCAACCCGGTCGAGTTGTCGAACTGGGTGGTGGCCGCCTACAAGGCCGCCCAGCACGGTCGGGTCGCGCCGTGGGATTACCGCTCCGAGGACCCTCTAAACGACGCGCGCGGCTTCCACCTGGACCGCGCGGCCGCTCATCCTTCGTTGTTGACGGACCGTCCGGGCGCGGTGGTCAGGGATTTGGCGCACGATGCCGCCGGGCCAAGTCCGGTGGAACGCGGCGGCCCCGGCGCGGCCCTGTTGGCCAACGGGGCGCGGCTGTATGTGGACCACGCCCACCCGGAGTACGCCAGCCCGGAGACCATGAGCGCGCGGGAGGCGGCGCTGTGGGATCTGGCCGGGCAGCGGGTGATGGCGACGGCGGCACGGTCCCTGGCCGAGGCGGGGAAGCCGGTGTCGTTGTACAAGAACAACACCGACGGGCAAGGGGCGTCCTACGGCACGCATGAGAACTACCTGGTGGCGCGGACGCTCGATTGGGA
Organism: Bifidobacteriaceae bacterium; assembly: GCA_031265345.1. The sequence goes on from JAISCU010000171.1 coordinate 2,849, forward strand.
CCTGCTGGTCCAAGTGATGACTCCGTTCCTGGTGACCCGCCAGATCTACACCGGGTCCGGTCGAGTCGGGCTGGGTCAGCGCTCCCAGGAGCCGGGCTTCCAGCTATCGCAGCGGGCCGATTTCGTGGAGGCCGAGGTCGGATTGGAGACCACTCTGAACCGCCCGATCGTCAACACCCGTGACGAGCCGCACGCTGATCCGGCGCGGTGGCGGCGGCTGCATGTGATCGTTGGCGACGCGACCATGATGGATGTCGCCACCTATGTCCGGCTGGGCCTGACGGGACTGGTGCTGCTGGCGGCGGAGGCGGCCCCGGACCGCGCGGCGGCTTTGGCGCGGTCCGTCCGACTGGCGTCCCCAGTGGAGGCGTTCAAGCAGGTCAGTCGCGACTTGACGGTGCGCGAGAAGCTGGAGACGCAGGCGGGCGGGGCGGCGACGGCTGTGGCCATTCAGCGGCGGTACCTGGACTTCGTGTCCGCTGTCGTGGTGTTCCCCGATCCAGAGGCGCTTGATCTGCTGGACCGATGGGGCCGTCTGCTGGACGGCTTGAGCGAGGACCCGATGAGCGTGGGCCGCCAGGTCGAATGGGTGGCGAAGTATCAACTGTTGGAGTCGCTGCGCCTGCGCGGCGGCCTGGCCTGGGACCATCCGAAGCTGCGGGCGGCGGACCTGAAATGGACGGAGGTCGAGCCGTCGCGGTCGCTGTTCGCGCGGGTCGCGGGACGGGGAGCCGTCGAGACCTTGTTCGGGGAGCGAGAGCTGAGCTGGGCTGTCGCGCACCCGCCAACCTCCACCAGGGCGTACCTGAAGGGCGAGGCGCTGTCGCGCTACCCGGAGAACGTGGTCGCGGCCGGTTGGGACTCGCTGACCCTGAGCTGGGCGGACGGCCAGACTCGCTTCGGCCTGCCCAGCCCGTTGGCGGGGTCGCGGACCCAGGTGCAGGCGGTCTTGGCCGAGGCGGCCTCGGCTGAAGACTTGGCGGAGCGGCTGGCCGGGGTGGACTTGGAACACTTGGGCGGCGGAGCCTCGGCTCGGGTGTCAGAGTCCGGGTCCCATGGGCGCATCGAATGACCGGCTGGGACCGTTACGGGCGTGACGTCCTAGCCGCCGATCCGCACCGACCCAAGCTGACGGCGTCGGACCGAGTCGAGGCGGAGATCGGACTGGTCGTGGAGGACGCGGAGACGGGCTGGGTCGGCGCCATCGTGAAAGTTGAGAAATCCGGCGGAATGCTGGTGGTGTCGCTGGAGGACCGGCACGGGCGCGTGCGCGGCTTCCGGATGGGACCGGGGTTCCTGATCGACGGCCACCCGGTCGTCCTGATCACGTCGGGGCCCAAACCGGGCAACATCAAGCGCCGGACCGCCTCCGGGTCGGTGGCGGTCGAGGGCGTACGGGCGCGCGTCGCCCGCCCGTCGCGGATCTGGGTCGAGGGCCGCCACGACGCCGAACTGATCGCCAAAGTCTGGGGCGAGGACCTGGCCATCGAAGGGGTGGTGGTGGAGATGCTGGACGGGATCGACCATCTGGCGGCCCGTGTCCGCGAGTTCGCCCCGGAGGCGGAAGGCGCGCGCCTCGGGGTCCTGGTGGACCATCTGGTCGAAGGCTCGAAAGAACGGCGGATCGCGGACCAGGTCGAGGGGGAGTGCGAGCCCGGTTCGATCCTGATCATGGGGCACCCCTATGTGGACATTTGGCAGGCAGTCAAACCGGGACGGCTGGGCTTGGCGGCTTGGCCGCAGGTGAAACGGGGCATCGATTGGAAGACGGGCGTGCTGCGCGAATTGGGCTGGCGTCATTCGAGCGCTGCCGACCTGGCGGGCGCGTGGCAACGCATCTTGCGCCAAGTGCACGGCATCGGCGATCTGGAGCCGTCCCTGGCCGGTCGGGTGGAGGCCCTGATCGACTTCGTCACGACCCAATTCGAGGGACGGTTCTTCGACTAGTCGGGGGACAGACACCGCGGCAACATCAATGCGGTAGGATGCTATCATCTGATGCTGGCATCTCGGAACCGGAAGGAGCACTCCATGTCTGGACTTCGCGCGTTGGCGGTCAGAGGCCTTTCCGAGCCGATCTATGAGGCGCTCAAGGAGACCGCTCGGGAGCATGGCCGCTCGATGGAGGCCGAGGCCAGGCACATCATCACCACTGCCGTCGCGCCGGAACCACACACCCTGGCGGACCTGGCACGGCAGCTTCCACCAGCGGATGTGCCCTGGGTGCGGGCCACCGACCCGCCGAGGCATGTGGAGTTGGCGTGAGTCTGTTGCTCGACACGATGGTGGTGTCGGAATTGAGGAATGCTGCGGACGGTCGTGCCGAACCTGCGTTTGCCGCTTGGGCGGAATCCACGAGCCTGGCCACGGCTTTCATATCGGTTGTGACGCTCGAGGAGATCGAGCGCGGAATACTCTTGGCGGAACGCAAGGACCGTGCCGCGAGCGCGGTGTACCGACGGTGGCTGGGCATCGTTCTGACCCAGTTCGACGCCCGCATACTGGATGTCGACCGGAGGGTAGCATTCCAGGCCGCCAGGTACCATGTGCCCGATCCGTCGCCGTTCGCCGACGCGTTGATCGCTGCGACGGCGGCGGTCGCTGGCCTTGCTGTCGCGACCCGAAACGAGACCCATTTCAGACGGTTCGGAGTCCCATTGGTCAACCCGTGGGAGCCATGATCCGCTCACCCGCGCAGCGAAGCGGATGCGGCTGGTCAATCGTCGTAATGGAACCGAGCCTGCAGCACGACCACCGCGTCGCGCTCGATCAGGTAGACCAGCCGGTCCGCCTCGGTGATTCGGCGGGACCAGACTTCTCCGAGCCGGTACTTGAGCGGTTCAGGATGCCCCAGTCCTTCTCGCGGAGCGCGGGCGGCGGCCTCGATGAGGCGGTTGAGCCGCCTCAGGATGGCCCGGTCGTTCGATTGCCAATGGGTGTAGTCGTCCCAGCCCCTCGGGGTGAACGCGATCCTCACTCTTCGTCCAGGTCCTGGTACAGGAGCTGGCCATCCCTGGCCTGCGCCAGCGATTCGAGCAGGTGCGTGGCGTTGGCTGCGGTCGAGAACAGGTAGCGGGTGGTCTGCCAGGATTCGAAATCCTCCTCGGAGATCAACACGGCGTTGCCCGCCTTCGACGTGATACGCACGTCGACGTGGTCCTGGTTCACCTCCGCGATCAGCGGAAATAGCTGCTGCCTGGCCGTGCTGGCCGAAATCGTCGTCATCGCGCCTCCTAGGGTTTGTACGAAATATGGTACCGCAAGCGACGCGGTGAGCAGGGTCAGTCGCCTGTCAGACCTCGAACCGTCCTCGACTGGTTAGGTGGAGGCCCGGATCGACTTCGTCGTAGTCGGCTAATGGTCTCGCCCTAGGAGCCACAACGGCGGCGGTCGCGGGCTTGGCCGTCGCGACCCGAAACGAGACCCATTTCAGGCGGCTCGGGGTCCCGTTGGTCAACCCGTGGGAGTCATGATCCGGCCCACCCGGCGGCCTATCCATGTCGGCGCCGTCGCGGCCTGCTGGAGCCGGTCTTGGCCTCATCCCGGGGCCGGGTTGTCCGCAAGCGGCTTCAATTGGTGGCCGGGTCGAGTTGAAGCCAGTTGTGGACACCGACGCCCGATGCCGCCCGCCCGGCTTCCGCGTTTGCGCAGGTCGCGAGGACGGCGGCTCTCGCGTCCCTCTGGGGCCGTGTCCGCAAGCGGCTTCAATTGGTGGCCGGGTCGAGTTGAAGCCAGTTGTGGACACCGACGCGGGTTGCGCGGCGACCGCGCTGACCGCGCCGACGCGGGATTGATCGACTGGACCTTCGCCGCGCTGGCCCGCGTCGGTTTCGGATAGTCTCGCCGCCGGCTCCCGCTCTGCAGCGCCATGGATAGGCCTCCCACCGTCTTGCCCCAAGTTGATCGCGAAAAGGGTTGGGCATGCTCGTCGCTGGGGGACTACGGAGTCACTCTTCGAATCCACTGCCGGTGAGCAGGAACTCAATGTCGTCCTCGATGGCGGCGCGGCGCCGGTCGAGTTCTTCAAGGTCGTGGCCAAGCGCGTTGACCTGGATGGAGTGTCTGATTGGGCCGATGCGACGCGACGACCGCGCGCAGTGAGTCAATCGTCGCAATAGAGGCGAAGCCTGGAGGGTGACCGACCCCTCCGGTTGGCTTCAGGCGAGGCCGTGGCGCTGGCGGCTGGCCGCCTCCTGGGCCTTGAACAGGTTGAAGCGCGGCAGGAACTTGTCCCAGTCGATCGAGTGGGCGTCGATCTCGGGGCCGTCGATGCAGGCGTGCTTCCGGACCAGTTTGCCGTCGATCACCACCGGGACCATGCAGGCTCCGCACATGCCGGTGGCGTCGACCATGATCGAGTTCAAGGACGCGACCGTCGGGGTCCCGAACTCGCGGGTCAGGTCCGCGACCGCCCGCATCATCAAGGGCGGGCCGATCGCCACGACCTCGGCCACCCTCCGTGCAGCCGTCCCGCCGCGCTCGGCCTCGAGCATCTCGGCCAGAGGCGTGGTGACGAAGCCTTTGACGCCGAATGAGCCGTCGTTGGTGGCGTAGACCACGTCCAGTTGGTCGCCGTGCAAGGCCTGCAACTGTCCCACCCGCTCGAAGTCCTGGTCCCAGAACATCAAGTCCGCCGAGCGGAAGCCGGAGATCAACGTCACATGGTTGCCCAGGCGCAAGTGTTCGCGCATGATCGGGTAGACGGGCGGCAGCCCCAGGCCACCGGCCGTGAACACGACGGTCTGGTCAGCGTCGTAATGATGCAGGTCAGAGGGCCGCCCCAGAGGACCGGCGATGCCGGCGAAGGCCTGGCCCACGGTCATCTCGTTGATGATGTGGGAGGACGCGCCCACGTCTTGCACCACCAAGGTGACAGTTCCCGCCTCCACCGACCAGTCGGCCAGGGTCAGCGGGATCAACTCTCCTCCCACCCACGGAAGGACCCGCACGAACTGGCCCGCCCGCGCGCTCGCCGCCACGGCCGGGGCGCGGACCTCGAACTCCTCGATCCCGGGCGAGAGATGATGCTTGGCCACGATCACAGGAGTGGAGGCGGCCGCCTCGGTGTAAGCCAAGGCGCTGGCCACGCAATCGCCCACCGATTCCGGCGGCGCGGATTCGATCAAAGCCAGGATCTCGCGGGCGGCGGACTGGCCGTCCCCGGCCGCGAGGATAGCGGTCGAACCGCCCCGAGCGGCATCGCCGCCCGTGAAAACCCCGTTCAGCGTGGTCTCCTGGGTGCCGGAGCCGCCAAGGTCGATGGTGCCCCAGCGCGACACCGACAGTCGCGGCTCGGAGTCCTTGATGATCGGGTTGGCGGCGTTGCCCAGCGCCATGATCGCCAGGTCCACGGCCATGGGCTCGCTGCGGCCGGTCCGAACGGGGCGGCGGCGGCCGGAATCGTCCGGCTCGCCCAGTTCCATGATGTCCACCACTGCCGAGACGACGAAGCCCGTGTCCGGGTCTCCCAGGAACTCGCTCGGCGACCGCAGCACGGCCAGGGCGATGCCCTCCTCGAGGGCGTGCTCCAACTCCTCGACGCGCGCGGGCATCTCCGCCTTGGTGCGCCGGTACACAATGGTCACGTTGCCGCCCAGCCGCTTGGCCGTGCGGGCGGCGTCCATGGCGGTGTTCCCGCCCCCGACCACGATCACATTCTTGCCCCGCACCACCGGCAGCGGCGTCTCCGCGCCCTCGCGGTGCGCCTGCATCAGGTTCACCCTGGTCAGGAACTCGTTGGCGGACATCACGCCGAGCAGGTGCTCGCCCGGCACGCCGGTGAACATGGGCAGCCCGGCGCCGGTTCCGACGAAGATCTTCCAGAAGCCAGCTTCTTGCAACTGCGCCAACGTGGCGGTCTTGCCGACCACGAAGTTGGTCACGAAGCGCCCGCCCAGCAGCCGGATCTTGGCGACCACGTCATCGATCAACTGGTTCGGCAGCCGGAACTCGGGGATGCCGTAGCGCAGCACGCCACCAAGCTCGTGGAAGGCCTCGAAGACAGTCACCGGGAAGCCCTCGGCGGCCAGCAGGTAGGCGCTGATCAGGCCGGACGGGCCGGAACCGACTACCGCGACCGGCGGGCGCAGCGCCACCGACCAAGGATCGGGCGTGCCAGCGAACCTCTGCACGGCTCCGTCGGGCGAGACCAGCTTGTCCCGCTCCGGCAAGAACCACTCCAGTTGTCCAATGGACATCGGATGCTTGTGCAGGCAGACGCCTTGGCACTGAAGCTCTTGGGGGCAGACCCGGCCGGTCACGTTGGGGAGCGGGTTGGCTTTCTCAAGCATCGCCAGCGCTTCGGAGAACTTGCCGCAGCCGATCAACTCGAACATCTCCGGGATGTGGATTCGCACCGGGCAGCCGCCGGTGGGCGGCCCGTGCTCGACCAGGAACTTGCCCAGTTCGCAGGGCGCGTCGGCGCACTGCTTGTCGCGGATCGCCTCCAGCCAGACGAACAGGTCCACGTCTCGCCGCGTGAAGCCCAGGTCCATGTAGCCCAGATAGCCCTTGTTGACCAGTTCGAAATCGGCCGACCGGTCCTCGGCCGGGCGGATGTAGGGCTCGATGCCGTTGCCCGCCGGCCAATCGTTCGACAGGCCCGCGAACATCGGGTAGCGGTCGGACAGATGCGCGTCGAGCGCCCGCATGAACATGCGCTTCTTGCCGATCGGCAGGTTCCAGATGAAGCGCATCACCAGGGTCGAGGTGTCGTCCTCGCGCTGCAGCATGTCCCACAGCCGCACGACGAAGTCGGCGGAGAGCTCCTCGCCCCGGAACGCCATGGCGACCGCCATCGCGCCGTCGGCTATGAACATGTCGCGGAAAGCCCTGGGGTTCGCCGCCAGCCGCCGCTCGAGGACCTTCAACTGGCCGTGGAACGAGGCCACCTCGGGCGTGGTCTCGAGCTGCCGCAGCCTGGCCGCGCTGGCGTCGAGGCTCGCCTTGGCGCTGGCCCATTCGGTGACCGGCGCGCTCACTTGATGATCTCCGCGTCGCAGTTGGCCCTGACCCGCGCGATCCGCTTGGTGAGCTCGGGCGTCACCTCGAGCCCGTCCAGGGCGCCGTCGATCATCCGCGCCACCACCTGTGCCTCGCCGTCCACCACTATCGTGGTTTTCTCGAACAGTTGGGGGAGCTCCTGGTAACACG
>JAISCU010000223.1 GCA_031265345.1 Bifidobacteriaceae bacterium
AAGCAGAGTTCCCCGGTCAGCGCGGTTTCTCCCGGACCAATCTGCACTACATGAGCAAGGCGGCCGAGAGCTGGCCGACCTGGGACGAATTCGTTCACCGCGTTGGTGAACAATTGCCGTGGCGGCACATCACGGTGCTCCTCGACCGGTTGGAGACCAACGAGGAGCGGGACTGGTACGCAGCCAGGGCGGTCGCCGAGGGCTGGACCAGGGCGCTCTTGGAGCACTTCATCAAGGCGGACCTCCGTGGCCAGGTGGGAGCCGCGCCCACGAACTTCCCCGCGGCGCTCGACGCGCCAGACTCGGAGCTCGCCCGAGAGCTCGCGAAGGACCCGTATGTGTTCGAGCATCTTGCCTATGTGGAACGGATCACGGAGAGAGACGTGGAGCAGGCCCTGATGGACCGGCTGCAGGACACGTTGACGGAGTTCGGGCGGGGAATGGCGTTCGTGGGCCGCCAGGTGCGTTTCACGGTGAGGGACGAGAATGGCCGCACGGACGAGTTGGTGTTGGACTTGCTGCTGTTCTCGATCCCGCAGCTGCGGTACTTGGTGGTCGTCGTCTTATGTGAAGCTTCACATAACAACTCTGATGTGAAGTCGTTCGTTATGTGAAGTCGGGGTTTGTCGCCGCTGGCGGCGGGCGTGGCGGCGACCGGTTTGCTTCGCATAACGTCTCGGGGGTTGCGTGGTCCTTCTCTACTACTTGAGGAGGCGATTGCGCGTGAGCATGTCTGTTGGGAGCCTGATCGGCTTGGCTGAGAAGGCCTTGGAGGACGGGGGGTACGCCGACTGGACGCGGCGGGCGTATAAGTCGGTTTGGCGGGATTTCGAGGGTTTCTGCTTGTCGGAAGGCCGTGACGAGCCGACCCGCGCCGACGGGACGTCCTTCCTGGCGTCGATCGGGCGTCCCGCCGCCGGGGGGACCAGCCGGGACCAGTTCAAAAGGCGGGCGGTGCGGCGCTTGTTCGCCGTCGGGGAGCCGGGGGGATTCGGTTCGGCGGCGCCTCGGTCGCGGGTCGAGGCGCCCGCGTGTTTCGCCGCAGTGCATCAGGCCTACGCGGAATCGTTGTCGGACCGGGCGTTGTCCGCGTCCACGCGGGCGGCCAAGGAGGGCTTGTCGCGGCGGTTCCTCGCTTCCGTGGCGGCTTGCGGCGTGTCCGACGTGGCCGCTTTGAATCCCGGAGACGTGTTCTCCTATCTGGCCGGACTGCCGGGTTTGGCGGCCTCGACCAGGTCGCAACGGCTGTTCTTCCTCCGCGAATACCTGCGGTTCTTGGTAGCGCGGTTCGGCGCCGACGACGCGTTGGGCGGACTGTTCCCCGTGGTGCCGACGAACAACGACGAGGTGCTGCCGTCTGTGTTCACCCCCGAAGAAGTCAGGCGGGCGTTGGCGGCGTTGGACCCGTCGAGCCGGACCGCGCGCCGCGACCGGGCGGTGCTGCTGCTGGCCGCCCAGCTGGGGCTGCGCGCCGGGGACATCCGCAGGCTCCGGTTCGACGAGGTCGACTGGCGGCTCGGCCGCGTGTCTTTGGTCCAGCACAAGACTGGGGCCAGAATCGATCTGCCGCTGCCCGACGAATGCCGGTTCGCGCTGCTCGACTACTGGCGCAACGAACGTCCCGACCGCCCCGACCCGCAAGTGTTCCTCGGGGCGCGCGCGCCGTTCGCCCCCCACTCCAGCGCGGCCGGCTTCGGCCGGCTCGTCGCGTCGTGCTTCGAGCGCGCCGGGGTCGACGCCTCGGGCCGCCACCACGGCCTCCACAGCCTCAGGCACAGCGCGGCCGTCGCCATGCTGACGGCCGGCGCGACGCTGCCGGCCGTGTCCGCCGCGCTGGGCCACGCCAGCTCCCAGACGACCATGCGCTACCTGCGGGTCGACATCGAAACGCTACGCGCCGCGGCGTTGGAGGTGCCCCATGCCTGACATCGCCATGGACGGCGCGCGGCCGGACCTGTTCGAGGCGTTCATAGCCTACAAACGCGGCCTGGGATACGCCTACGCGAAGAGCCCGCTGGGCGTACTGCGGCTCCTGTCGCGCCACCTGGCCCTCTTCCCGGGGGACGACTCGGTGGTGACACGGGAAGCGGCCGAGTCGTTCTACGCCCCGGACGGCCGCCGAACGGAGGGCACCCTCCGCCAACGCCGCGCCGCCGTCCGCGAGTTCGCGCTGTTCCTGGCCCGGAAGGGAGTCGCCTGCTGGGTCCCTCCCAGACGGTGCGAGCGTCCGCCCGGGCCCCGGTTCACCCCCAGGATAATCACCCCGCCGGAGATGGCGCGCGTCGTCGGGTGGGTGGACAAGGCGCCCGCGCCGCCGCAATACCCGGCGTCCCAGATCGTGCTCGCGGCGCTCATCAAGGCGCTGTGGTGCTGCGGGCTGCGCATAGGAGAGGCGGTGGGGATGACCGTGGGGGACGCCGACCTCGCCTCCGGCGTGCTGACCGTCCGCCGCGGCAAAGGGAACCGCTCCAGGCTCGTGCCCATGTCCGCGTCGCTGACCCGGGACCTGGCGGCCTACGCGAAACGGCTGGGCCTGGACTCCGCGGGCCCCGCGCAGGCGCTCTTCCCGAACAGGCGCGGCGCCGCCTACAGCGCGCCGGCCGCCTCCAAACGGGTGGCCGCGGCGATGGCCGCCGCGGGGATAACAACCCACGGCACGCATCCGCCCAGAACCCACGACATCAGACACAGTTATGCGGGACAGACATTGCATATAATGGCGAGCC
>JAISCU010000020.1 GCA_031265345.1 Bifidobacteriaceae bacterium
CGGGAACCGTTTCCCAGTTCCAATGGCCGGTCGTTCTCGTGGTCGCGGTATCTCGAGGAGCGCTGCCGCGAGCCGGGGATCGACTCGATCAACTCATGGGTGTATTCGTGGGTCGGACCGGACAGGAGGGGCTCGGTCTCACCGTGCTCGACGATCGAACCTCGGCGCATGACCGCGACTTCGTCAGCCACCAGCCGGACAACGGCCAGGTCGTGCGAAATCATGAGGTAGGTCAGCGAATGCTGGTGTTGGAGCTCGACCAGCAGGCGGAGGATCTCGCTTTGAACTGACACGTCGAGTGCCGAAACGGGTTCGTCCAGAAGCACCAGGCGCGCGTCCATGGCCAAGGCGCGGGCTATGGCGACCCGTTGGCGTTGTCCTCCTGACAGTTCGCGTGGTCGGCGCGACAAGGTTGTGCGGGCCAGGGCGACATCGTCCGTCAATTCGGCAAGGCGGCGCTGGCGCTCGGCCCGGTCATGTCTACCGGCCGCGCGGAGGGCTTCGTCGAGGGTCTGCCTGACCGAATAGCGAGGGTCCAGAGACGTGTAGGGGTCTTGGCGGACCAACTGGACCTGGCGCCGGTAGCGGCGAAGGTCCGAGCCGTTCAGGCTGGTCACATCGATGCCGTCGAAAACGACCTGGCCCGAGTCGGCGGTTTCCAGACGCGCCACGATTCGCGCCGTGGTGGTCTTGCCGGATCCCGATTCGCCGACCAGCGCCAGGGTCCGGCCGCGGCGCAGGGCGAACGAGACGTTGTCCACGGCGATGGTCAGGCCCTGGCCGCCGCGGTCGATGAATTCGCGGCGAAGATTCAAGGCCTGCACAAGCGGGGGATCGCGCAGCGCGTCGAGGCATGGGGCCGCTTCCAGGTCCTGCATCGATCCCGCGCGGACGTGGACGCCGACGCCGCCTCGGGCTCCGGCTCCAGCCGACGGCAGCCGCTCCGGCGCCGCGCCGATGCCCGCCCGGAGCCGGTGGGCCGTGAGGCTGGGGGCCGCCGCGATCAATCGGCGCGAGTACGGGTCGGCCGGTGCCCTCAAGATCTCGCTGGCGGGACCTGTCTCGACGATGCGCCCGTGATGCATGACCGCGATCCGGTCGGCCCGATCCGAGGCGACGCCCAGGTCGTGCGTGATCAGCAGGAGCGCCGCACGGGTCTGATCGACCAGTTCTTCGAGTCGATCAAGAATGTGGCGCTGAACGGTGACGTCGAGCGAACTGGTCGGCTCGTCGGCCACGACCAGTCGGGGGCGGCAAGAAATGGCGATCGCGATCAGGGCGCGTTGGCGCATGCCGCCGGACAATTCATGCGGGTACTGGACCGCCCGCCGTCCAGCATTGTCAAGACCGACTTGGTCGAGGAGCGCCACTGCGCGGTCCTGCGCCTGGGATCGGTTGAGTCCCAAGTGGAGACGCAACGCCTCCGCGATTTGTTCGCCGACCTTCTTGACCGGGTTGAGCGACACGGACGGGTCCTGGGGCACGAAACCGATTTGACCGCCCCGGTAACGACGCAGGCGCCGCTCTGGCAGGGCCAGCAGATCGACTTCGTCGAACCAGGCCTGGCCGGCGGTGATACGGGCGTTGGTGGCGGCCAGGCGAAGGATGGAATGGGCGGTGGTCGACTTGCCTGAACCGGATTCGCCCACCAGGGCGACCACTTCGCCGCCGTCGATGGCGAAGCTCACCCCTTGCACGGCCGGGAGCACGCCATGGTCGGTTTGGTATTCGACGTCCAGTCCGTCCACCCGCAGCACGGTCGTGTTCATCGGCGCCTCCGTCCGGGGCGTCCGCCGGGGGCTTCGAGGCCTCGGCTCAGCCGGTTGGTCGACAGGACCACCATCACGATGACCAGCCCGGGAAGGGTCGTGAGCCACCAAGCGACCGTCAGATAGTTCCGCCCGTCAGCGACCATCGCGCCCCATTCCGGCGCGGGCGGCGGGCTGCCGTAGCCGAGGAAACTGAGGGCGGCGATCGCCAGCACCGTGGTGCCGAAACTGATGGCCGCCAGGGCCACGACCGGTCCGAGCGCGTTGGGCAGCACATGGCGGCGGATCACCGTCCAGGGGCGCAGGCCCAGGCAAGTGGCGGTCTCGACATACGCTTGCGAGCGCACCTGGATCACCGACGAACGCATCACACGCGCGAATCCGGCGATGGCGGAGACACCGACCGCGATCGCCACTTTGGCGGCGCCGAATCCCAGAGCGGTGACAATCACCAGCGACAACAACAGGTCGGGGATCGCAGCCAGCACATCGACGGCCCGCATGATCACAGCGTCGAGACGGCCTCCCAGGAATCCGGCCAAGAGTCCGAGCAGGGAGCCGCCGACCAGCCCGATTCCCACCGCCAGGACGGTCGCCAGGACCGATTCGCCGGCGCCGAACACCACTCTGGTATAGATGTCGCGCCCCAGATGATCGGTGCCGAAAAAGTGACGCGGCGAGGGCGCCTGCAGTCGGTCGGCGGTGTTGCCCGACAAAGGATCGGAGCCGGTGAACAATTCGGGGACGATCGCCCAGGCCAGGACCATCGTCAAAGCTGCGGCCGCGATTATGAAGGAGGGCTGGCGCACTACCGCACGCAGACGTCGTGCGATTCGGGAATCGGGCTGGAACTCACGCGGCGGGACGGTCCGCGGAGTCAGCTCGGTGCTCAAAGTAGCGGTCACGTCGCGGCCCTCCAGCGCATCCGGATACGGGGGTCGAGCACCGGATAGAGCAAATCGACCGCCAGGTTCACGGTCGCGTACACAACCGCTGACACCACCACGACCCCTTGGACCACTGCCATGTCCTGGTTGGTGACGGCCACCTGGGTGAGGCGACCGATCCCGTTCCGCGCGAAAATGGTCTCCGCTATGACCGTGCCCGCCAGCAGATTGCCGATGGTCATGGCCACGGACGTGGCAACTGGCAGGACGGCGTTACGCAGCACATGGCGCAATTGGATCGCGTATGGCCCCAGCCCTTTCGCGCGGGCCGTCTCGACATAGGCCGCCTGCCATTCATGGTCCAGTCCGCGGAGCAGAAGTTGCGCGATCACGGCTGATGTGTAGACCGACAGGGTCACGGCGGGCAGCACCAAGGAGGCCAAGCCGTCGTTGCCGAAAGCTGGGAAGATCGGCAGCGCGAACGAGAACGCTCCTAGCAGTGTCAACCCGATCCAGAAACCGGGAACCGAAGTGCCAATGGCGGGCAGCGAGCACGCCAGGCGACGCACCAGCGGCCTTCGCGTCAGTGTGGCGATCATCGCGATAGCCGGGCCAGCGATCAGGGAGAAGGCGAGGGCCAAGCTCGCCAGCGCCAGGGTCTGCGGGAAGGCGATCCGGAGCGACTGGGCGACCGGCATCCCGGTGCTGATGGACATCCCCAGGTCGCCGTGCGCCAGGCCCCACAGCTGATGCAAGTACTGTTCGTGCAGCGGTCGATCCAAGCCGTAGTAGTTCCGCAGCGCTTCCAGCTGTTCCGGAGGTATGTAGTCCGAGACGGCGAGCGTCTGGGTCACGGCGTCCCCCGGCAGGGCGAACAGGATCAAGAACGTGACCGTGAAGGCGGCCCAGACCACGAAGACCGCCTGGGCTATCCGAATCAGGAGGTAGCGCCGGGGGCCACTTGCGCGAGGGGCGCGCGGCCCGATGGCGGCCCGAGCCGGGCCGCGCGGTGCTCTTGACCGCTCCTCGGTCGGTTGGCCGCGACTGGCGCGCTGGTGGACCTGGGGCATGCAGGCCACCGTCACGGAGACCAACTCGCCGCGTCAAGTCGGTGGCACGTAACCGCAGGTGAACGGCCTTAACATTTCGAGTAGCGGACTTATGTAACGATCCTGGGGAGCCACAGCACCAGCGCGGCCGCTTGACGACGACACGCGGGCGTGACGCCCTGGCGGGAGCCGACCGGGCGGCATCGTGCGTCGGTGCCGTCAATCGCGTGAGCCGCTCGAACCCCCTGCCTGCGACGGAGGTCGAGGATTGCCGGCCACACGGCATGGCCCATTAGCGTTCGTCCTTCGACGCAGCGGCGGAATCAGGGCCAATGGCATTCGATTCGGCACCGGAGGCGGCGCCGATCACGGCCAGGACTCCGGCGGCGTAGGCGTCCAACTTGGCCTGGCCGATACCTGAGATGCCCTTCAACTCGTCCCTGGTCCGCGGCCGCGCGGTGGCCAGCGCGCGCAAGGTCGAATCGTGGAAGACCACGTAGGCGGGGACCGAGCGTTCCTTGGCCACCTCGCTGCGCCATGCCCGAAGGCCCTCGAACAGCGCCTGTTCCTCAGGCGTCAACGCCGCCGGCTCGCCCACGGAGCCGGTGCCCTTGCGAGCAGGCCCCCCGCCGCCGAGCCCGCGCGCCGACCCTGTCCGGCCGGTCCGAGCGCGCCCGGCGATCACGGCCCGGCGCAACGGGACTTCGCGCTCGCCGCGCAGGATCTCCCACGATCTGGGCGTCGCCACCAGCACGCCGTGGCCACCCGCGTCAACGGCCAGGTCCCCGCGGGTCAGCAGCTGGCGCGCCACGGCCCGCCACTCCGCGTCGGACAAGTCTGCGCCCACGCCCCAGGTGGAGAGCTGGTCGTGCGCGTGCTGGGCCACCCGCGGTGTGCGCTTGGCCCGCAGAATGTCGATCAGATGGCCGGCGCCATAGCGTTGGCGGCGCTCGCGGTCCAGACGCACCACGGTGGACAGGAGCTTTTGCGCGGCGGTGGTGCCGTCCCAGGTGGCGGGCGGGTTCAGGCAGGTGTCGCAGTTGCCGCAAGCGCCGGTGTGCTCTCCGAAGTAGGCAAGCATGTTGACACGGCGGCATTCGGCCGTTTCGCACAGTGCGAGCATCGCATTCAACCGGGCCTGGGACGCCTGTTGATAGGCGGGATCGGCCGTGGATTCGGCTATGAACCGACGTTGTTGGACCACGTCGGCCAGACCGTAGGCCATCCACGCGGTGGCCGGCTCCCCATCGCGGCCCGCCCGGCCCGGTGCTTGGTAATAGCCTGCGATCGACGTGGGCAGGTCCACGTGGGCGACAAA
>JAISCU010000326.1 GCA_031265345.1 Bifidobacteriaceae bacterium
CTCGGACGGCAGCATCGTGGTCGCCTCCTTGAACACCCGCGCCGCCCGCGACGCGTTCCGCCAGCCCACCGCCTCGGCGGCCGCCCGCACAGTGGCGTTCGCTGAGACCAGCAGCCGCACCATGTGCTTCACCCGCAACAAATCCTGGTACGCCTTCGGCGTCTTCCCGACCTGCTCCGTGAACACCCGCGCGATCTGCGGCCTCGACAAGCAAGCCGCCCTCGCGATCTCGTCCAACGGCAACCTGTCCATGTACCGCTCCTGGATAAGCTTCATCGCCAGGCGCACCTCCGGGCGCAACGGCCGCAACGACCCGAAGCAAGGCTCCGTCGGGCGGCCCACCACCTCATCGTCGCCCAAGAACAACCCGTGCGCGCCGTCACACACCAACTGATCCTCAATGATCCCCAACACGCCAAGCGCCCACGACGCCAACCTCAAATGGCCCCGCCCGCCCCCGAGAGGGAACTGGCGGCGGGTGATCTTGTCCGCCAGCGCGCAGAACTCCTCGCGCCTGCCGGGGCCGAGGCGCACCACTTGGGAGGGGGCGGCCCGCTCGAAACGGCTCAGCGCCGCCCACTGGTCCGGCAGCGCGATTGGCTCCGCCCACCGGATCTGCTCCACCACGAACGCGGGCCGGTAGAACAAACGCGTCAACCCAACCTGGCCCTCCGGCTCGATCCTGCACGGCACGTTCGGCAGCAGCACGACCACGTCGCCTTCCCGGACGCGCTCCCGGAACCCCTCGTCGCGGTGGACAAGCACGCCCGTCCCCGCCCGGACCGCGATCACCTCAAGCCAATCGAACGCCACCGGCGCAAGAGGCCTCCGGATCAGGACGTCCCGGCCGCAGAACGGCAAGACCTGACTCACCCGGCACGCCCAGCGATCTCGCGACGCCTGATGCGTCCCTGCCGGTCACGCAAGCAGCGGCCGTTTTCGGTCGGGCAACGCTTTAGCTCGCAATGCCGGATGGGCGTGGCTGTCCCGCCTGACTCGCTGGTCGGAGCGACGGCTTGGTTCGTTCTGATGGGCTCGCCTGCGTTGCGCGGATGACCGGCACGGTTGCCGCGCCCGAGGGGGCCGGGATGGCGCTGGTACCGCCCGGGCGCTCGGGTGCCAAAGCCGCCCCGCCGAGCGGCGCCATCACAACAGCCTCGAGGACTCCGGAACCACACCTTGATTCGCTCCCCGCACCACGGGCGGCGTTTCGATTCGGCAGCGCGCCATGAGTTCGCAGCACCTCCCCGCACGCTCGCTCCGGGTCGCGCTGCCCGCGCGGTGGCCGCCTGCACGGGTGGTCATGTCAGTCGCGCAGGATGTCCCCGATTTCGTCGCCGTGCTCCTCCAGCGCATCTTCAAGGTCGCCCATGGTGTCATCGAAACCCTCTTGCAGCCCGACCGAGACGTCGACCGCTGCTCCGTTGTAATAGGAGACCAAATTGAATTGGCCGTCTTCGTCGGTGATGGTTTCGGACTCCTTGTCCGGGTTCTCGACCTTCTCAACGTTGACCCAGATGTAGCGGCCCTGGTAGCGGTAGCACCAGTTCTGCATGACGATCCACGCGTCTGACCCGATTCCCAACGCTTCCTCGAACGCGATCTCGGCGTCAGGGTCGGTGCCGTCGCCGGTGTTGTAGCCGTAGACGTTGTGCCCGTAATCGGACACCGCCGCCGTGGCCTCGAAGACCTTCCCTGCCCAAGCCAGGTAGTCGTCGTCGGTAAGGTCGCCCTCGGCCTTGACGAAGGTCAGCGAGCCGTGGCCGTAGTCGCTGTCGTCGCCGTAGTTGCGCATCGAATCCTCGTCGATCCTGAACTCCCAGTCCGGCGCGACGGCCGCCTCGTCCAAGCCGCCCAGCTTCTTGATCGCTTGGGCGGCAGCCGCCTCTGAGAACGCGTTCGCGGCCGCCGCCTCTTCGATTGCGGCCTCCGCTACGTCGGCCGCGTCGATCTTGCCGCCGTCCGCCCTGCCGGCAGCGTCGCTTTCCGCGCCTGGGCCGCCGCAGGCAACAAGGCTCAGAGCGGCCAGCGCCGCCAAGCCAGCCAGCCAAAGGGCATTTGCCGGGACCCGCAGACCGATCATTTTATGATCCTGATGCGGCCGATGACGGGAAGGGGTTTGAGTTCGCCTCTAGCAGCGTGGATTATCCCGATGACGCACAGCACTGTTGGGATCAGCCAGAGCAGGCCGAGGATGGTGGTGACGATCCCAAGCGCGCCGACCCCGCCGGCGGTCCAGGCGTACGGGTTGAACAGCATGGCGGTCGCCACCGCCATCAGAATCCCGTACAACACGCCCCAGGCCACAGCCGACAGGAACAGCACCAGACCCTGGTTGGCGTGGAAGCGGACGAAGCTGTTCTTCTTGTGGTCTCCGGTCAGCAGCGGGATGAAGAACAAGATGTAGGCCAAGATCGCCATCGTCTTGCCGGCCTGGGCCTCGTCCAGGGCCGGGCCGCCCGGCGAGCCGGAAACCAGCGGCTGCTGGTACTGGGGCGCCGCCGACGGGTTGGCGTAATAGGCGGAGGGCTGAGCCGCGGCCGGCGGAGCCGCGCCAACCTGCCGCCCGCAGCCAGGGCAGAAGGCCCTCCCGTCCGTGACCGCCGTGCCGCATGAAGCGCAAAATGCCATTGTTGTTCTCTCCGTTCTGTTGAGTTCGCCTGAACCGGCCGCCTATTGGCCGTCCAAGCCTTCAAGTTGCCCGATGACGTCCCCCAAGTTCCCGAGTTCGCCGCCGGTCTGCTCGCCTAGCTGCTCCCAAAACGATTCCCACACCACGGCGAAAAGGACCGCGAGGAGAATCCCCAAGACCAGGCCGACCAATGCCAGAATCAGCGACGCCCGCGCCAGGTTTCGCCGGTTGAGGTTCGTCCGCCCCGACCAAGCCCAAATGATCGCGCTGATCATTCCGATCAGCGGCAGCGACAGCAGGATGACCGTGCCGATGTATCCGCCGGTCGAGACGACGTCCCGCCGGCTGTCGAGAATCGGCTCGGGCGCAGGCCGGCGTACCAGGCGGGCCGGCTCCGGCGAAGCAGGCGGAGCGGCGGTGGCGGAATCCGCTCCGCAGCTGACGCAGTAGCGCGAGCCTTCCACCAGGGCGGCTCCGCAGTTGACGCAGTGGTTCATAGTCGGTCCGTTCAAGCGACTTGGCTGCCGCACTGGCCGCAGAACTTGGTGCCTGGCGGATTGGTGTGGCCGCAGGCGGCGCATCGGCCAGCCTGGGGGGCCGGGCGCGTCTGAAGGTTCTGGCCGCAGTTGTTGCAGAAGCGCACAGTCTGGGCGTTGGCCGCGCCGCAGCCGGGGCATTTGCTGAGTTCCATCGACGCGCCGCAGTTGTTGCAGAACTTGCCGCTGCCTGCGGGTTTGCCGCATGAGCCGCACATGGTGGTCTTGGCTTCGATCTGGCCTTGCCAGACGGTGGCTGTGGCCGCCGCCGCGTCAATGTTGCGTTTCATGGCCTGGGCGTGCGCGCCGGCCACATAAACCTCTTGACGGGGGGCGCAGTCGGTGCACAGCCCCGCGTCTTCGTTGGAGCACTGGTCGCATGCGTACCGGTTGCAGTGCGGGCAGCGGTGGAAATGCTGCCGGGCTTCGTTTTGCGAGCGTTCGAAGGCCCGCTCGTGCTCCTTTTGCCAGTCCGGCGAACGGCCTTCGAAGCGGTCGGACAGCACGCTGGAGGCCCTGTCCGCGCCCCAGGCCAGCGAGTTGACCCGCCCGCCCACCAAGCCTCCCAGGATCGACGCTCCCTGGCCTACGCCGCGCATCAGGCCGCGCTTCTTGTAGGTGGTGGACTCGATGAAGGACGACTTGTAGCCGTCCTGGCAGACATCGCAGTAAAAGGTGAACTGGAAGCCCGCCTCGGTTGAGGTGTCTTGGTAATTCCGTGTGAACGCTTGCAGCATTCGGGTGCTTCCTCTGTCTATCGTTTGATCCTCTTGCCGCAAGCGGTACACACCGCAAGCGCGAAGAATTGCAGTTGCCGGCAGCGCGGATTGGAGCAGCAAACCATCAGCCCGGCCCCGCACACGTCGCAGCGCTCACCGGGGAAGGTGCTCCCGGAGCAACTGGGGCACGCCACTGCCAGGGCCGCCCCACAGCCGGAGCAGACTTGCGCCCCCACGGCGGCCGGCCGGAGGCAGTACGGGCACTGGCGCCCGAACGGCGACCGGCTGCCGCAGGACGGGCAGACCCTGGAGTCGCGTTCGACGAACGCCGAGCAATGCGCACACGGCTGCTTGTAGGTGGCCACTTCGCCCCGCCGCGGGTCAGTCCTCGCCCATCCGTGCCCCGCAGTCGCCGCAGAAGCGGGTGCCGGGCGGATTCTCAGCCCCGCAGGACGGGCAGAACGCCTTGGCTGGCGCCCCCAGCCGGGTGCCGCATTCCTGGCAGAACTTCACACCGTCGGGATTCCGCGAGCCGCACTGCGGACAGGTGGCGGCCTGCTCCTGGGCCCGTTTGGCGGCATCGGCATCCTGCTGGGCGGCTTCCGCCTGGGCGGCGGACGCCTCGGCTTGCCCCAGGTTCGACCGGATCAGCTGCAGCTTGGCGTCCTGGGGCCACGCGCCAGGGTTCGCCTCGTAGGCCTGCCGCCCGATCTCTTGCAGCAGGTCGGCCTCCTGTTTGCGGAGGTCGGCCACCTCCGACTGTGCCCTGATGAGCTGCCCCTCCGGGGTGTCCTTCGGCACGACGTTCCTGGCCAGGCCGCCCAGCAGGCCGCCGAGCGATCCCAGACCCCCCAGCAAGTCGCCGCTCACCGCGTTTCGCCTTCCGCTCCCGGCCGAATCAGCCGACGATGCCGCGCGGCGGCCACCAGCGCGAGACCCGCCAGCACCAGCGCGAGGGCAGTGCCGCCAACCGGGGAGATTCCGGCAGGGCCGGTCAACGGCAACCCGGCACCGGAACCGCCCGACCCGTTCGCGCCTCCGCCGGTGCCCTCACCGCCACCCGGGTCGCCATCCTCCGGGTCGCCATCCTCCGGGTCGCCGCCATCGGACTCTGGCGGCGCGTAGGTGACCGTGATGGTTGCGTCCGCCGGGGTGACCCGGGTCACGGCGGGAATGGCCGGCACCACGGCGATGGATGGCACCAAGCCCTCGATCTCGGGCGAGGGGACCTCGGGGCAACCCGCTTCTGACTCATAGGTGGTCACCCCCAAAGCCAGGTCCTCGTCATACGACCACTCGACGACGCAGGTGACGGGCTGAGGGGTAAGGTCGCCCGCGCCGGTGTAGACGATGGTGCGGGTGGTCGTCAACTCGCCGTAGGAGTGCTGGTGGGTGACGTGGACGGTGATCTGCTGGTCGGTCGAGTTGTCGTCGTCGAAGAACTCGACCTCGTTCTCGATGGCACCCATGATGTAGCCGCTGGCGAGGTGGGACCGGGCGTCATCGGCCGTGAAGACCACCGGGTCGAACGGCTGGCCGGTCAACACCACCGGGCCGCCGGCGGGAACGTGCTCGGCGTCTAGTTCGTCATCCCAGTAGACCACTTTGACTCGCGGCAACTGCTCGATCTCGTACGCCTCGTAGATGCGGGAAGCAGTCGACATGGTGATGGAGCCGCCCGCCAGGATGGTCCGGTCGACCAGCTGGTACTCGATGGCGGAATCGACTCCTTGGACCACGGTCTGGCCCGCCTGGAACGCCGCATCGGTGATCTCGGACCACCCGTTCAGGGTGGCGCGGGCACCCCAGCTGCCGGCCATCATCCGGTCACCGCCGGTCAGCGTGAGGTACAGGCGGAACGTATCGTTGTGGATGTAGATCGACTTTCCCGCGCTCTTGATCAGCGGGATCTGGTCGTTGCCGTCCAACTCGGTGTCCAACTCGGCGCCAAACGTCAAGCCCGCGATGGGGCTGTCGCCGGGGTTGGTGAGCGTGTAGTCGTGGGCCAGAGACCCGGTCGAGGTGACCCGCAAGACCTCGCTGATCACCACTTCGCCGCCGTCCACCGGCAGGGTCAGCGCCTGCGCGACAGCCTGCCCGCCGTTCCAGTCTTTGCTGTAGAGGGTCGCCGGCGCGCCGCTCACCACCTGGCGTTGCCCGTTCTGCTCCACGTAGAAGTTGCTGGTCACGCCGTCGCCGTCGGAGAAGGAGTAGGTGTGCCCCGCCGCCTGGCCCGAGGTGGTGTCCGTCACGCGGTTGGCCACCAATGGCCCGGTGGAACCCGCCCAGCGGCCGTTTGTCGGATTCGACATGTCCACCCGGTAGGTGATCGAGTTGCGGGTGAAGGCGGCCGAGCCGAGCAACTCTTCGGTTGTCGCCGACCAGCTGGAGAAGTCCACCGACCCGTCGGCGGCGCGCTCAATCAGCGGCGGATCGGGCTCGGCGCCAGCCGGCCCGACGCCCACCAAGCCGATGGCCGCGCCCAACGTTGGGATGGCCAAGGCGGCGGCCAGGCGGCGGCCCGGGCCGGCGCAGCCGGATGCGCCCCGATCTGCGGATGGGCGCTCGAGTCGACGACGCCGGGGGAGAAAGTTGTGAGGCATAGCGGTTTCCTTCGTGGCCTTTCCTCCTACGGGGATGCGGATGCCGGCTCGCGCGGCACCCCATCAGGCCATTGAATCCGCCAGGTGGTCCGCTGGATAGGGGGAAAACCGCCACAATCAGTCCGTAAAACGCCGCGTGCGCGGACGGCCACGTCTTGTGGGCGTCGCACCGGCCCTGGCGAGCTCGGACCGCGTCGCCTTGGGATTGGTGCCACTGCCTGCCGGTGGCCCAGGTGGGCGCCGGCGTGGCCGGCCGCGCTGCTTCCCTTCGAGGCGTCGGCGGCGGCCCTGCCCGCGTCAGCGTCAGCGCCCGACCTGCCCGGCGGCTCCCACTGCCGGTGCGGGAGAGGACAACTCGCGCCGCCGGAACTCTGACGGCGTCAGCCCCGTGCGTTCTTTGAAGGCGCTCGCGTGCCAGCCCGAGTAGTCCAATCCGCACGCCGAAAACGCCTGCGCCACCGTGACGGAAGGGTCGCGCAGCGCCTCTTTCAGCCTCTCAACACGGTAATTGAAGTGGTAGTCGCGGGGCGTCGCGCCGGTGTGCATCTTGAACTCGCGAAGCAGATGCCTCTTCGACAACGCAGCCGCGGCCGCGGTCGCGCCAGCATCGAACGGTTCGCGCCAATGAGATTCCAAATAGTCGACCGCGCGCGCGATCTCGGCCCTGCCGCGCACCACCCGCCGAGAGATCAACACCGAGGCGACCAACGCCACCTCGCCCCCCTCGCCGAAGACCGGAAAAGCTGTGATGTCCTGGTAAAAGCCGACCACATCCAGACCAGCCATTCGATGGTTGCGGCGGATCTCCTCGATGGGCTGCGCGACCGATTCAAACTGGACAGTGGCGCCCGCGAAAACGCTCAACCATCCCGCCAGCCGACCGGAAGCGACCACCACCGGGTCGCCCAAAATGTTGTACGATCCGACAACCCGCTCGGGACGAATCACAAAACGCCCCCCCCCCCGGCGCTTCGTCCAACATTCTCACGCACGCGTCATTCACAAACACACTGGTCCCGTCCGGGCCGAAAAGATTGACCGGGAACGGCAACAAGTC
>JAISCU010000426.1 GCA_031265345.1 Bifidobacteriaceae bacterium
GACGCCTCCGGCCGGTTCCGGCTCAAGACGCCCGCCGACGCGCCGATCGTCGTCTACCCGCCCGGCAGCGACCCGCCGCGGAAGGCCGTCACCCCGGCCGCGATCCAGGAGATCCGCCAAGACCTCGGCATCGCCGCCGCGCCGGTCGCATGCCCCGAGCCCGCCCCGGCCCTCCCGGGACCTTCGATGGCCGCGAGCATCTGACCGGCTGCGGCCCCGCCTGGCGCCCGCTCATGCGCACGAGTAGACGTCCATGCTGACGAACCCGCCGCCCAGGTCACGGAAAGAGAACTCGGCGTGACGGAAGTTCAACGAGTACTGCCCGGCCCCGCCGTCTCCCTCCCAAGAGGCGTACAACCCGCCCGGCCCCGTTTCGCAGCCGCCTGGGAATCCCGCCGCCGCGCGGGCCGAGGCCACCTCGGCGGCGGCCCGGGCGGCGGTGTACAACGGCTCTGGGGCGGCCGGGGGAGGGGGGGCCGAGGTCCGCGCCGGTGTCGGCCCGGAGGCCACCGGGGCCGGCCGACCGGCCGGCTCGGCCGACGCTGGCGGCGGCTCAGGGTCCGGTGGCATCGGCCTGGCCGTCGCCCTCGCCGACGCAGTGGCGGTCCGGGGTCGCGCCGAGCGGTTGGTCGGCCCGGACAGGCCAGCCGTGGCCTGGGCCCACCCTTCCCGCCTCCCGCCGCCCTCGGGGCCAGTGCCGTCCTCTTCGCCCACGCGCGTCCCGTCGTCACCGCGTGGTCCCGTCGGCGCCGGGCCATCCGTGCCGATGGCCGTGCCGGTCGACGATGCCGCCGACCAGGCCCGGCCGTCGCCGGACGCCTCGCCAGGGGACGGGCCCGCACCGACCGCCACGGTGGTCGCGGACGTCGGTGTCGGGCTGGCGGCTTGCGCCCATAAGGCCGCGCCGCCCATCACGCAAGCCAATGCCACGCCTGTGGTCGCGGCCCACAGGCCGATCCGCCGCTCCATCGCCCCGCCGTCGGCCCCGGCCTCACCTGGTTCGCCAACCACGCTGTCACCCGCCTCCGCTCCGATATCGTGTCCACACTATAGCGTTCTAAGACTATACCGTGTTTGTTACACTCGCCATCGTGGACAACGAAGCTGAGCGCGCCAGGCGCGAAGGCCAGGACACGCACCTGGCCCTCGAAGTCCCGGAACTGCTGGACGAACTCGAACGTGCCCACCAGGCGGCCGAGGAATGCCGTCGCGACGAGCGCGCCTTGGCCGTGCTCGCCCGCAGACGCGGCGCGTCCTATGGCATGATCGCGAGAGCCCGCGGCGGCGGCCCGGCCTCTTACCACGCCACCTGGGAGTATGTGCGGCGCGCCAACGGCGGCGTCGTCCCGGAACCCGACCTGCGCGAACCCGCCCCGGACGGCATCGACCGTCCGTGAGGCCGGGCGCGGTCGCGGCCAAGGGCGGCCCGAGCCCCGGCCACGACCGCTTCATCGCCTCACCCCACGGGTCCCCCACCGTCACGCGAGAGGCGACGGCGCGCCGCCAACGCCACCATGCCGGCCAGCCCGCACAGCGACGAGGACAGCACGATCAGACCGGCCCGGCTGCCGGTGAAAGCCAAGAACGGCGCCTGGGCGCCCTGGTCCACGAACACGGTCTCGGCCGGGTCGCCGATCCGCCCCTTCGACTTGACGACCTCGCCTGTGCCGTCGGTCGTGGTCTCCTGGAACGCCACGCAATAGCCCGACTGGTCGTGCGACACGGGCGTGTCGGAGGTCCAGTAACCCTCCACGGCCTCAGTTCTCGTCACCGTGTGGCTCCCGGCCCACAGCGGGGCGGGCCAATCCGCCTCGTCGGCAGGAATGGCGCAGACCCAGTCCTCGACCGGCCCGGTCGGATCGGCCACCGGGAAGACCCACGCCGCCACCTCGATCAGGTCGCCTTCCGCGAGGTTCCGCCAGGCCACAGTGTCGAGGATCGGATCGCCAGGCCTGGCGACGCCGACCGGATCGGTCCTGGTGGAGACCTCCGGCCTGTTCACGAACACCGTCTCGGCCCGGTCCCCGACCACCCCACGCGACTTGGTGGCCTTCCCGGCCGCGTCGGTGGTGGTCTCCTGGAAGGCCACACAGTACCCGGACTGGTCGTGGCCCACCGGGGTGTCCGACGTCCACGAACCGGCGACGGCCTCCTCCCGCGTCACCGTGTGGGCGCCCGCCGGGATCGGCTCGGGCCAGTCCTGCTGGTCGGCGGGTATGTCGCACGACCAGTCCTCGGGCGTCAGGCTCCTGTCCTGGACGGGGAACACCCAGGCGCTGACCGTGATCACGTCCCCAGCCGCCAGATCCCCCCACTCCACGACGTCCGCGACCGGCTGACCCGGCTCGACCACAGGGCCGGAATCGGTCCGGGTCCCCACCCACGGCTGGTTGACGAACACGGTCTCAGCCGGGTCGCCGATCCGGCCCCGCGACTTGGTGACTTTCCCGGTCGCGTCGGTGGTGGTCTCCTGGAACGCCACACAGTACCCGGACTGGTCGTGGCCCACCGGGGTGTCCGAGGTCCACGAGCCGGCGACGGCCTCCGAAGCGGTCACCACATGCTTGCCGGCGTCGGCGGCGGGAGGCCAATCGGCCTGGTCGGCGGGGATGTCGCACACCCAATCCGCGACCGCCAGGGTCCTGTCCTCGACGGGGAACACCCAGGCGCTGATCGTGATCAGGTCCCCGGCCGCTAGGTTCCCCCACTCCACCGTGTCCGCGACCGGCAAGCCGGGCTCGACCACCGGGCCGGGGTCGGTGCGGGTCGCGACCCACGGCTGGTTGACGAACACGGTCTCAGCCGGGTCGCCGATCACGCCCCGC
>JAISCU010000477.1 GCA_031265345.1 Bifidobacteriaceae bacterium
GTCGCGGTCGCGCTGTGGCGGACCCGCGTCCCGCCCTCCTGGTTCCGGTTCGTCGCGTTGAGCTTGGTGGCGCTGCTGGGGATCGGCGTGTCCGCGATGGGCGTCAAGGCGATCAGCGATGTGGAATCCTTCGTCAGGAACGCAGGGCCCAAGGAACCGAAGAGCGGGTACGTCGTCATCGCATTGCAGGACCACGAGACGGCCGAGGAGTCGCTCCGCGGCCAGAACCTGGGCGAGCTGGCGAACGACGCGAACCGGCAGGCCGTCGAGGCGAAACTCGGGGGGAAGTTCGACAGTAGTTTCACGCGGTGCGCCGACCCGACCGAGCTCGCCGCCGGCCTGACCGCGCGAGATTTCGATGCCGCGGTCCTGGACTCGAGCTTCCTGTCAGCTTACGAGGAGGGGGACCCCGGCTTCTTCGACTCGGTCCAGATCATCTACACCTTCGACCTCGATGCCCCCGCGGTCGCCGCCCCGCCGAGCGCCGCCGCCAAAGAGCCCGGGAAGTCGTTCATCGTCTACATCTCCGGGATCGACGTGGCCGGGCCGATCGCGCGCACGTCCCGGTCCGACGTGAACATCCTGATGGCCGTCAACCCCGACGCCGGCAGGGTCCTGCTCGTAAACACCCCCCGCGACTACTACGTCCAGTTGCACGGCACCACCGGCGTGAAGGACAAGCTCACGCACGCCGGGAACTTCGGGGTGCAGAAGTCGATCGACACGCTCCAAGACCTCTACGGCATCGACATCGACTACTACACCAGGGTCAACTTCTCGTCCCTGATCGACATCGTGGACACCCTCGGCGGGGTCGACGTGGACGTGGACCAGGGGTTCACCTCGCGGCACGGCGGTTTCACCTTCACGCCCGGGATCAACCACATGGACGGCGAGCAGGCCCTCGGCTTCTCCCGCGAGCGGTACTCGTTCACCGGCGGCGACCGCACCCGCGGCCAGAACCAGCAGAAGGTCATCGCCGCGCTGATCGACAAAGCCTCCCAGCGGTCGAACCTGCTGCGCTACGACAAGCTGCTCGACGCGCTCGACGGGGCGGTCGAGATGAACGTCCCGATGGAGCAGATCAGCTCCGTGGTCCGCCAACGGCTCGAGGACGGCAAATCGTGGCAGACCGAGTCGGTCAGCGCCGACGGCCAAGGCGCGACGCTCCCCACCTACTCGATGGGCGCGATGAAACTGTCCGTCATAATCCCCGACCAAGCCACCATCGACAACGCCCGCCAGAAGATCCTCGAAGTCACCGGCGAGACACCCTAGCCGACCCCCACGGCGCTGAGCGACAGGCAGAAACCCGGCCCGGCGGCATCGTGCAATTCCGCTCCTCCGCGAGACACCCGAGCCGAACGGCATCCGGGTCGGCGTCCCGGCATCGAGCAGATCAAGCGCCTGAGGTGGCGGCGCGGGCTTGTTCGGCGCCCTTCTTGAGACTCAAGACCGGCAGTCGACTTCGCCACCATGGTGGGGCTGACCGTCGAGGCGGGCCCCCAAGGCCGAACAGCCCGCCGCGAATCGTCGACCCTGGCTGCTTGAATAGTAGTCTTTCGGCATGCAAGCAACCATTGACAAGGCAGGTCGGCTGGTGATCCCGAAGCCTTTGCGCGACCAACTGGGCCTGGCGCCGGGCCGTGTCGAGGTGAGCGTTTCCGGGTCCAGGCTGATGGTCGACGCGCCGGTCGGCCAGCTGGTGGAACGCGACGGGCACCTGTTCTTGGCCGCAGGCGGACCGAGCCTCACGCCCGAGGACATCCGGGAGTTGCGCCTTGGCGACCAGCGCTGACCCGGTGCCGCTGGACACGTCCGCAGCTTTCGCGAAGATCGACCCGGGCAGCGCCACGCATGGAGCGGTGAGCGCGGCGGTCGCCGGAAGGAGGCTGGGGCTGTCCGGCCACGCGGCCTTCGAGTTCTTCTCAGTGGCCACGAGGCTGCCCGCGCCGAAGCGGCAGTCCGCGGCCAGCGCCGAGCGGCTGATGGCGCGCGAGTTCCCTGAGTCGCGGTACCTCGACCCCGCTGCGTCGGCGCATCTGGTGGGCGAGTTCGCTGCAGCGGGAGTCGACGGAGGCGCCGTCTACGACGGCCTCGTGGCCGCGGCGGCCCGGGGCCTGGCCGCGGTCGGACCAGCGCGCTGGGCGGTTGGAGCAGCGCGGGTGGCCATTGGAGCAGGCCCGGCACCGGGCTCCTCCCGACCGTCCCGGCGAGGTCGAACCGGCGCGCCGCCCAATCGGCCGACGCGGGCGAGACCAGGGCATGGAGCACGCGGACCTGACGCAGCCGTTCGGCCAGCGACGTGGTGCGCCCGAACACCGGCTCCGCGTGCGAGAGTCTATTCCTGAGGCCCAGCACGTTCAGACCCAGACGGTGGACTGGGCCTCTCGCCGCGACGGGCGGATACGCGCGGTCCAGCATGTTGGTCCACAAGATCGGCTCGCGGTGCTGGTCCGTGAGGTTGCACCACATGCCGAGCGACGTGCGGGCGATCACGTTGTCGACGCTGATAGGGGTGTCGGCCCCGGCGTCGGCCAAGTGGTCCAGGGTGCGGTCGTTCGCGTCGGTCTGCGCGTCGCGTCGGCGCTGGTCGCCGCTGCGCTTGAGCCACAGCGCCGACCCGGATCGAATCCAGTCGGGGTTCTTTGCGGACAGTTCGCGGTGGTAGGCGTTGCGCAATGCCACTTCCAGGTGCCACACCTCGGTCAGGGCCATGGCCGCGACGGCTGCGTTCCAGGCGTACAACGCGACAGCGGTCCTCCCGTCGTGGCCGGCTGCATCGAGGTACCGTTGGAATCGCGCCTGGCCGAGCCACCTGAGCGCGTCTTCCTTCGACAGGGCCGCGCCCCAGGCTGACGTTGGGCCGGTCTGGTTGCCGCTGGTTTCCACTCCGGGTATCCTAATCTCTAACGCCTTGCGGATAACACATCCCTCTGTCTGTTTCCTTTCGGGGTTTCGAGTTAGGCACCGCAACGCTAGGGAGTTGAGGGGCGGGAGTCTTCGGGCACCCGCCCCTCGCTGTTCCCCAATTCAAAACGAGCCAGGCTGGCATCCAGCAGCCGCAGGAGACCGGGGCGCCGGTCGCAGCATCCGACGACTTCTCGGCGTTCGCTGAGGGCAGCCGCCTGCTCACAGGGCCCCGAGGCTCGCCGGCCGACAAGACGGCTGAGAGGCCAAACCGTTACGAAGCCGTGAGCTGCGCGACGCGTTGTGCTGGTCGGTCGAGACGAACCTCACGACGGAGCAGACATCAGCCGTCAGGGGCGAGGCGCCGTGGCCGACCCTGTGGGGCCGCGCGGCGGCCGGAGACTTGGCCAGCGGCATCGTGCAACTCTGCTGCCCTGCGGCCAGACCGTATAACCTGCCGCGTAAGATATCATTGGTGATATGAAGCGCGTGGTCTTGGACACGAACGTCCTGGTCGTTGCCGCGCGGAGCCGACGCGGGGCGTCGTTCCAGACAATGAGGGCGCTGCGGGCACGCCGGTTCACGGCCCTGGTCTCGGTGCCGCTGGTCCTCGAGTACGAGGCCGTCCTCAAACGCCCCGAGCAGCTCGCGGCCGCAGGCCGCACGGCAGCCATGACCGACGCCTTCCTGGACGCCCTGTGCGCGATCGCCGAACCGGTCGAGCTGTTCTACCTGTGGCGGCCCCAAGCGCGTGACCCCGACGACGACATGGTCTTGGAGACCGCCATGAACGGACGGGCCGACTGGCTGGTCTCGTTGAACACCCGTGACCTGGAGGCCGCCTGCCTGCGCCTCGGCATGCCGCTGGCGACCCCCGGCGACTTCTACCGCCACCACCTGAACCATCCGAAGGAGGATTGACCATGGGCAACTACGCGTTACGGCTACCGGAGTCGTTGTTCGAGTTCGTGCGCGGCGTGGCCGCCGAGGAGGGGGTGTCGATGAACCAGTTCTTCGTCACCGCCATCGCGGAGAAGGCCTCCGCCATCAAGACCGAGGCCTACCTGCGCGAACGGGCCGCCCGCGGCGACCTGGGCCGGTTCGACGACTGGCTGCGCGCCAGCCCCGACGTGCCCCCCATACCAGGGGACGAGGCCTGACCTGCCGATCTTGCCGCTGACGCGAGACTCCACGAAGCTGTGCGACCGAGCGCAGGCGCCACCGCAGAATCATGCGACCCGAGGCAGGCGCCACATGGAACGGGAGACCGTGGCCAGGCTCGCGCGGAGATCCGGGCGCAGTATCGCGACCGCGATGGCCGACGACCGGTACACCTATCGAAACTCCGACGGGGGTTGGTAGACAAGTCCGGCCTACGCACCCGACGAGAGGTCGATCACCTGCTCAACCAATTCGCCGGCGTCGCAGTGCAGAACCTGTGACGCGAGACTCCGGAACGTCTTGACTTCGCCTACTTGAACCAAATCCATCCGTTCCGTAACCGCAACACCCGTTCCCAGTCCATCTATGTCTCCGTGTTGGCCCGCTGCGCCGGACACCAAATCCACTGGAGCCTGATCCGAAGCGGACGCGCTTCGTGACGGCCACCTCGACGCTGCGACAGGCCACGAGGCCCGGCCGGCGCATACTGAGCACAGCTGCCATCCGGACATGGCGCACAGTTGAGCGGTCGCCGCCGGGCGCGCCTTGCTGACGTACAGTTCGGCACGGGCCGCCCAAGTCTCACCCTCGTGACTCAACGCCGTTCGCGACGGTCGGCGGGTCAGGCGCACAGCTTCGGCAGCGTCGTCCTCTGGCACCAACGCCGGGGCGAACGGGATGCTCCTGGCGGCCGCCCCGCAGAACCTGACCCCGTCAACCGAGCCAACCCTCCACCTGGCCGACGGCTGTCACTCGCGGATCGCCTGACGTCGGCGAGAGGGAAGACCCAGCCCGGCGGCATCGTGCAAATCCGTCTGCCCAATATGGGCACGATGCCGCCGCACGAGTTGGGTGCGGACGCTTGCTACACGCCGGGACGCACCCAGCCGCCGGACTTGGCCCGCTCCGCCATGAGGTCCGGCGTGTCGAGCCAGTTGGCCCCGCGGTTGCGCAACGCGAAGACGTAGACCATCAGCGAGACGAACACCACCGCCGTGACGTAGACCACGAACGCGGTGATGTGCCCATGCAGGTCGGCGGCCTTGTATAGCATCGGCGCGGTGCCGCCCAGGATCGAGTTCGCGAGCGCGTAGCCCAGGCCCACCCCGAGCGCGCGGATGTGCTGCGGGAAGATCTCCGACTTGACCACCGCGTTGATCGAGGTGTAGCCGGTCAGGATGACGAAGCCCGCGACCAGCATGGCGAAGGCGGCGGCCGGGCTCGTCTGGCGGGGCAGGTCGATCACCAACGCCCAGGTGTAGACCAGGGCGCCGCAACCGAAGAAGACCAGGAGCGTCTTGCGGCCCCAGCGGTCGGAGAGCCAGCCGCCCAACGGCTGGAGCAGCATCAGAACCGTCAAGGCGCCCAAGTTGATGAGCGACCCGACGCGCGGGTCGCCGCCCGCGAAGGCCTGTTGGACCTGGGCCGGGGCATTGACCGAATAGACGTAGAAGCAGGCCGTGCCGCCAGCGGTGATCAGGAACACGAGCACAAGCTCGCGCCACCAGTGGGTCAGCAGCTCCGCGAGCGAGCCCGAGGTCTTGGCGGCGCTCCCGCGCCCGGACTTGATGGAGTCCAGAGTCTTCGACGAGACGGTCTCGTCCATGGACCGGCGCGCCCAGAACACGCCCACGGCGGCCACGCCGCCCGCGGCGAACGCCACCCGCCAGCCCCAGGCGCTGATCTGCTCGGGACGCAGCGCGACGAGCATGACCAACAGGACCGCCTGCGCCAGCACCTGGCCGCCCACCAACGTCACATACTGGAACGAGGAGAGGAACCCGCGCCGCCCCTTGACCGCCGCCTCGGACATGTAGGTCGCCGAGGTGCCGTACTCGCCGCCCGTGGCGAAGCCTTGGACCAGGCGGGACACCACCAGCAGCATGGTCGCGACGGAACCGATCAGAGCCTGCGTCGGGATCAGCGCGATCATCGCCGAGCAAGCGGCCATCAGCGAGACTGAGAACGTCAGCGCCGCCCGCCTGCCGCGCCGGTCGGCGAAGCGTCCGAAGAACCACGACCCCACCGGTCGCATCAGGAACGTGACCGCGAAGATCGCCCACACGTAGATCTCCGAGTTGGTGTCATCCGGGTCAAGCAATTGGTCCTCGAAATACTTGGCGAAGGCCGTGTAGACGTAGACGTCGTACCACTCGACCAGGTTCCCGGCGGAACCCCTCAGGGTGTTGGAGATCGAGCGACGAAGGCTGGGGCCTTTCGGTTCGGGGACGGAGGAGGGAGGCGCGGCGGCGTCGACGGCTGTCATGCGGCGATGCTAGGCGGACTGGCTGCCGGTGTTGCGGCGCGACCGGCGCGTTCCGGGATGCGAGACGGCCGCGGCCACCGGGCCGATTCATACCAAGTTATAGATCGCACCAACTATAACAACCTGCGAGGCCGCCGCTTGAGTTGCGTTGCCAGTGCAGCCTCGGAGATAAGCCCCCGCGTCCTCGCGGGCAGGCAGCCTGGACGTTCCAAGCTGGTGACAGGCGGAGGGAATCGATGGGGCCGTCAATGCTCACTGCGCCAGTCGGCGTCCGATATAGCTTCAAGGTCGAGGGATTCGCTGCGCCTGAATTGATGCAGAGTGAAGTCCTCGTCGGAGACCACATCCACTTCCACCGCGGGCACTTCAGCGTTGAGGCAAGGCGGGAGCGAGGCGTGTCCGTCTCGCTGCCGGGTTGGTGCTCGGTGTCGGCCACGAGGGGCGTGCCAGCGCCGAGTCCGTCGATTCGCGCGCCGTTATTCATCGACTCCGGGATTTCGCGCGTAGCTGCATCCACGCGCGACGCGCTGACCATGCGAAACGCGAAAGGGCCGGAGCCGAAGCAGCGGACTCGGTGAACATTGGCATGGGAAACAGCTGCCCAGCCTGCCTCGCGGCTCCGTGATGGTGGGGAAGTCGCCTCGGCTTTCGCGGCAGCGGCGCGGGACGGTCGCGGGCGCCGAAATGCAGGTCAAACGCGTTCGTGGTCGCAGCGGTCGTGCCACGAACCCCGTCAAGGCGCAATTCACGCCCGAACCGACGGCGCGGGACGGCCGCGGGCGCCGAAATGCGGGTCAAACGCGTTCGTGGTCGCTCCGCTCGTGCCACGAACCCCGTCAAGGCGCAATTCACGTCCGAACCGACGGCGCGGGACGGCCCCGGGCGCCGAAATGCGGGTCAAACGCGTTCGTGGTCGCCGCATTCGTGCCACGAACCCCGTCAAGGCGCAATTCACACCCGAGCCGGTCAACCGGCCAACTCCGCGGCTTCGTGAGGGGGAGCCGCCTCGACTTTCGGAGCAGCGGACTCGATGGGCCGGAGCGCGCAAATCCCAGGGCACTGCGTCGACGGGTCCCGGCGGCACATGGATGGGCCGACCAGGAGCAAGGCGTGCCCGGCGGGAGCCAGGACCGGGGTGACGCGCAGGCCCGCCCCACGAGCAAGACCTGACCGAGCGGCATCGTCCATGGGCGTGCCAAACCCTGCCGACACGACGCGCGGGCCGGTTGACGCGGGTTCTGCCCCGGGGACGTCAGCCCGGCCCCTCAGCCCGAAGCCGACCGCCTCTCCGCGGCCACCCGCCGAGCGGTTCGCGACACCGACCGCGCGTTCAACAGAGCCAGGGCGGCGGCGACGAACCCGGCCGCGACCATGGCCACGAAGCCCGCCCGGTACCCGATCTGGTCGATCAGTTGGCCGGACACCGAAGCGCCGATCGACACGCCCACACCCAACGAGGTGGAGACCCAGGCTAGGCCCTCGGTCAGGCGGTCGGTCGGCGCCAACGACTGCATCAGGGTGTTCAGGTTGATCAAGGTCGGCGCGATGGCCAGACCTGCCGCGAAACCCGCCACGGCCAAGAACGCCGGGCTGCCGGCAAACAGTACGCTCACGCACGCCAGCGCCAGCAGCCCCAGACAGACCACCCAGCGCCGCGCCACCGAGGACACCCAGTTCCGCGAACCGTAAGTCAGCCCGCCGATCGCGGAGCCCAGCGACATGGCCGCCAGCACCGGCCCCGAGAGCTGTTTCACGCCCCACGCCTCGGTCGCGGCCACCACCGTCACATCGCATGAGCCGAACAACAGTCCGATCATCACAGTCACCAGCGCCACGGCCCCGACACCCGGAAGCAGCAGGATCAGTTCGCGCCGGGCCGATCCGGGGACGCCGGGCCGTCCGCCCACGTCCGCCCGGCCGCCCGCGCCGCCCAAGTCCTCCGCGCGCCCGATGCCGTCCACCCGGCCCCGCGCCGCGACCGGCGGCTCCGTCGCGCGCAGGGAGTAGAACCAGAGGCCCCCACCAGCCCCGAGGATCACCGGGGCGACCAATCCGGCGGCCGGAGCCACTTGGGTGCCCAGCAGGGTGGCCGCGACCGGGCCGATCACGAAGCACAACTCGTCGAGGGTCGATTCGAGCGAGAAAGCGGTGTGCAGCTGCCGGGCGTTCCGCACCACCAGATTCCAGCGCGCCCTGACCAGAGCCCCTGGCGCGCCCCCGGTCATGCCAGAAATCACAGCCGGAGCGAAGAGCATCCAGGCGGGCGCTCGGATGGTCCCCAGCACCACCAACACCGCCAGGGTCGCAGCCGAGACCATAGTGGCGGGCAGCATCACCCGGCGCTGCCCGTGGCGGTCCACCATGTTCGAGAGCACCGCCGTGCCGATGGCCCAGGCGATCACGTTCGAGGCCGAGAGCCCGCCCGCCAGGGCGTAGGAGTCATACTGTTCTGACACCATCACGACCGTCCCGATCCCGATCATCGCGCCACCCGCGCGCGCCACCAGCGCCGCGACGCAAAAGGCGGCGGCACCTGGGATTCTGAACAGCTCGAGATAGGGACGCATAGGCACACGATCATATGACTTTTCGGGCACTGCCACGCCGGACCGTCAGGCCGGACGGCCGCATCGGCCGCGTTCGGTTTGGGAACTGCCGTCCCAAGACGCAGAATGGATACCAACGCGGTCGAAGCCGACCGCGCACCAACTTCAATCGGGGGAACGAATGCGAACGTATTTGGTGACCGGTGCCGCCTCCGGAATCGGTCAAGCCACAGCCAATCTGCTCAAAGAACGCGGCCAGCGGGTGATCGGGGCCGATCTCAAGGGCGCCGACATCGACTGCGACCTCGCCACCGCCGACGGCCGCATGGCCCTGGTGGACCGGGCGGGCGAACTGTCCGGGGGCCGCCTCGACGCGATAGTCGCGGTGGCCGGGCTGTCCGCGCCGACCGCGCTCACGGCATCGGTCAACTATTTCGGGATGGTGG
>JAISCU010000100.1 GCA_031265345.1 Bifidobacteriaceae bacterium
AGTGCAGCGCCGATGCCCCTCGCGAATGCCTCCGACGCCGCCTCAGGTCCAACAGAAATCGGATTGCCAGGGCCAGCCTCGCCGTAGCCGAGGCAACAACAAGCGGTGTCCGCCACCGCGCAGCGGGTCGTTGTCCCGCCAGCGTCGACCGCCAGAACGTACCCCATCCGCGTGGTCTATCTGAAGGTGCCTTGAGACACCGAGCCCTGGAGGCGTTGCTGGAAGATCACGTAGATGACGAGCACTGGGATTATCGTGATGACGGCCGCGGCGAACAGCGAACCGAAATCGACGGCGTATCCGGCCTTGGAGGCGAAGGACGCCATCCCTTGGGAAAGCACCCAGTTCTCCTTGCTCGGGTTGAGCACCAGCGGCAGGAGGAATTGGTTCCACAGCCCGAGGAAGTTCAGGATCGCTACTGACGCCATGCCGGGAGTGGACATGGGCAGCATGACTTGGAAGAACGTCCGCCACTCCCCCGCGCCGTCAACGACCGCCGCCTCGTAGATGTCCTGCGGCAGCTGTTTGAAGAACGCGTATAGGAAGAACATGGTGAACGGCAGCGCGAACGCCACGTAGGTGATGATCAATCCCGGCAGAGTGTCGAGGATCATGAAGTTCTTCAAGATGAAGAACAGCGGCACTATCGCCAAAAAGATCGGGAAGCTCATCGCCGCCAGCATGACGTTGTAGATCAGCCCGTTGCCGGGGAACTTGAAGCGGGCCAACACATAGGCCAGCATCGCCCCGAGGAGCATCACCAGCACGAGCGCCGATCCGACCACGATCACGGTGTTGAAGAAGAACTGCCCGATCCCGGCCGTGTTCCAGGCGTTGACGTAGTTCTCGAAATGGAGCTTGTCCGGCAGTGAGAACGGCGAGGACAGGATCTGCTTGGAGGTCTTGAAACTGGACAGCAACGTCCACAGGAACGGCACTATCACGATCACCGACCAGACGGTCAGCATCACATGCGAGGTCGTGGCCACCGCCGTGTCGCCCTTCGTGTAGGGCCGCTTGCGGCCAGCCCGGGTACGTGCTGCGCTCATGCGGCTGCCCTCCCGCCGTCGTCTTTGCCCCTGATCAGCCGGAAGATCAGGAAGATGATTCCTGCGTAGACCATCGTGATGATGGCGAGCACAACGCCCATGGCGGTGGCGTACCCGAAGTGGCCTCCGGTGAACGCCTCCATGTGCAGGTCCTGGGTGATCGTCAGGGTCGCGTAATCGGGACCTCCCAGCGGATTGAGCACCCGCATATAGACGAACGAGTCGATCACGGTCAAACCGAGATAGATGTAACTCGTCTGGACCGAGTCGAGAACCTGCGGAAGCGCGATCGAGATGGCGGTTCGGAGCCGTCCGGCACCGTCGATCCGGGCCGCCTCGTAGGTCTCGGCTGGGATGCCCTTGATCGCGGCCACGAACAGAATCGTGTAGAACCCGATGAAGCCCCAGATGATCACGAACATCGACGCGGGCATGGCGGTGTGGACGTTCCCAATCCACGGGAATCCGTCGAACCGGTCCAGCCCTAGTGCTTTCAACACCCCGTTGAGCAAGCCTCTGTTCGGATCGTAGACCTGCGCCCAGATCAAACCGATCACGATCGCCGGAACGGTGTAGGGGAAGAACGAGATGACGCGGTAGAACGCGCCTCCTTTGAGCCCTGTGACTCGGCCGATGATCGGGCCGCCGGTGGTCACGACCACCGCGATCGCAAAGGCGGCCACTAATGTGACCGTCGGGATCACGGCCGCCAGCAGGGCCGAGTTACGGACCGCTTTGAGGAACTTCGGGTCGCTCAGCATCTGTTCGAAGTTCTGCAGTCCGACGAAGTCCATGTCGTTCGAGAACCCGCCCCAGTCCGTCATGGAGTAATAGAACGCCTGAAGGTAGGGCGACAGCTCGAAGATGACGAAGATCGTCAGCGGCAGGATAAGGAACACCGCCACGAAGCTGATCCGGTCGAAAGTCAACCGTCGACGGAACCGGGCAGCCCGCTTCCGCAGACTGCCCGGTTCGAGG
The DNA here is from genome assembly GCA_031265345.1 of Bifidobacteriaceae bacterium. Next base: position 2,028 of record JAISCU010000100.1, read on the forward strand.
GATGTTTTCATAGTTGAATAATGGGGATTGGTTGGATCAGGTCAGAAGTCGTACTCGACCTTTTCAACGCTGGTGTCGGCAGCGGCTCTGGCGCCCAGGGCCTCTTCCTCGGCGATCAGTTCGTCCACAGTCTTCTGGCCGTCCAGGAAGGCGTTCCAGAGGACCAGTTCATCCGAGTAGATCGCATAGTAGGTGTCATAGCCACCGAACGACCAACTGAACGTGTCGGTACCGGATTCGTCGATCAGCTTCACAGTCGAAGCCAGTGCGGTCGAGCCGAACCCATCAGCCGGCACCGTGTCCTTGACGATGGTCGGCGCGAGGCGGGTCTTGGCGAAGTTCGCTGCGGCGTCCTTCGACAGCATGGCCCGCATCAGCTCTTTGCCGCCGGCGATGTTGGCGGAAGAGGCCGGAAGCACGAACTTCTCATCCGCGCCGGAATCGATGGCGGCGAACGGCAGCTTCGCTGTGGCCTCGTCAACCACGATCGGCGGCCAAGCAGTCATCTGGAAATCAGCGGCGGTGGCGTTGGCCATCTCGTTCTCGATCCAGGAACCGGTGTAGTACAGCAGCGCTGCCTGGTCGTTTGACCACTGGGCCTGGGCCGCGGTGAACTGCGTCCCGGAACCACCGGGGATGAAGCACTGGTTGTCCACTACTTGCTTGAACTTGTCCAGCACGGCCCGCAGATCGGGGTCTTCCCAAGCGCCCGGCTCGAGGTTCGCGATCCGCTCGACAACTTCGACACCGCCCTGCTTCACAGCCGAGTCGAGAGCGAGGTACTTCCAGTAGCCGGAAGCCTCCTTGCCCCAGGTGAACAGTTTCAGGTCCTGTGACTTGGCGGCGTCGCACAGCGTCAGGGCGTCGTCCCAGGTCCTCGGGGGCTCCCAGCCGTTCGCGTCGAACAACGACTGCGAATAGTAGAACGCCCACGCGGTCATCACATAGGGAAGCTGGACGAACTTGCCATTGAACGAGCCAGTCTCCTTGATGCCGGGATAGACGGCATCGGCGATCTTGACGCCTTCATAGGTGTTGGCCTCCCACAGGTCGTCCCAGGTGGCCAGCGAGTCGATGATGCTGGCGAGCGGGATCTGCTGCGCGCCTTGGTTGTCCAGCAGGTCGGGCGGGTTGCCGCCGACGAAGCGCGGCTGCATCTCGGCACTGATCTCCGAGGTGGCCAAGACCGTGACCTTCACGTCTGGGAACTTGTCCATCAGGACATCGCCCGCGAAGTTGACGTAGTCGCTCTTGTAGCCACCGTCGAAGACGACTGCCTCGATGGACGAGCCGGCCTCAAGGCCGAACGGGTTGTCGGCGCTGACGTCAGCCCCGGTGCCGCCCGAACTCTTGTCGTCCGACTTGTCGTCGTTCGATGACGGGCTCGCGCACGAGATCAGGAAAGCCATTGACATGGCGGCTCCTGCCACTCCTGCGATTACCCTGAACATTCGCTTATCCATTGCATACCTTTCGTCGGTGTCGGATTGTCAGATGGATATCTGTGGCCGAGGGCTAGGCGCCCTCCGGGAGGTACCTAAACGGCTTGATCCGTGGACCGAACCGCTCCTCCAGTTCATTGTTGTGCTCGTCCCCGCCAGGAATGTTGGCGGAGATGTAGAGCGGGGGAAGATGGCCCTCGGACTGCAGGCAGGCTGCCGCGCCGATGGTCAGCAGCTGGGCTATGTAGGCGGCGGTGATGGATGAGACCGCCCCCATCGCCACGCCGTCGAGCGGTGCCAAGGTGGCGTCGCCGTAGGGCGCCAGATTGTCGATCACCACGTCCGCCACCTCGAAAAGCCGCTGGCCGCTCGGGTGCTTCGACTCGACGCCTCGCGAGTGCTCCAGGGAAGTGACCGCGATGACCGGGTGGCCTTCCCGTTTGGCCCGTAGCGCCAGTCCGACCGTCGAACCGTTGGCGCCGGAGTTGGACGCGATGATGAAGGCGTCCTCCGGATGGATCTCGTACAGTTCGTAGAGTTCATCCCCGACAGTGAAATCTCGTTCGAATTCGGCGGTGCCGAGGGCCGACTTCGGCCGCGACCCCAGCAGCACCAGATCCACCAGCCTGACCGCGTTTGTTGGTATGAACCCGCCTGCCCGGCCCGCGATTTCCATCGCGAACGCCTGCGAGTGGCCGGTGCCGAAGGCCTGGATCACTCCACCTGTCCTCAACGAGTCGGCGAAGATCGCGATGGCCTTGTCCAGTCCCCCGGTCGCCGCCAACTCATCCAGGCCGCGCAGCCGCGATGACACTTGGTCTGAGTAATCGGCAAAGACACTCGCCATCGCTCGCCTCTCCGTTCTATCGCTGGCTGTCGCTGCCAGCAGGATTGTTGCTGTCTCCGGTGACCCGTCATTGGGTGATCGAACGTGATTGTACTGACCGCGACTCTATCACGAACAATCAACGCGATACCGTTGAGAAAGGTAACGTTTCGATAAAGTCTGGCTCGATAGGAGAACGCCGCACATGGACATTCTGGAGCAATCGATAATCCTGCCGGGCGTGGACGGCATTGGCGTCTCACCGCTGCCGGGACTGCGTGACCAGCGCGTCCATCTCCCGGTAGAGTCGAACGGGAGCTTGCTACCGAACGAACTGCCGGGCCTGGGCCGCGACACCGCCAGGAGAGTCCTGCCCTATTTGACGCAGGACCGCTACGGCCGCGCCAACGCCTCGACCGAATTGTCGACCATAGTCCTAGATAACGGGGTTCTCAGGGCTGCCTTCCTGCCAGGCCTGGGCGGTCGTCTCTACTCGCTCACGGACCTATGCACAGGCCGCGACCTGCTGTTCACCAACCCGGTCTTCCAACCGGCCAACCTCGCCATCCGCGACGCCTGGTTCTCCGGCGGCATCGAATGGAACCTGGGCCAGTACGGCCACTCCTGCGCCACCTGCGACCCGCTCTTCGCCGGGATAGTCCGCGACCGCGATGGCCAGGCCGCCGCGCTCCGGCTGTGGGAGTACGAGCGCCAGCGAGGCCTGTTCTGGCAGATCGACTTCCGCCTGCCGGACGGCCGAGCGGTCCTCGAGGCCCACGTGCGGATCGTCAACCCTCATTCGTATCCGGTGCCGCTCTATTGGTGGACCAACGCAGCGGTACCGCAGCAAGCTGGCACACGCGTCTTCTCCGGCACGCGCCAGGTGATCTACCAGGACACGCCCGCCCGGATCGACTGGGTCAAGGACCAGGACTTGCCGCTGAACTCCGCCTCCATCGCCGCTGCGCCGAACTACTTTGGCCACGCCGAACTGCCGTGGTTCACCGAGGACGGCCGGACCATCGACGCCACCTATCCGTTGAACTACGAGCGTTCGAGCGAGTACTTCTTCCAGCTGCCCCAGGACGAGCCCGCGCCCTGGGAGGCCTGCGCCCAGCCGGACGGGCAGTTGTTCCTCGAGCGTTCCACCCAGCCGTTGCGTTTCCGCAAGATGTTCTGCTGGGGCAGCCATGACGGGGGCCGCTGGTGGTGGGAATTCCTGTCCCGGCCGGGCGAGGGAAGCTATGTCGAACTGCAGGCGGGGCTCGCGCCCACGCAGTTGCACGGCCTGACTATGGACGCCGCCAGCGAAGTGGAGTTCACGCAGCTCTTCGGTGGCGGCGCCATCGATCCGGCGGCCGCCCAGGGTGATTGGGACGAGGCTCGTCGCCGGGTCCGGGAGGCCGTCGATCAAGTGATCCCGCCCGCGCTTGTCCAGGCCGCCGATGCCGCCGCCCAAGTCCGCGCCCGCGTGGAGGTCCGCCCGGGGGACGTTCTCAGCCTTGGTTCCGGTTGGGGCGCCCTGGAGGGACTGCGGGCGCCGGACAGCGTTCCGGTTGGTTTCCACTATCCCGCAGACTCCCTCGGCCCCGAACAGGAACCCTGGTTGAGGCTGCTCCGCGAGGGCCGGTTCACACCGTGTTCCGGGTCCTTCCTGGTTGACCCGGCCTGGAGGTCGTTGCTCGAGGGCAGCCTGGCGCGCGGACGCGACCCGGAGACCTTGACCCACCTGGGCTTGCTCGAATGGGAGGACCTCAATCCCGACCGGGCCCAAGAACTCTGGCGCGAAGCCGCCGCGCTCGGGGGCCGACTGGCAATGCGGAATCTGGCGGCGGCATCGTCCACCGAAGACCCGACCACCGCGCTGGACTGGATGGAGAGCGCCTGGCAGGCGGGCGGCCGGAACGACGACCAAGCGTATGCCGAGGAGTACCTGGCGCTGCTGGTGGACTGCGGGCGCCACCGGGAGGCCTGGGCGCTCTTCCAGGAACTGCCGGAACCGGCGTGCGCCTCGGAGAAGGTGCGGCTGACGGCGGGACGGGCAGCGCTAGCGGTCGGAGAGTTGGACTACGTGGACAGCTTGTTCGAATCCGACTGGGCGGGCCTGCGCGAAGGCGACAACGTCCTGATCGACCTGTGGTACCAGGCGCAGGTGGTCAAACTCGCCGCTGGGCGTGGCGTCGAGGTGAGCGACGGGCTGGTGGGCGAGGTCATGGCGACGCGGACGCCGCCCCGTCGGATCGACACCCGGATGTACTGGGGCTGACGCCCGCGCCAGACAGGCCGCAGGCGAGCGGAGACTCACCAAAGAGCGCGGGCGACCTCCACCAGATCGTCCGGGACCTCCTTGACCTTGCCCGCGATTTCCTCCAGCGGGACCAGCACGATGTTCTCGCCGCGCACCGCCGTCATGACGCCGACAGTGCCGGTGGACAGCGCGTCGACGGCGGCCACGCCGAAGCGGGAGCCCAGAATGCGGTCGGTCGGAGTGGGCGTGCCGCCGCGTTGGACGTGGCCCAGCACGGTCAGGCGGGTGTCGAACCCGGTGCGCTCCTTCAATTCCATTGTGAACCGTTCCCCGATGGAGCCAGCGATGATGCGGCCTTTGTCGTCGGTCTGAGTGGAGAACTGCATGTCGGTGCCCTCGGCGGGTTCGGCGCCCTCGGCCACCACCACGATGGAGAAGTTCGCGTGCGACCGGTGGCGGCGGCGCAAGAAGCGCGCGATCTCCTCGATGTCGAACGGCTCCTCCGGAGTGATGATGAGGTCGGCGCCGCCGGCAATGCCAGCGTTGACAGCAATCCAGCCCACAGTGTGGCCCATCACCTCCACGACCATGACACGGTTGTGCGATTCTGCGGTGGTGTGCAGCCGGTCGATCGCCTCGGTGGCGATGTTTATGGCGGTGTGGAAGCCGATCGACAAGTCGGTGCCTTCGACGTCGTTGTCGATGGTCTTCGGTATCCCGACCACTTTGACGCCCGCCTTGGCCACCTTGTGGGCGGCTTTGAGCGTGCCGTCGCCGCCGATGCAGACCAGCGCCTCGACCCGCTCGGCCTCAAGGGTGGACAGGACGCCGTCGATCCCGCCTTCGTTCTTGTGCGGATGGTACCTGGCGGTCCCCAACATGGTGCCGCCGCGAGGCAGGATTCCACGCACGTCTTCCCTGGTGAGAGGCTCGATATCGCCTTCGACCACACCCCTCCAGCCGTTCCGGAAACCGACCACCGAGTGGCCGTACTCCATCTCGGCTCGTTTCACCACGGCCCGTATCGCGGCGTTGAGCCCTGGAACGTCTCCCCCGCCTGTGAGCACTCCGATTCGCATGACAGCCCCTTCCAGCTATTGGTTGGCCGGCCCGGCCATCCGGGTCCGTCCAAATCCTACCCGTGCCAGCCATGCGGCGTTCGGGCGGCGTCCGTCCTGGTCGGAACGCGATGGCGGGGCGCTGGTGGGATGGCGGGCGGCGGGTTTCCCATGCCCGTCGGCCCCAAGGGCGAAACTGTCTGCTCCGAGCAGACCATCGGCACTTGGAACGGCCCTAGGTTGTTGACATCTCCCGAGGATGGGACCCCACGAAGGAAGGAATAGGACATGAATGCAAGACTGATCGCGCGGACTCCGATTGTGGTGATGGCCGCTTTCGTCGGTCTGATCACGGCCGGTTGCGGTGGTGACGGCGAGACTGCGGCCACGGGCGGGAACGGCGACGGCACTGGCACCGCCTCGGCGGACGTTTCCCAGGGTGCGAGCCAACAGACTGAGGAGGCTTCCGAATCGCCGGAACCACCGCAGGAACCCACCCTCGACGGAGTCGAGCTCCAATGGAACGGCTACACGATGGGGATCGAACAGGTGACGGACGATCCTGAGAAGATCTTCACCGCGAGCGGAGTGGACCTCGAGGGCAAAGCTCTGAAGATCTGCTTCGCCTACATCTCCGACCCCGCCAATTCAGGCGGCTTCGCCAGTGGCGCAGTGATGAACGATCTCGCCACCAAGCCCATCGTGATCCTCGACGCCAGCGGCACAGTCTATGAATTCACAGGCAGCGTCGGCGACATCGCCATCAAGAGTGGCGACTCGGTCGACCAATTCGGGATCGAAGAACTGCAGGAGCGGTTCTCCGTGACGTTCGACGTGCCGACAAGCTCGAGTGTCGAGGATTTCCAGTTGCGCACCGACACCGGCGACAGCATTCGCTTGATGCCTTACGTCTCGGACGCCTACGCGGCCGATAGCCCAGACAGCGCCTGACAGGTCCTCACACGTCGGAATCCAAAGCCTGGCCCGGGTCGGGGGGCTGCCACGCCGAGCATTCCGGGTTGGCTCAGAAGTCAGTGGAATACTGAGTCGGTGATCAGCGGCTACGGACCGGTGCCGGAGGGCGTTTCGCCTGACCCCGCGGTGGCGTATTGGGAAGTCTCAGCCGACCAGTACTACCAGGAGCATGCAGGGCACCTGGGCGTCGACCGCCTGGTCTGGTGCCCGGAAGGGCTCGACGAATCGAACGTCCATTTGCTTGGCGGCGTGGAGGGCCTGCGCGTGCTGGAGGTCGGTTGCGGCGCGGCTCAAGGCACCCGTTGGGCCGTCGGCGCGGGGGCATTGGCGGTCGGCGTCGATCTCTCGGCGGGCATGCTGGCGGTTGCACGGCGGCTCGGCACCAAGGGTCTCACCTTGGTCCAGGCCGACGCCGCTGCCTTTCCTTTCGCGGACGCTGCCTTCGATCTGGCCTTCTCGGCTTTCGGCGCGCTGCCGCATGTGCCCTCGCTGGCGGCCGTCCACCGGGAGGTCGCGCGCGTGTTGGCGCCGGGAGGGCGTTGGGTCTTCTCGGCCGATCACCCCTTCGCCTGGGTCTTTCCGGACTCGCCGCGCCCGGAGGACTTGTCCGTCCGCCGCTCGTATTTCGACCGCACACCGTATTTCGAGATGGACGATGCCGCTCGCTTGAGTTACGTCCACCACCACGCCACGCTTTCCGACCACTTCGCCGCCTTAATCGACGCGGGCTTCGTCGTGGACCGAGTGCTCGAGCCGGAATGGCCCGCACCGGACAGCGGGGCTGATGACGGAGCGGGCGACGGCGAATGGGCGGCCTGGTCCCGCGACCGCGGTGCCCTGACTCCCTCGACCCTGATCATCGCCGCCCACCGGCAAGAGCGTGCCAATTGCCGGTGCCCGTTGGCGCCAAGGCTCCTTGGCAGCTAGACTTGGCAATCGTGGATGATGAGCCGCTGATCTTGGCCAGCGCCAAGCGCCATCGGTTGAATGACGATGACATCTTGAACGCTTATGGGTTCGCGCTGGCCTATTTCACGGACCATTCTGGCGAGCGGCCCCTGTTGATGCTTCTGGGGCCCGACTGTTCGGGCACAAGCCTGCTCGAAATCGGCGTCGTGGAGCGACATGATTACGATGCCGTCTGCATAGTTCACGCGATGCCTGCTCGACCCGCAAGCCTACAGAAAGGAGGGTTACAAGGATGAAGCTAGACGACCTCTCGAGCGCTGAGCGAACTGAGCTTGAAGCATGGGGAAGTGACATGGCCGACAGGTTCGAGGCCGGGATTGAGGCCACTCCCGATGCGAAGATCCCGCCGCTGGTCGAGTTGAGACGACTTCGTTATCAGCGGCGCCTGATTGATCAGGGGATCTCCGGCCAAGTGAAAGAGGCCCGCTCCCAGGGAGACTCGTGGCACAGGATCGGGCTGGCCTTGGGCACCACTGCCGAGGCCGCCAGGCAACGCTACCGAGTCGCCTGATCGATACACCACCACGGGTTCGGCCAGCGGACATGCGCGGAAGACGACCCGGCGGCATCGGACAAGCGACAGCCGAAACGCGCGGAGGGGCCAAGATCCGGGGCGGTCCTAGATCCAACGCTTTTCGCGCGCCACTTCGACCAGGTGCTCGCGGCTTTCGACCCCGGCCTTCATGAGCGCTGAGGATAGATAGTTGCGCACCGTGCCGTAGGCCAGGTGGAGTTCGGAGGCGATGGATCGGGTGCTGCGGCCGCGTCCGAGCAGGTGGATGACCTCGAGTTCGCGGTCGGTCAATGGGCAGTCGATCGCGAGGGCGTCCGCGATCATTTCGGGGTCGAAGTACCTCTTGCCTTGGGCGACCTCGGCGATCGCCTCGACCACGTTGTTCGGCGCGGCCGCCTTGGTCAAGAAGCCGGCGACTCCGAGCCTCAGGGCGCTCCGCATCAGGCCGGGCCGCCCGAACCGGGTCAGCATCAAGACCCGACGGGCCGGATTCGCCTGGAGCAGAGCCCGCGCGGTGGCCAAGCCATCGGCGCCGGGCATGTCGTAGTCGAGCACCACCACAGCGGGGTTCTCCTGGCGGGCCAACCGGACGGCATCGGCCCCTCGGCAGGCCTGGGCGACCCGGCCGATCAGGGGACTCGAAGCCAAGATGATGGCCAGGGACTCGCGGAGCAGGTCTTCATCATCGACCAGCAGAACGTCATACGCGACCACTGACTTCGCCCCCTAAGGCCAAGCACACCTTGAGCGTGAACAGCCCATTCTGGCAGGCCGTGGTCAGTTCTCCACCGGTCGCCGCGCTCTTGGCGGCCAGCGCCGTCAGCCCGCCCGCTCGGGCTGGCGCAGGCAATTCCGGCGCGCCGTCGTTGACGATCTCGACCCGGTCGTGGCCCACGACTATCCAGACCCGAGTCGCTTCGGAGTGGCGCAGAATGTTGGTGACTCCCTCTCTCAAGGCGCGCGCGACCAACGGCTCCGCCTCCTTGCCGACGGCGGCCTCATGGACAACCGCGCAGTCGATTCCGGCGGCCTCCAACAGTTGCCTGGAGTTCTCGAGCTCGGCGCCCAGGTCGAATTGGTGCCCGCCCAGCGTGAGCGTCCTGGACTCCTTCAGCGCATTGGCGGTGAGCCCACGCGCCAGCGCCAACTCATGCCGTGCCGCTTCGGCGTCCTCTTCCAGGAGCGCTTCGACGGCGGCCAGCTTGAACGATAGGGCGTGCAGTGTGTGGCCCTGGACATCGTGCAAGTCTTGGGCCAACCGCAATCGTTCCGCGTCCTTCGCCTCTTGGGCCGCGCCCAAGCGGGCATCGCGTTCGGCCTGGGACGCATGCCACCGCCGCGACGAGGCGAGGAAGTCCCCGAATAACAGGAAGTACACCGCCAACGGGGCCACCAGGTACTCGATCCTCTCGGCCGCGGTCAACGCTGGCGCGATGGCCGCCGGGATAGCGATGACCGACGCCCCGAACGCGGCGCTGAACCACAAGACAAATTCGACCGCCACCGCTGCGGGCGCGACAAACCTGGGCCAACCAGCAATTCCAGGCCAGCGCGACGCGCCCGGAGTGAAGGCGACGGCGAACGGCCACATGATCGCCAGGGCGGTCACGCCGAGGGCCGCCTCGGCTCCGGTGCGCAGGTTGAGGGCCACGATCACGGGCAGGATCGCGGCGAAAGCGGCAGCCAACAATCGTGCCTGCACACCCAGGCCGGTGTGAGTGGGTAGTCCCCCGAGCCGCCTCATCTGCCCCGCCGTCCCCGTCTTCGACTGCGGCCAGATTATCACCCGTCGCTCGTGCCGCCCTCCTGCCTCCGTGCCAGGGATGCCCGGCTCCGCGAGCGTTCCCGCCTGCCGAGAGCCCAATGGGCGCCGGCCGCGACCGCGATCACTGCCATCCCGGCTGCGAAGACGAGCGTGCCAGAGCCCTCGCCCCTCATCGGCATGATGTCCAGCACCGCGCCCAAGATGCCATCGCGAAGCCCGTCCCCACGCCGCTCGGCCAGAGTCATGCCCACCAGGAACAGGCCGACAAGGATGATCACGGTATTCAGGATCGGACGCGCTCGCAGACCCGTCTCGGGCCGTCGGTTATAGTTCATAGCACCGCAATCTAGCCTTGCCGCAGCCCCGCCAATAGTGTCATTTTGTCACCAGATCTGAGTGACAGCCGCCCACTACCAGGCATCGCTCCGAGGAGCGACGGTTGACTCATGAACAATCGATCCTCGGCCCCGGCCGGCTTGGAGTTGTCCGGCGTCTCGTTCGCGTACTCCCCTGCCCACCCGGTCCTCGACGCCCTGTCCTTCAAGGTCCGCCGCGGCGAGATCTACGCGCTGCTCGGCCGCAACGGCGCGGGCAAGACCACTTGTCTGGAGCTAATCGAAGGGCTGCGAGGCGCCCACGCGGGTAGCTGTCGGCTGTTCGGAGACCTGAGCCCACGGCATCGGGAAGCGCGTCGTCGCGTCGGTGTGATGTTCCAGGACCCGGCCGTGCCCGGCGACCTGACGCCCCCCGAAGCCCTCGCGCTGTTCGGGGAGGCGTCGGGACGGATGGACGATGCCGCTCGCGCGGTTCGCAGCGCCGACTTGGGTTCGCGGACCCGCGTCAGAGCAGCCGACCTCTCCGGCGGCGAGAGGCGACGCCTCGACTTCGCCATCGCCGCCTGGGGCGCGCCCGACCTCCTGATCCTGGACGAGCCCACCAACGGCATGGACCTGGACTCGCGCGATTGGCTGTGGGGCGAGGTCCGCCGCGCCCGGGACGCCGGTTGCGCGGTCCTGGCCACGACCCACTATCTCGAGGAGGCCCGCGCCAACGCTGACCGGATCGGGATATTGCGGAAGGGCATGATCGCGGCTGAGGGCTCCTACGACCAACTGGCCCAAGACCGGGGCGTTCAGGTGCGCTTCCGACTGTCGGGGCCGGTGGACTCCAGTTGGGGCGAAGCGGACCTCGACGGCGCTCACGGCCTGAGAACCACGGATGTGCACCGCACCGTCACCGGATTGGTTGATGAAATCAGACGGGCTGGCGTGCGGCTGGTCGATCTCGAGGCCACCCGGACGTCGCTGCACGACCTCATCTTGGGCCCATCGGGCCGCGACCTCGACGAGGAGGTGGCAGCACGATGATCACTTTGGCCATCTCCGAGCTGAAGATGCTGGCCCGCAACCGAACGGTGGCGATCATGACCCTGGCGATGCCGCTGATCCTGGGCGCGATGCTCTACCTGATGCCCGGCACACGGAACGGTTCCGGCCCCGGTCCCGCGCCTCAGGGCTTCGCCCAAACGTTGATCCCGCTGGTCGCCGGGCTAGGGACCTACCTGGCCGGGACCTCCACCCTCGCCTCGCGGCGGCAAGCCCTGGTGCTCAAACGGCTCCGCATGACGGTGCTCAGTCCGGCCCGCATCCTGGCTGGGATCCTGGTCCCGATCGCCTTGGTCAACGCCTGCCAACTGTTCGCGATTCTGGCTGTGGTGGACTTGCTTTCGCCGCGCGGGGATGCGGGCTTGGCCTGGTTGGCCGTGGCCATCGTGGTCGCTGAACTACTATTCGCCGCGTTGGCCCTTCTGACCGCCGTCTACACTCCTTCCGCCGAACATGCCCAGTACACCACGCTGCCAGTCCTGCTGGTGGTGATCGGCGCTGCAACCTGGGTCGCCGCGACCGGGCCCGCCAATACTGATGGCGGCATGACCGGTCTGATTCAACTGGCGTTGCCCGGCGGCGGGTTGGCGACCATGGCAGGAGTCGATTGGCACAGCACCGCTGCCGCCGCCCCTGGCGTCGCGGGGATGGCTGCGACCTTGGCCTGGACCGCCCTGGCAGCCTTCGTCGCGCTCAGACTGTTCGCCTGGGACCCGCGCTCCCCCGCCCGCCGCCGAATCGCGGGGTAGCCCCGAGGGCTTCATGGCCGGTCGCGCCCGACTGCGACCTTCGAAGCTTCGTGGCCGGTCGCGCTGGAACACGAAGGCGGGAAGGTCGCATTTCGCTGCAGCATGCCCCCGGATCAGGTCACGGATTGAGCCAGCATCAGGGCGACGAAGCGGTCGAAGAGGTAGGCGGCATCGTGCGGTCCAGCTGCCGCCTCGGGGTGGTACTGGACCGAGAAGGCAGGCCGGTCCAACAGCGTCAAACCCTCCACCACTTGGTCGTTCAGGTCCACATGCGACACCGACACGCGACCAAAACGCCCGTCCTCGAACGGCGCCACGACCGGGCCGGACAAGGGCACGTCCACCGCGAACCCATGATTGTGGGCCGTGATCTCGACCTTGCCAGTGGACAAGTCCATCACTGGATGGTTCACGCCCCGGTGGCCGAAGCCCAATTTGTAAGTGGGGAACCCCAGCGCCCGGCCCAAGAGTTGGTTGCCGTAACAGATGCCGAAGAAGGGTATCCCGGCGTCCAGAACGCAACGCAGCAACTCCAGTTCAGACCCCGCCGCCGCCGGGTCGCCCGGACCGTTGGAGAAGAACACCCCATCCGGCGACAAAGCCTTGACCTCCTCGAAGCCGGTGGACCGAGGCACCACTTGCACCCGCACTCCCCGCTGCGCCAGCAGTTCCGGCGTCATGCCCTTGATCCCGAGGTCCACGGCCACAACGGTCGCAACCACGGGCACGCCAGGCGGTGGCTCCACCACATAGGCCGAAGCGGTGGTGACCTCGCCCGCCAAGTCTTGGCCCGTCATCGGCGGCGTGTCCTGAACCACCGCCATCAATTCCTCGTACGAGCGGCGCCGGCCGAACTCGTCGAGAGCCGCCGGACCGGAGAAGATTCCCGCCCGCATGGCGCCGCGCTCACGCAGATGCAAAGTGATGGCGCGGGTGTCCACATCGCACAGGCCGACCACCCCTTGGTCCCGCAATTCGTCCTCGAGCGCCCGCTCGGAACGCCAGTTCGACGGTCGCAGCGCCGGGTCTCGCACCACATACCCGGCCACCCAGATCCGCCCCGACTCCGGGTCCTCGGAGTTCACGCCGGTGTTACCGATGTGCGGGGCGGTCATGACCACGATCTGGCGGTGGTAAGACGGATCGGTCAGCGTCTCCTGGTAGCCGGTCATCGACGTGTTGAACACGATCTCCCCGGTCGTCACGCCCCGCGCCCCGAACGGCCTCCCCCGAAAATGCCGCCCGTCCTCCAGCACCAACAGCGCCAACTCCTGCTCCACTACGCCAGCTCTCCTTCGACTACGACGCCATCCAACACGCTCGCGCGCCCGGCGTAGAACGTCGCCACGACCCGGCCGTGCATAGTCCGCCCGGCCACAGGCGTGTTGCCCGATGCCGTCTGCAGGGCTTCCGGCACCACCGTCCAGTTCGCCTCGGGGTCGAAGAGCGTCAGATTCGCTGTGCGACCAACCTCGACCAGCTCCCCTTGTCCTTGCACGCGACCGATCCGGGCGGGCCGGTGGGACATGGCTTGGGCAACGTCGTCCCAGTTCATCCGCCCGGTCTCGACCATCAACTGATGCACTATCGGCAGAGCCGTCTCCAGCCCGGTCATGCCGAACGCGGCGGCCGCCCACTCGCAATCTTTCGCCTCCGGCGGGTGCGGGGCGTGATCCGTGCCCACCACATCGATGGTGCCGTCCGCGAGCGCCGCCCGCACGGCGTGCACGTCCTCTCCGGCTCTCAACGGCGGGTTGACTTTGAAGACCGGGTCATAGGTGCGGGCCAGATCGTCGCTCAGGAGCAGATGGTGCGGGGTGACCTCGGCGGTGACGGCGATCCCGCGCCCTTTCGCCCAGCGGATGATCTCCACCGACCCGGCGGTCGAGACATGGCAGACATGGAGCCGTGAACGGACATGTTCGGCCAGCAGCACATCGCGGGCGATGATCGATTCCTCGGCCACGGCGGGCCATCCGGCCAGGCCGACCTCGCTCGAGACCAGGCCCTCGTGCATCTGGGCCCCCTCGGTCAGGCGTGGCTCCTGGGCGTGCTGGGCCACCACGCCGTCGATCCCTTTGACGTACTCCAAGGCTCGCCGCATCAACACCGGATCCCAGACGCAGTGGCCGTCGTCGGAGAACACCCGGACGCGTGCGGCCGAACGGGCCATCGCCGCCAACTCCGCCAACTGCGTTCCCTCCAATCCGACCGAGACCGCCCCGACCGGACGCACATCGACGTACCCGGCCTGGCGGCCGAGCCGCCAGACCTGCTCGACCACTCCGGCGGTGTCCGCCACAGGATAGGTGTTGGCCATCGCGTGGACGCAGGTGAAACCTCCGGCGGCGGCCGCGCGCGAACCCGACAAGACGGTCTCGGCGTCCTCGCGGCCAGGTTCGCGCAAATGCGTGTGAAGGTCGACCAGACCTGGGAGCGCCACCAGCCCGGCGGCATCGACCACCTTCAGGCCCGTCTGCGACCCGGCGCCGGAAGCGGACCCGTCCCGAGGGTCCACGGCCGTGAAGACTCCGTTCTCGATCCGAATGTCGGACTGCTGGCCGGACGGCAGCGTGGCGCCCTTTATCAGGTAGTTCATGTCAGTTGCTCCTTCGCCCCGGTCAAAGTCAGGTACAAGACCGCCATGCGGACCGCCACGCCGTTCGCGACCTGCTCAACGATCACCGAACGGGGGCCGTCGGCGGCTTCGGATGTGATCTCCAGGCCACGGTTCATGGGGCCGGGATGCATCACGATCGTGTGGCGCCGGAGCGAGGCCAGACGGCGCGCGTCGAGTCCGTACTCCCGGCTGTACTCCTGCGGGCTGGGGAAGAAGCCGCCTCCTGCGCCGGACATGCGTTCGCGCTGAACCCGCAACATCATCAGCGCGTCGGGCGGGAATTGGCGCAGAGCTTGATCGAGGTCGTAGAAGACGCCGCATCGCCAACTGTCCACGCCGACCGGCAGCAACGTGGCCGGGCCGACCAAGGTGACGCGGGCGCCGAGCGTCGAGAACAATTCGACGCCGGAGCGAGCCACGCGCGAATGCAGCACGTCGCCGACGATCATCACGTCGAGCCCGTCCAAGTCCTGGCCCACCAGGTCCTCGGCGCTGGCGGGGGTGTTCAGCTCCACGTCCACCCGGCCGTCCGGGCCCTTCAAATGACGGCGCATCGTCATCGCGTCCAGCAGGGATTGGGTGGGGTGCTGGTGCGTGCCGTCGCCTGCGTTGATGACTGATGCGTCGGTCCAAGTCGAACGGGCGATCTGGTAGGGCGCGCCGGAGGCGGAATGCCGCACCACCAGCCCATCCGCGTGCATCGCGCCCAGAGTCAGGATCGTGTCCTTGAGCGACTCCCCCTTCGACACGGACGAGCCTTTGGGCGAGAAATTGATCACGTCCGCGCTCAACCGCTTGGCGGCCGTCTCGAACGAGATACGCGTCCGGGTCGAGTCCTCGAAGAACAGATTGACCACCGTCTTGCCCCGCAGGGTCGGCAGTTTCTTGATCTCGCGGCCCTGGGTGGCGGCCATCTGTTCCGCCAGGTCGAGCACTGCCACGGCCTCGTCATGGGCCAGGTCGCCAGCGCTGAGGAGGTGTTTCATTGGGGCTCTCCCTCGGTCGGCGCTTCATCGATCAGAACGGTGTCACGCCCGTCGGTCTCGGCCAGCAGAACGCGCACCCTCTCGGCCAACGCCGTCGGCAGGTTCTTGCCGACGTAGTCGGCCCTGATCGGGAGCTCACGGTGCCCCCGGTCCACCAGCACGGCCAGGCGCACTGCCTTGGGCCGGCCGAGGTCCGCCAGCGCGTCGAGCGCCGCCCGAATGGTCCGCCCGGAGTACAGCACATCGTCTACCAGGACCACGGTGGCGCCGTCGATCCCGCCTGGTGGGAGGGCGGTTGGGCCGAGCGTCCGGGTCGGTGTCCGTGCCAGGTCGTCGCGGTACATGGTGACGTCGAGTTGACCAAGGGCTTTGTCCCAACCCGGCTCGATCTGCCCGATCCCGTCCGCCAGCCTTCCCGCCAACGGCACGCCCCGCGTCGGGATGCCGAGTATCACCAGACCGTCCGGCCCGTGGTTCTTCTCCAGGACTTCATGTGCGATCCGCTGGATGGCGCGGGAGATGTCCGGTCCGTCCAGCACTTCAGTGGCTGCCATGGGGCGCTCCTTTCCCGCCTCACAGGACGGGCCTTAAAGGTTTGATTGGCCGCGCACCAGTCTAGCCACTCTTGGGCTTCACCCCGCCGATGCCGCCCGGCCGGGTTGGTCCGGCCTGCTCGGCTCGCCCGCGGGCGGGATCCCGCCTTGGCAATCTGGCCGGGCGCCTGGCCGGCGGCCCAGGTCCGGCCCTCGTGTTTGGCGGGCCAGGTCCGGCCGTCGTGTTTGGCGGGCCAGGTCTAACTCGACCACTTGGCCCGACCGGTCTGGTCCCCGTGGCCGATCCGGCAGGGCAGGCCGGCAGTGCTGGGTCGTCAGGTTCGCCTCCCCGAGTTGGCTCGGCTGGCCCTGCTCGCCGGGTTTGCCCAGTCAGCGTGGCTGGTCCGGCTCGCGGAGTTGGCCCGGTGGGTCAGGCTCGGCCGGCTGGCCGGGTCTGGTCTTCGTCTCACGGCCGGGCACCGCAGGGTCCTGGCGTTCGGTCAGCACTTGTTGGACGGCATCGGCCATCACGTTGAACGGCTCGTGCTCCCACAATCTCAGCACGTCCCACCCTGCGTCCTCGAGCAGCTGGGTGGTCTCCAGGTCGCGCTCCTTGTTACGGTCGATCTTGGCCACCCAGTACTCGGAATGGCTCTTCGGGGGACGGTGATGCTCGGGGCAGCCGTGCCAGAAGCACCCGTCCACCATGACGGCTAGTTTGGCGCGCGGGAACGCGATATCGACTGTCCGCCTGACCCCGGGCAACGGAGCGACCCCGACCCGGTACCGTAGCCCGCGCCGATGGAGTTCCCTGCGCAGCGCCATTTCCGGTCCGGTGTCACGGCTGCGGTTGCCCTGCATCGACTTGCGGGTCGCCTCCGAAGTCGCCCATGACTCCGATTTCGACTCCGGTTTGGCGGGCTCAGATGGCACAGAGCAACTCTACGGCGATATCGCGTCCCACGGTCGACTGCTCCGTGCGTGAAATGCGCCTTGACGGCGTTCGTGGCACGACCGCGGCGACCACGAACGCGCTTGACCCGCATTTCAGCGCCCGGCGCCCACATCGCGAGCCTGAAATGCGCCCGGACAGGGTTCGTGGCACGACCGGCGCGACCACGAACACGTTTCACCCGCATTTCAGCGCCCAGCGCCCACATCGCGGGCCCGAAATGCGCCCTGACGGCGTTCGTGGCACGACCGGCGCGACCACGAACCCGTTTCACCCGCATTTCAGCGTCGCGATGCCATTCCGCAGCGCCCGAGCCTGCAAACCGATGGTCTCGCCGCCCAGATCATCCGAATGCGCGCCCCCGGTCGCGGTGGCGTCAAGGGCCGCAATTCTCAAGGGAGAGAGCCCTGACGCACCACCTCGACCGATCGTACCCAAGCCGCCGCACGGCATCGTCCAAATGTCTTGGTGCCCTGGGCGAACCACAATTCGCGACAGTCCCCAACTTCTGTCAGGCGTCGGCCTTCTCCCCGGCCGCTGCCTCGACTGGCTTCGGCGGACCGACGTTCAGCGTCACGTTGAACCAGCCCAGGAAGCAACCCAGCAGCATGGCCAGGATCGAGGCGATCAGCCCGCCGATGATCCCCACGTAGACATTCTGCGAATCGCCCACATAGGCAAGGCCCTGCTGGGTGAAGATGCAGCCCAAGGTCAGCGAGATGCCTTGGAAGAAGGCCAGCGGGTCGTCCCCGATGAACTTCAGGTACCGCATCGCGAAGATCAGTCCGCAGAAGCCCAGGAAGTAGCCCAGCAGCATGGCGATGTCGTTATCCGCCAGCAGCTTCGCGTCACCGAACAATACCCCCAGCCAAGTCGAGAACAGGTGCACAATCGTGGCCCCCACGCCGCCCGCGATATAGCCAGGGATGATCCGCTTCAATCCGGCCGGGCGGGCGCCGAAGGCGAAGTACTGCGCCCACACGGTGAACGAGACGAACAGGGCCAAGCCGTACGCCTTCAACCAGAACGCGAACGGGACTCCAACAACTACGGTGATTCCGACTGCCAGCCACAACGGCAACCGCTTCGACGGTTCCATGCGCAACTCCTTCGTTTCGCAACTATGTCCGATGCCGCCCGCTCGGGTCGAGCGCGGCGGTTTACTTCTGGTCACTTCCGGGGCGGGCCTGCGTTTACTAACCCCCGAGTACGGCCTGGCTCAGCCTTGGCGGTAGACGATGCCCATGCCGCCGCTTGGGTAATGCCAGGTCAGGACGCCCGGCGGGGCCAGGGCCAGGCAGGTGCCGCATTCGAGGCAGGCCGCCCAGAGCGCGCCGACAGAGCCGTCGGGTTGGACCGTGTAGACGTGGGCGGGGCAGATGCGCTCCAGGAGCGGCCCGGCCCC